>VBLP01000344.1:6768-21169 GCA_005887925.1 Deltaproteobacteria bacterium | reverse complement strand
CGCTATCAGATCGCGCGTGCCGATGCCTTGCTACATGCCGCCGACAACCTGATCGAGCGAGTCGGTGATCGCCGGCGCCGCGAACACGTGGCCCACCTGGTCGACCTGGCGAAGCAGGCGACAGCGACGGCGCTCGCGATGGCGGCCGACCTCGCCCGTCAACTTCTCAAGGGGAGGTCGGAAGGATGACGCCGGACCGACCAAACTCCGTCCTCGCTGCGGCTGAAGAGCCAACGCGGCAGCCGTCGGCTGCCCCTGCTCAACGAGCAGAAGCGGCTGCCCTCCTCGGCAACGAGGTCGCGGTACACCGTGCCTCAACGAGAAACGCGCTCGAAGCGCACACCTTGGAGGACAGCCATGCAACATGCTGCCATCGATCTGGGGAGCAAGGAATCACAGATCTGCATCCGCCATCCGCCAGCCGGATGGAACCATCGTCGAGGAGCGCAAGCTCTCGACTCGGAAGGTTACCGGAGGTCTTCAAGACCTGGCCGACGAGTCGGGTCGTGATGGAGGCATCGGCGGAGGCGTTCAAGATCGCCGACGCAGCGCTCGCCGCAGGGCACCAGGTGCGGGTGGTCCCGGGGACGCTGGTGCGCTTGCTCGGAGTGGGCGAGCACGGGGTCAAGAACGACCAGCGGGATGCCCGCCAGCTGAGCAAGGCGTCGTGGCAGACGGACGTGCCGTCGGTCCACATCCCGTCGGCGGCGGCACGCGAGCTCAAGTCGATCTGCGGCGCTCGCGACGTGCTCGTCGGGATGCAGCGGACGCTGTCCAACAACGTCCGGGGCTGGCTGCGGACGCAGCTGTGGAAGCTTCCCGGCGGCAAGATGGTGACCCTGCCCGAGCGACTGCGGACCCACGCGCGAGCCAGCGAGCGCGAGCTACCCGAGCACATCGAGCGGCAGCTCACGATGCTGACCCAGGTCGCCGAGCAGGTGAAGGCGGCCACCCAGCAGGCTCGCTAGCTCGCGACGGAGCACCCGGTGTGCCGCCGTCTGATGACGGTGCCGGGCGTGGGGCCCATCATCGCGCTGCGCTTCGTCGCAGCGATCGACGACCCGAGCCGGTTTTCGTCCGCGCACCGGGTGCAGTCCTACCTGGGCCTGACGCCGGGAGAGCACTCGAGCTGTGCGCGCGGCGGCAAGACGGGGATCACCAAGGCGGGCCCGAGCGAGCTCAGACGCTGCCTGGTGCAAGGAGCGTGGGCGGCGATGCTGGCTCGCAGGCCGCATCCGATGCTCGAGTGGGCCAGCCAGATCGCCCAGCGGCGCAGCCGACCGGTCGCCGCCGTCGCCCTGGCGCGCAAGCTCGCCGGGATCCTGTTCGCGATCTGGCGCGACGGGACGACGTACGAACCCAAGCGAGCGGCGCAGAGGAGCGCTTCGACGTAGCGCGCGCCCCACATACGTCACGTGCCTCGAACCCAGGTGATGGCTGTCCAGAGGCGGTGAGCGCGGTCAACGCGATCCCGGCTCGTCGGACCTCCGGCGAGAACCGAGCGACCTCGAGTGCGCCGCCGCCAACGGACCCCCTACTGCGCCCCCTGAGCGCGAATAGTCGATTGCTACAGCCAGACACCTCCAACCACCCCACCAGCCTCCCCTGGGACCGTAGCCACCCCCGACCGGACGAGAACGCCCCGGACGAGAGAGATCTGTGCTTGACACGACCGCCACAACATAGTCGCGTTGACGCGCTGCTCACTCGCGACCGATCCGCGCAGGAGCACACGGAGGCCATCATCAAGGTACGTGGTCTTTCCTTTAGCACCTCGTCTCAGTGCTTTTGATCGGTTGGCGGCGACGGCAATCCGCAGCGCAGCGACGCGGGCTGGCTCACTTCGCGAGGTAGCTTCCACAGGTGTGGCTTCGAGGGTAGGCCGGGTTGAGTGTTGGGTCTGGAGGTGGTTCGCTCGTCGGCGGTTCGCTGTCCCCCGAGCGAAGGACCCAGACCCGCGGAGCCAGCGCGCGTGTTGGCGTTCTGCTGGGGTGCTGGTCAGACCCACTGCGGCGAGGTGCTGACCGGAAGCGCGGATCCCGGGAGTGATGGTCATACCCCCCTGGCAGGATGCGCCGCGATGCGGCTCGTCCACACCTCGGACTGGCACCTCGGGCACACGCTGCGGGGCGAGGTCGCGCGCGACTACGAGCACGCCGCATTCCTGGCGTGGCTGGTCGATACCTGCGTCCGAGAGGCGGCCGACGTCCTGCTGATCACCGGCGACGTGTTCGACAGCGCGACGCCGCCGGCGAGCGCGGAGCGGATGTGGTTCGAGCTGCTGGCCGCGGTGCGGCGTGCGCGGCCGGCGATCGATGTCGTCGCGATCGCGGGCAACCACGACTCGCCGGCGCGGCTGGGCGCGGCGTCGGCGGTGCTGCGCGAGCTCGGCGTGCACGTCGTCGGCGGGCTGCCGCGGCTGGGCGATGGCGCGCTCGATCTCGACCGCATCGTCCTCCCGGTGGCCGGCGGGCGCGGGCTGGTGGCGGCGGTGCCGTTCCTGCGGCCGGTCGACCTGGTGGGCGGCGAGGGCGATGATCCGCTGGGCGCGATCTACGGCGAGGTGATCGCGGGCGCGCGGGCGCGGCGGCGGCCGGATCAGGCGCTGATCGTCACGGGGCATCTGTATGTCGCCGGGGCCGACGCGCAGTACCTGAGCGAGCGGCGGGTGTCGATCGGCGGGCAGGAGTCGGCGCCGCTGCGGCTGTTTCCCGACGACATCGACTACGTCGCGCTCGGCCATATCCACCGCGCGCAGCGGGTCGGGCGCGACTCGATCCGCTACGCCGGGGCGCCGCTGCCGCTGGCGCTCGACGAGGCGGGCTACAAGAACCAGGTGGTCGCGGTCGAGTTCGCCGGCGGGCGGATCCGCGACCTGCGCTCGGTGCTGGTGCCGCGGGTGATCGACATCGTGCGGGTGCCGCGGCGCGGGGCGGCGCCGCTGGGCGAGGTGCTGGCCGAGCTCGGCCGGCTGCCGCAGCTGGTGCCGGGCGATCCGGCGCGGCCGTACCTCGAGATCGTGGTGGCGCTGGAGCGGCCCGAGCCGAAGCTGCGGGCGGCGATCGAGGCGGCGCTCGAGGGCAAGCGGCCGCGGCTGGTGCGGCTGGGGGTCGAGCTGACAGGCGACGGCGGGGCGCTGGGCGACGGCGTGGTGCGGCAGCGGCTCGCCGAGATCGATCCGCGCGAGGTGTTCGTGCGGCTGTGGGCGCGCGACCATGCCGGGCCGCCGGGCGACGCCGTGGTCGCCGGGTTCGACCGGTTGCTCGCCGAGGTCCAGGGCGACCGGGAGGACCTGGCGTCGTGAAGATCCTCGCGATCCGCGGCTGCAACCTCGCGAGCCTCGCCGGCGAGTTCGAGATCGACCTGGCGCGCGGGCCGCTCGGCGAGGCCGGCGTGTTCGCGATCGTCGGCAACACCGGCTCGGGCAAGAGCACGCTGCTCGACGCGCTGTGCGTCGCGCTGTTCGATCGCACACCGCGGCTGACCAACCACAGCACGGTCAAGGTCGGGCGCGGCAGCGACGAGCGCGCGCTGCTCGGCGCGCAGGACGTGCGGACGCTGCTGCGGCGCGGCGCGGCGCAGGGCTGGGCCGAGGTCGACTTCGAGAGCGGCGATGCGCGGCAGTACCGGGCGCGCTGGTCGGTGCGGCGGGCGCGCGGCCAGAGCGACGGCACCCTGCAGGACGAGCAGCTATCGCTGACGGCGATCACCGGCGGCGAGCGGCTGGGCGGCACCAAGACCGAGACGCTCCGGGCGATCCATGCCCGGCTCGGGCTGTCGTTCGATCAGTTCCGGCGCTCGGCGCTGCTGGCGCAGGGCGAGTTCGCGGCGTTCCTGCGCGCCGACGGCAAGGACCGCAGCGAGCTGCTCGAGCGCATGACCGGCACGCAGATCTATTCGCAGCTGTCGATCGCGGCGCACGTCAAGGCGGCGCTCGCCGAGCAGCGCCTGCGCGAGGGGCGCGCCGCGGCGCTCGCGATCAGCGTGCTCGACGAGGTGGCCGAGCGCGCGCTCGGCGCGGACCTCGAGGCGGCGATGGTCGCCGCGCAGGTCGCGCGCCAGCGCCACGCCGAGGCCGAGCAGCTCGCGCGGTGGAGCGCCGAGGCGGCACGGCGGGGACACGCGCTCGCGGGGGCGAGCACCGAGCACGCGGCGGCGCGGGCGGCGATGGTGGCCGCGGAGCCCGATCGCGCCGAGCTCGCGCTGCGCCAGCGCGCCGAACGGCTGCGCCCGGCGTGGGACGAGGTCGACCGGCTCGAGCGCCGGATCGCGGTCGCCGTCGGCGAGCTGACGGCGGCGGGTGAGGCCGCGGCGGAGGCGACGCGCCGGCTTGACGGGATCGCCGAGCGCCGCGCCCGGATCGCGGCGGCGCACGGGCCGGTGCGCGCCGCCCGGATCGCGGCGGGCATCGTCGAGCGGACAGGCTTCGGACCGGCGGCGGGCGCCGTCGCAGCGATCGCGGCGACCGCGGCCGACGATGCCGCCTGGCTCGCCGCGTGCGCGGCGCTCGCGCCCGAGGTCGCCGCGTGGCCCGAGCTCGACGGCCGGTTCGCGCAGCACGAGGCGCTATGCGAGGCGATCGCCGGGCTCGATCGCGCGCTCGCCGAGCACACCGACGCCCGGGCGCGGCTCGATCGCACGCGCAAGCAGGCGGCCGACGATGTCCAGGCCGCGACGCGCAAGCACGACGAGGCCAAGCGCAAGGCGCAGGGCTTCGCGCAGAAGCGCGGCACGACGCTCGATGCGGCGCGCCGCGAGCGGCTGGTCGCGATCGCGGCCGAGGCGCGGGGTGCGGTCGCGACCCGCGACGAGATCGAGCACCAGGTCGCCGAGCTCTCGGTGGCGGCGGCCGGCGACGCGGCGCAGCGCATCCGGCTCGAGGGCGCGCAGCACAGCGCGCAGGCGGCGCGCGGCGAGCAGGTCTGGCTCGTCGACGAGCTACGGCGCGCGGCGGGCTACGAGCACGCGCGGGCCGAGCTGGCCGACGGCGAGCCGTGCCCGCTGTGCGGCGCGACCGAGCACCCCTGGCGCAACCGCGGCGCGCTCGACGGCGTGATCGCGGCGGCGGACGATCGGCTCGCCGGCACCGTCGCGGCGCTCGACGGCATCGCCGCGGAGCTCGCGGCGATCACCGCGCGCGATCGCCAGCGCGACCGCGATCGCGCCCGGCTCGGCCAGCTGCGAGCCGCCGCCGTGGCGAGCGCCGGCGGGGCCGTGACGGCGTGGCGCGATCGGCTCGGCGCGCTCGGCGAGCTCCTGCTGGTCGATGATCCGGCGCTGCCGGCGGCCGAGGCCCTCGCTGCCGATCGCCTCGCGCTCGCCCGCGACAAGCTCGAGGCCGCGCGCGCGACCCGCAGCCAGACCGAGGCAGCGAGCAAGGCCGCGCACGACGCCCAGGCCGAGGTCCAGCTGTGCCAGGTCGCGCTCGATCAGGTGGCGAGCAAGCTCGGCGAGATCGACCGGCAGCGCGCCGAGCGCGACGCGACGATCGGCCGCGTGCGTGGCGAGCACGCCAGCAAGCTCGAGCAGCGCGCCGCGCTGACCCGCGAGCTGGTCGCGGCGATGGCGCGCTGGCTCGCCGCGCTGCCGGGCCAGACGGCTGGGGATCGCGCCACCGCCGTGCCGGCGGCAACGCGGGGACGCTCCGGCAACGCGCGCCGTCCGGAAGATGCGCCGGCGGCGCATGCCGGTGATGGCGAGGTCGACCCCGCGCTCGCGATGGCGCTCGTGGCGCGGCTGCAGGCGATCGCGCCGGCGCGTCGCGCACCCGGAGCGCCGGGCTCGCCGCTGGCGATCGTCCGGATCGCGATCGCGGGGGTCGTGCATGGCTGGCGCGAGCGCGCCGGCCGGATCGCCGAGGCCGATGCCGCGCTGACCGCCGCGGCGGCCGAGGTCGAGCGCGAGGTCCGCGACATCGAGCGCGCGGTCGCCGAGCACACCGCGCGGCGCGGCGACGCCGAGGTCCGGCGCGACGAGCTCGGGCGCGAGCTCGCGGCGGCGGCGGCACGGCTGGATGCCAGGCGCGGCGACGCCGGGTTCGGGCGGGACGAGCTCCGCCGCCTGCTGTCGAGCGATCCGTCGCGCGTCGATGCGCTGGCGGAGCGACTGGCCGCGCTCGAGCGCGCCGTCGAGCGGACGCGCGCCGTCGTCACCGAGCGCGAGCGCGCCGTCGCCGAGCACGCGGCCATGCGGCCCGCGGCGCCGGCCGCCGGCGATGGCTCCCCCGATCTCGAGACGCTCGCGGCCGCCGTCACCGCCGCGGAGCGCCGCGCCGCGCAGCTCGCCGCACAGCTCGCCGCGAACGCCGAGGCGCGCGACCGCCGCGCCGCCGCGCTCGCCGACGTCGCCGCCGCCGAGACCGCCGCGGAGGTCGATCGCATCCTCGGCGACGTGATCGGGTCGCACGACGGCAAGCTGTTCCGCAGCTTCGCGCAGAGCCTCACGCTCGACAGCCTGCTCGCGGTCGCCAACGCGCACCTCGAGGAGCTCGCGCCGCGCTACCAGCTCGAGCGCGTGCCGCGCCACGACCTCGAGCTCCAGGTCATCGATCGCGATCTCGGCGCCGAGGTCCGCTCGGTCCAGAGCCTGTCGGGCGGTGAGAGCTTCCTGGTCTCGCTCGCGCTCGCGCTCGGGCTGTCGTCGATGTCGGCCCACGACGTCCGGGTCCGCACGCTCTTGATCGACGAGGGCTTCGGGACGCTCGATCCCGCCACGCTCGACAGCGCGCTGTCAGTGCTCGATGCGCTGCAGGCCACCGGCCGCCAGGTCGGCGTGATCTCGCACGTGCCGGCCCTCGTCGAGCGGGTCGGCGCGCACGTCCGCTTCGTGCAGCGCGGCGGGGGGCGCAGCGAGGTCATCGTCGCCTGAGCGGCCTCGCGCGTCAGCCGCGCGGCTGCAGCCGGAGATGGTCGTGCTCGAACATCGCAGGAACTTACCCTGCGCGGCGCGCTGATCCTCGTCGATCGCGCATCGGCTTTTCTGCCGGGCACCGCGCCTTCGCGTCGTACGCTCTGCGCGGCGTGCGAGCAGCTCGCAGCACGCCGGCAAGCGTCATGCACGCAGTACAGCAGGCACGCGGTGCCGGCCTCCGGCTCGGAGGCAATCCGATCACTCATCAGCACAAGGAGCTGTGACATGCGTCGTATGTGCTTTGCGATGTCGATCCTGTTTTCCGCGATCACCGGCTGCGGCAGCGTCGCCGATTCTTCCGCCTAGGCGAGCCCCGTCGGCGATCCTCCCGAGGGCAGCGCGCAATCCTCGGTGATCTGCCCCTATATCTGCGGGACCGGTACGCAGTGCCTGTACCCCGATGGCAGCTGCCGTGAGGCCTGCAATGACTGTCTGTGCGAGGCACAGGGCGGCAAGGTGGTCGAGAGTTGCGGCCAGGTCAGCTCGTCCGACCCGGCATCGGACCCAGCGGCGGAGTCATCGGCCGCGGACTCGTCGATCCCCGCGGAGCTCGACGAGGGCGCGGCGAACAAGCTCGCCTGCGGCAACACCTTCTGCAAGAAGGGCGAGTTCTGCTGCAACCCGAGCTGCAGCATCTGCGCACCGAACGGCGGCTTCTGCACCCAGCAGTTCTGCGGGTAGCAGATCGGGCACACGGTTCACCGGCGGTGCGGCGGCGATCTGGGCGCCGCCGTGGCTCGAGCCGCTCGCCGACACTCAGCTGCCGGGCTGCAGCAGCGTCCGGTAGCGCGCCGCGAGCGCGTCGACGGGGACGGCGTGCGAGAGCTCCGCGATCGCCGTGTCGTCCGCGGCCCGCTCGCCCGGATCGATCGACCGAGCCTCGAGCAGCAACTCGAGCGCACGGCGCGAGCGCACGGCGGCCCGGGCAGGCTCTCCGCGACCGGCCAGCGCGCGCGCTTCTTCGCGGAACAGTCGCGCCGCGAGGCGCAGCTTCGCCGGCTCGCGCAGCATCCCGACGAGCGTCGCGGTATCGATCGCGCGGATCAGCGCGCCCGGGACATCGAGCAGCTCCTGCCATGCCTGCTCGGCGGCGGCCAGCGCCCGGTCGTACTCCTCGCGCTCGTTGAGCCCGAGGATCCGGGCCACGGCATCGGCGAGGCTCTGGATATGGCGCATGAGGTAGTCTTCGCGGAACACCAACCCAACCTAACCACGCCCTCGCGGCCTGGCGAGGGGTCTCGATCGGCAAAGGCAACCATGACCCAGCACATCCACGTCACCACCGCCGAACGCATCACCACGATCCGGCTCGACCGGCCCGACAAGAAGAACGCGATCACGCTCGAGATGTATGCGGCGGTCAGCGCCGCGCTCGAGGCGGCGACCGGCGACCCGGCGGTGCGCGCCGTCGTGATCACCGGCTCGCGCGACTGCTTCACCGCCGGTAACGACCTGGGCGACTTCCTGCGCGTGGCCCAGGGCAGCGGCGACACGCGCGGCGGCGTCAGCTTCCTCCGCGTGCTCGCGGCGTTCGACAAGCCGCTGGTCGCCGCGGTCGCCGGCGTCGCGATCGGCATCGGCACCACCATGCTGCTGCACTGCGACCTGGTCTACGCGGCGCCGACCGCGCGGTTCAAGACGCCGTTCGTCGACCTCGCGCTGGTGCCGGAGGCCGGCTCGTCGCTGCTCCTGCCCGCGCTCGTCGGCGCGCGGCGCGCGGCCCAGCTGCTGCTGCTCGGCGAGCAGATCGACGCCCAGACCGCGCTCGACTGGGGTCTGATCAACGGCGTCACCGACGATCCCGAGGCCGCCGCGCTCGCCGCGGCCCGCAAGCTCGCCGGCTGCGCGCCGGGCGCGCTGCGTGCCACCCGGGCGCTGACCCGCCGCGCGACGCACGACGCGGTGCTCGAGGCGATGCGGGTCGAGGGCGAGGTGTTCGGCGAGCGCCTGCGCTCCCCCGAGGCCATGGAAGCGTTCCAGGCGTTCCTGGCGCGCCGCCCGGCCGACTTCTCGCGGTTCTGATGCGTCAGAACCGCCACGTGTACGCGAACGAGCCGCCGCGCTGGGTCTTTGCGAAGGTGCCCTGGCGCGCGGCCGCGACCACGCACGCTTCGAGCGCGGGATCGGGCGAGCTCTTCACGGTCACCGAGGTCACGGTGCCAGCGGGAGACACCTTGACCGAGACGGCCACGTCGCCGTGCGCGGCGGACCCGCGGCACTCGCCGGTGTCGATCCCGGCCAGACCTGCGGCGACGGCCTCGCGCTCGAGCTTCTCGGGCAGCGACGCGGGCTGGCGATAGATCTCGCAGCACTTGTCGGCATAGCCGTTGACCAGGCAGGTGATCTCGCTGCACGACTCCGCGGCGGGCGACCGCGGCTGCGGAGGCGCTGCCTCCAGCGCGGCCGGCGAGGCGGACGATGCTCGCGCGGAGGCCTGGCCCGATGCTTCGCCAGATGCAGGGCCAGCGGTGTGGCCAGCGGTGTGGCCCGATGCGTGACCTGACGCGGCAGCCACCTCTGCCGGTGGCGCCGGCGACGAGGAGACGGACGCCGCGTGTCCCGTGGCGGCCGCCGACGGTGGCGTCGCCGACGGCGCGGGCGGTGTCATCTGTGCGATCGACGGCGCGGCGCCGGGCGGCTGCACCATCGATGGGGCAGCTCCCGACGACGGCGCGGCCGGCCCTGCCTGCGGCGCCGGAGCCGCGATCGGACCCGGCTTCGCCGCCGGCCAGCGGTTTGGTTCTGCCGCATGGCCGCGCAGGACGATCACGAGCAGGGCCGTCGTGACGATCGCCAGCGCGCCGATCGCGGCCGCGAGCGCCCAGATCAGGCGGCGATCGCCGCGGCCCACCGGGGGCACGAGCACGCCTGGCTCGAGGGCGACCGGCCCGAACAGCGGCAGGTCCGGAGCGCTGCGCTCGGGGCGGGCCGGCGCCAGCCCGCGCGCGATCGAGCGGATATCGAGCAGCCCCGATCCCTCGATGCCGGCCGCCGAGGACGCCGCGGGCCGGGACGGCTCGGCGATCTTCGCCAGCTCGCGGAGCGAGAACAGCACCGAGCTCTGGTTGCGCTGATTGCGCAGCACCGGCTCCCCGGCCGTCTCGGCCGCGCGCTCCATGACCGGCGCCACCGCCGCCCCGGCGTCGCGCTGCGTCACCGCACACAGCGCCGCGTCGGCCTCCGGGACCGCGGCCGCGGTCTCCAGCGTCGGGCGCAGCTCCTCGACCGTCCCCAGCTCGCACCAGTCGACGAACCCCTCGCGCCAGATCAGCGACCGATCGTCGAGCTCGCCCGCGGCGCGCAGCCGCTGCAGCTCGGCCAGCGCGACCGGCTGCGATCGGCCGTCGATCACCGCGAACCACGACCCGGGCGGGGCCGGATCGCCCGTCGGTGCCCGCCCGCGCAGGACGATGACGTGCGCGCACTGCTTGCAGCGGATCTTGAACGCCTGTCCGGAGATCCGGCTGTCATCGATGGAATACTTCCTGCCGCACGCGTCGCAGACGACCTTCATGAGCATCCTCGGGATGGAGCCGCGACCGACGCGTTGTCGCACCGGATTCGCGGGTCATGCCGTTCAGACGCCCAGGTCGAGGCCCCCTTGGCAGATTTTTCGCGCGACCGCGATGGCGCTCACGCTCGCCGCCATGTCACGCGTCGCACCGGTCTATGCTCGTGGCGTGACGATCCAGCAGGAGGAGTTCGGCCGGCTCGGCGACGGGCGCCCGGTCGCGATGTTCACGCTCGAGCGCCCCGGCGGCATCCGCGCGCGGATCTCGAGCTACGGAGGGAGCGTGATGTCGCTCGAGGTTCCCGACCGCGCCGGTCGTCCGGGCGATGTGGTGCTCGGGTTCGACGACCTCGGCGGATATCTGCGGATCGGCGGATACCTGGGCGCGCTGATCGGCCGGTACGGCAACCGGATCGCCGGGGCGCGGTTCGCGCTCGACGGTGTCGAGCACCGGCTCGTCGCCAATGAAGGCTCGAACCACCTGCACGGCGGGGCCGTCGGTTTCGACAAGGTGCTGTGGACCGCGACGCCGCAGTCGGCGGCCGAGGGGCCCGCGCTCGCGCTCGACTACCTCAGCCGGGATGGCGAACAAGGCTACCCGGGCAACCTGTCGGTCCGCGTGATGTACACGCTCGAGGACGGCGCGCTTCGCATCGACTACACGGCGACGACGGACCGCGACACGATCGTCAACCTCACCAACCACACGTACTGGAACCTCGCCGGGCATGACGTCGGCACGGTCCTCGATCATCGGCTCGCGATCGACGCCGCGCGGTTCGCGGTGATCGGACCGGGGCGGATCCCGACGGGCGAGCTCCGCGCGGTGGCGGGTACGCCGTTCGACTTCCGGCGCGCCGCGCCGATCGGCTCGCGGATCGACGGCGATGACGAGCAGGTCCAGCTCGGCGAGGGATACGATCACAGCTTTGCGATCGACGGTGCGGACGGGACACTCCGGCGGGCCGCGCGCGTGGTCGAACCGACGACGGGCCGCGCGCTCGAGGTGCTGACGACCGAGCCTGCCGTCCAGTTCTATTCGGGGAACCTCCTGGGCGGCCTGCGCGGCAAGGATGGAGCGGTGTACGGCCGGTGGACCGGCTTCTGTCTGGAGACCCAGCACCACCCCGACTCGCCGAACCAGCCGGCGTTCCCGCCGACGACGCTGCGGGCCGGCGATCGCTACCAGACGACGACGGTGTATCGGTTCAGCAACACCGATTGACGAGGTTCTCGAGATACTCCTGTCGGCCCGAGACTGCTCGGGATCGGTGTCGCTGTTCAGGACGTGATTCGATAGTTGGCTGGTTCGAGTTCGACTCTGCGGGCTGCTCGTGGAAGATGTCAAGGCAGTCGAGACGCAACGCCGGAGGCAACCATGCAAAAACTCCGCTGGGGTATTCTGAGCACGTCCAGATTCGCGCGGACCAAGATCCTGCCGGCGCTTCGCCACGCTGCCCGGGTCGAGGTCGCGGCCATCGCCTCGCGCGACGTCGAGCGGGCGCGGAGGGTCGCCGCCGAGTTCGCGATTCCGAAGGCCTACGGCGCCTACGACGAGCTCCTCGCCGACCCCGACATCGATGTCATCTACAACCCCGCGCCCAACCACCTCCATGTCCCGTGGTCGATCAAGGCACTCGAGGCCGGCAAGCACGTGCTGTGCGAGAAGCCGATCGCGCTGTCCGCGGCCGAGGCCCGGACGCTGCTCGACGCGTCCCGGCGCCATCCGCGGCAGAAGATCATGGAGGCGTTCATGTATCGGCTGCACCCGCAGTGGCGCCGCGCGGCCGCCATCGTCCGGGGCGGCGGGGTCGGCGAACCGCTCGCCGTGCAGACGCTGTTCTCGTACGTCAACGAGGATCCGAACAACATCCGCAATCAGGCCGACATCGGCGGCGGCGCGCTGATGGACATCGGGTGCTATGCGATCTCGGTCGCCCGCCTGGTGTTCGGGGCAGAGCCGCACCGGGCGCTCGGGCGCGCCGACATCGATCCGCGGTTCGGCACCGATCGCGTGATCTCGGGGCTGCTCGACTTCGGGTACACATCTTGGGCGCCGAGGGTCGGATCGAGATCGAGATCCCGTTCAATGCGCCGCCCGATCGGCCCTGCCGGATCTGGCACCAGCGCGGCAACCACAGTGACGAGATCAGCTTCGAAGTCTGCGATCAGTACACGATCGAGGGCGACGAGCTGTCGCGCGCGATCCTCGAGGACACCCCGGTGCCGACACCGCTCGAGGACGCGGTCGCCAACATGTGCGTCATCGACGCCGTGGTCGCGAGCGCCCGCGCGGGCACGTGGGTCGACGTCGCGCAGATCCCGCCGTGATGTCCCCGACTGACCTCGATGAACATCGCGATGCACGTCGTTTGCTTGTGTGCGCGGTGCGGGTCGTGAGGCGTGGCCGCTGTGGCGTCGGCGCGCAGTGATCTCAAAACGTTCGCCGCGCGCTCTTGCAACCCGGTGCGCCGGAGTAGAACGTCTCCATGCTCGGCAGTTTCCCGCAGCGCCACTCCCGCCGTCCGGCGACCGAGCGGTGTCGCCCGAAATTGTCCATGTGGAGGACGTCATGATTTCGCACTACCGTTGGTTCGCGCCGTGCCTCGCGATGCTCTCGGCGTGTTTCGATGCCCCGTCGGCGGTCCCGCCGGAGAAGACCCACACCGACGAGATCACGACCTCCGTCACGATCGACGGCAATGCCGCCGGTCGCGTGTTCGACGGCGTCGGCGCGATCTCCGGCGGCGGCGGCAACAGCCGGCTGCTGTTCGACTATCCGGAGCCGCAGCGCACCCAGATCCTGGATTATCTGTTCAAGCCCGGCGTCGGTGCCGCCATGCAGATCCTCAAGGTCGAGGCCGGCGGCGACACCAACTCGACCAGCGGCGCCGAGAAGAGCCACAAGCACACCGCGAGCGATCTCAACTGCAATCGCGGTTACGAATGGTGGCTGATGGAACAGGCCAAGGCGCGCAATCCGGCGATCAAGCTCTATGCGCTGGCCTGGGGAGCACCGGGCTGGATCGGCAACGGCACGTTCTTCTCCACCGACATGATCAACTACTATGTGAGCTTCCTCGACTGTGCCAAGAACAGCCACGGCCTCACCATCGACTACCTCGGCGGCTGGAACGAGCGCGGATTCGACAAGACCTGGTACGAGAACCTGCGCTCCACGCTGAACAGCAGCGGCTACAGCAATGTTCAGGTGGTCGCGGATGACACGAGCTTCTCGCCGGCCGACCAGGTGGTCAGCGACGCCGCGTTCGCGGCCGCGGTCAACGTGCTCGGCTCGCACTACGTGTGCGGCTACCGCAGCGCACAGAGCAACTGTCCGAGCTCGGCCAACGCGATCGCGTCGGGCAAGAAGGTCTGGGCCAGCGAGAACGGTTCGGACGATTACAACCTCGGCGGCATCAATCTGGCGCGCGGGATCAACCGCGGATACCTCGATGGCAAGATGACGGCCTACATCAACTGGCCCGTGATCGCGGCGATCACGCCGAACATTCCGTTCCCCACGATGGGCGTCGCGCTCGCGGCGCAGCCGTGGTCGGGCGCCTACTCGATCGGCAAGAACGCGTGGGTGATGGCGCACACGACGCAGTTCACCGCGCCCGGCTGGCGCTACCTCGACACCGCCTCGGGCTTCCTCGGCGGCAACCGCGCCAACGGCAGCTACGTGACCCTGCGGTCGCCGAGCACCGGCACCTACAGCACTGTCATCGAGACCATGGACGCCACCGCCGCGCAGACGTTCACGGCCACCGTCACGGGCGGGCTGTCGACTCAGGCGGTGCATGTCTGGTCGACCGCGCTCGGCTCGAACAACCCGGCCGATCACTTCGTCCACAGCGCCGACGTCACGCCGTCGGGGGGAAGCTTCACGGTGACCCTCCAGCCCGGCACGCTGTACACGCTCACCCCGGGCACCGGCCAGGGCAAGGGCACCGCGACCGGTCCGGCGGCCGCTGGCTT
>VBLP01000344.1:0-6647 GCA_005887925.1 Deltaproteobacteria bacterium | reverse complement strand
GAGCAACTACAGCGTGTCGTCGGACGTGCTGCTCGAGCAGGCGGGGTACGTCGAGATCATCGGACGCGCCGGCACCCAGCATGCGTTCGGCCCCGCCGGCCTGAACGCGTATTACCTGCGGCTCAGCAACACCGGCGCGTGGTCGCTGTTCCGCAACGACGTCAGCAACACCAACGTGGTCCTGCGCAGCGGCAGCGTGACGGCGCCGGGCACCGGCACCTGGCACAAGCTGACGCTGACGTTCTCCGGAACGACGATCACGGCGGTGATCGACACCACCACGGTCGCCACGATCACCGATACGGTGTGGAGCGTCGGACAGGTCGGGATCGGCACGAGCCAGAGCGAGACGGCGCAGTTCGATAACCTGTCGATCGTCGCGGTCGCAGGGCCGCCGCCGCCGATCTCCGGACCGCTGGTCGGCGTCCAGTCGGGGCGCTGCCTCGACGTCCCCAACGTCAGCATGGTCAACGGCACCCAGGTGGAGATCTGGGATTGCAACGGCGGCTCCAACCAGCAGTGGACGCAGCTGTCCGGCGGAGCCCTGCGGGTCTATACGAACAAGTGCCTGGACGTGATCGGGCACGCCACCGCGCCGGGATCCAAGGTCGCGATCTGGGACTGCAACGGCGGCGCGAATCAGCAGTGGCGGGTGAACACCGACGGCACGATCGTCGGTGTCGAGTCGGGACTGTGTCTGGACGTGATCGGCCAGGGCACCGCCAACGGCACGCTGATCGACGTCTTCACCTGCAACGGCGGCGTGAATCAGCGCTGGTCGCGCTGACCGGACAGGACCCGCTGCAGCAAGCAGAACGTCAGGAGCAGCGATCCGATGACGATCTTGGTCCACCACGAGCTGAGATCGCCGTGGAACGACAGGATGGTCTGGATCGTCCCGTAGATGAGGACGCCGAACAGCGTGCCCACCAGCGAGCCCGAGCCGCCGGTCAAGAGGGTGCCGCCGATCACCACGGTGGCGATCGCGTCGAGCTCCATCCCCTGTGCGTGCAGGCCGTAGCCGGACAGCATGTAGAACGTGAACACGACGCCGGCCAGCGCCGAGCACAACCCGTTGAGAGTGTAGACCAGCACCTTGGTGCGAGCCACCGGCAGGCCCATGAGCAGCGCGGACTGCTCGTTGCCGCCGATCGCGTACACCGTGCGCCCGAAGCGCGTGAAGTGGGCCACGTAGATCGCGATCGCCAGGACCACGAGTGCGACCACGACATTCACGGTGATCGATGTCTCGAAGGGCAGCGGGATCCGGAACGCAGCGACCTCGCCATAGAACGAGCTCTCGATGGTGATCGAATCGATGCTGATGAGGTAACACAGGCCGCGGGCGAGGAACATGCCCGCCAGGGTGACGATGAACGGCTGGACCCGGAAATACTGGATGACCAGGCCCATCCCCAGGCCGATCGCGGAGCCCATGGCGAGGACGAGCGGGATCACGACCGCCGGGCTCCAGCCCAGGTGCTCGACCAGCGTCGCCGAGACCATGGTGGTGAGCGCGATGACCGAGCCGACCGACAGATCGATCCCGCCGGAGATGATGACGAACGTCATCCCGATCGCGGTGATCGCGAGGAACGCGTTGTCGATGAAGAAGTTGAGGAACACCTGCAGCGAGAAGAAGCCGTCGAACCAGCAGGCGCCGGCGCCGTACATGATCACGAACAGCGCGATGGTGACGGCGAGCGGCAGGAGCTTGTGATGCCCGCGCTGCACGAGCAGGCCACGCCCCCTGGTCATCGTGCCCGCCTCCCCGACGGGCGGAGCACGGCCTTGATCCGCTCGGATTGCAGGATGCTCACGGCCAGCACGACCAGCCCCTTCACCACCAGGGTCACCTCGGGCGCGACGCCGACCGCATAGATCGTCGTGGTGAGCGTCTGGATGATGAGCGCCCCCAGGATGCTGCCGAGCAGGAAGAACCGGCCGCCCGCGAGCGACGTTCCGCCCAGCACGACCGCGAGGATCGCGTCGAGCTCGAACAGTAGACCGGCGTTGTTGCCGTCGGCGCTCTTGACGTTGGAGCTCACGATCAGGCCGGCGATGCCGGCGCACAGACCGCACGCGGCGTAGACCGCAAACGTGAAGGTCCGCGCGCGGACCCCGGCGAGGCGCGACGCCACCGGATTGATGCCGATCGCCTCGATCAGCATGCCGAGCGCCGTCTTGCGCGTGACCAGCAGCAGGACGGCGGCGACCGCGGCGACGATGAACAGCGAGAACGGCACGCCCAGCAAGAAGCCGTTTCCGATCACGTAGTACGGACTGTAATAGATCGTCACGATCTGGCCGTTGGTGATCAGCTGCGCCACGCCGCGGCCGGTGCCGAGCAGGATCAGGGTCGCCACGATCGGCTGCAGGCCGAACCACGACACCAGCACGCCATTCCACATCCCGCACACCAGCGCGACCGCGAGCGCGGTCGGGATCACGAATCGCCGCCGCGACCGCTCCCGAGATCGCGACCACCGCGCCCACCGAGATGTCGATGCCGTGGGTCGCGACGACCAGCGTCAGGCCCATGGCGATGATCATGAGCGGCGCGGCGCGAATGAGGATGTCGACCAGGCTGCCGTACAGGTGCCCGTCCTTGACCGAGATCGCGAAGAACTGCGGATCGGCGACGAGGTTGTACGCGAGCAAGAGCACGAGCGTCGCGACCGCCCAGAAGTGCTCCCGGGCGGCCAGCCGGCGCAGAGACGCCATCTGTGCCATCTAGCCTCCCGCGATCAGCTGGAACACCTGGTGCTCGTCGGCCATCGCCGCGTCGAGCTCGCCGGCCTGCGCCCGGTCGCGCATGACGATCACGCGATCGGCGTAGTCGAGGACCTCCGTCATCTCCGACGAGCTGAACACCACCGCCATGCCGTTATCGCACAGGCCCATGACCTGCGCCATGATCTCCACCTTGGCGCCGACATCGATGCCGCGCGTCGGCTCGTCGAGGATCAACAGCCGGGGGTCGGTGGCGAGCCACGTCGTGGGCCTTGATGCCGAGCCGCGCGATGTACGACCTGGCGATCTCGTCCTGCCGCGCGCGCGACAGGCCGCGGAAGATGCCGCGCCGGCACTGCAGCGCGATGATGATGTTCTCGCGCAGCGATAGCTCGGGGAGGATGCCCTCGGCCTTGCGATCCTCGGGACAGAACCCCAGGCCGCGCCGGATCGCCTCGAGCGGCGACCGGAACCGCGCCGGCTTGCCCTCGACGGTCAGGGTCCCTCGATCGCTGCGGTCGATCCCGAACAGCAGCCGGGCGGCCTCTGTCCGGCCCGAGCCGAGCAAGCCGGCGAGCCCGACGGCCTGGCCCGGGATCGCGTCGAGGTCGACGCCGATGACCGAGCCCCGCTTGCCGAGCTCGTGCGCCTGGAGAAACGCTGGACCGGCGGCGGCGCCCGAGGCTGCGTGCGCCTCGCGCGCGGCGCGCGCCGGCCCGCCGGTCGCGATCTCCTTGCCCACCATCTTGACGATGAGATCCATCGGGGTCAGCGCCGCGACCGGGTATTCACCGACCAGCTTGCCGTTGCGCAGCACGGTGAAGCGATCCGCGATCTCGAACGCCTGGGCGAGGAAGTGGCTGATGAACAGGATCGCGAGGCCCTGCGCCTTGAGCCGCCGGATCACCGAGAACAGCATCTTGACCTCGTCCTCGGCGAGGCTCGATGTCGGCTCGTCGAGGATCAGAACCCGCGCACGCCGTTCGCCGGCGACCTGCGTGGCGAGCGAGCGGGCGATCGCGACCATCTGCTGGACGGCGAGCGGATAGCGCGACAGCGGCGCGGTGACGTCGATGTGGACGTTGAGCACCGCCAGCAATGCCGTTGCCTGCTCGCGCATGGCGCGCCACCGGATCGCCAGGTTGCTCGTGCCGCCGGTGCCGAGCAGGAGGTTCTCGGCCACCGACAGGTTGGTGCACAGGTTCACCTCCTGGTAGACGGTGCAGATGCCGAGCCGCTGCGCGTCGAGCGGGCTCTGCGGCTTGATCTCCTGGCCGTCGAGGAGCACCTGGCCGGCGTCGGCCTGATGGACGCCGGTCAGCACCTTGATCAGCGTCGACTTGCCCGCGCCGTTCTGCCCCATCACCGCGTGGACCTCGCCCGGCAGGAGGCGGAAGTCGACCGCCGCCAGCGCGCGCACGCCCTGGAAGTGCTTGGTGATCTGTCGCATCTCGACCACCGGGCGCACCTCGGTCGTCGAGCGGTTGTCCGGAAGAATGTGCTGTTTCGCCGTTTCCATGGTGAAGACTTGTTCGTCGACGACGATGCGCTTGGGGATCGGGCGCCCCGCGACGACCTCCGTGACCGACGTCATCAGCTGCGGTCCTAGCAGCGGATTGCATTCGATGGTCGCGTTCAGCTTGCCCGCGATCATCGCCTCGAATGCGCCCTTCACGCCATCGATCGAGATGATCGTGATGTCCTTCGCCGGCTTCAAGCCCGCCTCTACGATGGCCTGGATCGCGCCGATCGCCATGTCGTCGTTGTGCGCATACAGCACATTGATCTTCTTGCCTTCGGCCTTGAGGAACGCCTCCACGACCTCCTTGCCCTTGGCGCGCGTGAAGTCTCCGGTCTGCGACCGGATGATCTTGAACTTGGGCTTGTCCTTGATGACCTCCTCGAAGCCCTTCTTGCGGTCGATCGCGGGCGCCGAGCCGACGGTGCCCTGGAGCTCCACGATGTTGATCGGGCCCGGGTTGTCCTTGGTCTTGTTGACCAGCCAGTTCGCGGCGCGCCGGCCCTCCTCGATGAAGTCGGAGCCCATGAAGGTGACCCACAGCGAGTCGTCCTTGCTGTTCACCGCGCGGTCCGTGAGGATGACGGGGATCTTGGCCGCCTTGGCCTCGCGCAGCACCGGCTCCCAGCCGGTCTCGACGACCGGCGAGAACGCGATGACGTCGACCTTCTGCGCGATGAACGAGCGGATCGCCTTGATCTGGTTCTCCTGCTTCTGCTGCGCGTCGGAGAACTTGAGGTTGATCCCGGCGCCCTCGGCGGCCTCCTTGATCGACTTGGTGTTCGCGGTGCGCCACTCGCTCTCGGCGCCGATCTGCGAGAACCCGAGGGTGATCTTCTTGTCGGCTCGTGCTGGTGATGAGGATCCCGGCACGAGCGCCGAGAGCGTCACCACTGCGATGAGGGAGAGTCTGTTCGTCATGGAATTGTCCTCACGATTTGGCCTTCACGATTCGATCGGCGTCAGCGGTGCCGGTCTGGCCGTAATATGCGTTCTTTCCGTGCTTCCGTTCAAAGCGCTTGACCACAATGGGCCGAGAAAGCCGCGGTGTGTCCGGATTGACGCTCCCCGACGGCAGGGCTGGTCGAGGAGATCACCGAGGTCACCGCGTTGCCGTTCTGATGGCGGATGTAACGCGTCGTACAGCACGCGGTCGTGGCGCGCAGCGAGATCGTCGAGCCCACGTTCCGCGTGCCGCCGGGGACCGGGCTCGGTCCGCCGTACCCGACGGAGATGATGTTGGCCTGCACGGAGGCCTCGGCCGCGTCGGTCGGCACCCCCGCCGTCATCGCGCCCTCGAAGAACGACCCGATCGAACGACCCGGGCAGCTCCGGAGCGGCCTCGCATCTCGACGGCCAATTCCATCTAGACTGCGGGTGCGATTTCCCGCCAAGGATCACCGAATGACCACCATCCAGACAATCCAGCGCTCGCCCGCTTTCGCCGCGCGACTCCTGATCGGCGCGGTCCTCGTGATCGGCACGGTGAGCGTCGCGTCCGCCCAGACGCTGCCATGCGACATCTACGCGTCCGCCGGCACCGCCTGCGTCGCCGCGCACAGCACGACGCGCGCCCTGTTCGGCACGTACAGCGGGAGGCTGTACCAGGTCAAGCGCGCGTCGGATGGCGCGACCACCGACATCAGAACGCTGACCGCGGGCGGCTACGCCAACGCCGCCGCGCAGGACGCGTTCTGCGCGGGCACGACCTGCACCATCACGATCATCTACGACCAGTCGTCGCGGGGTAACCATCTCCCGATCTCGCCCGCCGGTGGAGCCGGTGGGGCCGACGTCGGCGCGAACGCGGCCGCGCTGCCGGCGATCGCCGGCGGTCACAAGGTCTACGGCGTCCACGTCGTGCCCGGGGTGGGCTACCGGGATCTCGCCGCGACGGGCACCGCCCGCAACGGCCAGCCCGAGGGCATGTACATGGTGACCGGCGCCAGGAACGTGAACGGCGGGTGTTGCTTCGACTACGGAAACACCGAGCAGCCGCTGGCCAATGACACCGGCAACGGCCACATGGACGCTGTCTACTTCGGCCTTCGCTGCGAACATCCTCCGTGCTCGGGGTCTGGCCCCTGGATCGCCGCCGATCTGGAAAATGGCCTGTTCCAGGGCAACGGCTCCAACACGGCGAACACGGCCGTGAGCTTCGACGTGGTGACGGCCATGCTCAAGAACAACGGGCAGACCAGCTTCGCGCTCAAGACCGGCAACGCCCAGTCGGGCGGGCTCACCACCCAGTACAACGGACCGCTCCCCAACGGCAGCTTCAGCGGGTACACGCCCATGCACCAGGAAGGTGGCATCGTCCTGGGCGTCGGCGGAGACAACAGCAACGCGAGCGCCGGAGACTTCTACGAAGGCGTCATGACGTTCGGGTTCCCGA
>VBLP01000343.1:11276-38361 GCA_005887925.1 Deltaproteobacteria bacterium | reverse complement strand
GACCTGTGCGAACGTGTGGAGATGGCGGACGACGTTCGCGAACGTCGCGCGATGGCCGACGCGGCGAAGGTAATCGCGCGAGGAACGGCGAGCGCCCCCGCGAACGATCGCGTAGTACAGCGCGACGACGTAGAGAAACCAGCCGGCGACGCGGCGCCCGAACGTACGCGCGAGCAGCACGAGCATGCGGATCGCAAACACCGTCCCGGCCTCGGGGATCTTGCGCCAGTCAGCCATGCCGCAACCGTCGGATCAATGCCCTCACCGGGCTGGTGAGGAGCCGCAGCAGGCCCTCCGTGCACAGCCGGAAATGCGCACCCGCGATCAGCAGGGTGTCGATGACCTTGCGGTAGTGAGAGACTCCGCCGTCTTCGGCCGAGCGATAGATCACCGGAGTCGGGACATGCACGACGGCCACGCCTGCCCACACCAGACGCACCGCGATCTCCGGATCGAAGTCCATCGCGTTGCCGCGGGTGGCGACGCGCAGAGCGGTCGCGACCGGATAGACGCGGTAGCCGCACAGCGGATCGCCCACCTTGCGCCCGAGGGTCTCGATCATCGCCCAGAACACCGAGATCTTGCGCGCTCGAAGGCGGCCCCTGGGAGCGGAGGCATCGAAGATCGGCTGTGCCAGTACGAGCGTGCCCTCGGGCGGTGAGCCGACGCCGGAAATCCTGGCGACGAGCTTCGGAATGTCCGCGGGGTCGTGTTGCAGATCGGCGTCGATCTGCAGCGCGTAGTCGAAGTGGTGATCGCGAGCCCAGGCAAGCCCGGTCTTGACCGCTGCACCCTTGCCGCCGTTGCGCTCCCGAAACACCACCTCGCAGCCGCCGGTGGCGGCGAGCTCTTGGGCCACGCGACGAGCAGGCTCGGCACTACCGTCGTCCACGACCACGACATCGGCGATGTGCTCGCGAACGCGGGCGACTACCTCCTCGAGAGTCCGAGGATTGTTGTAGGTCGGAATGATCGCGCACAGCCGCATGTCAATCCACGAGGAGCTGGCCGCTCGCAACCACGGACGCCGCGCAGGACACTTCGAACGTCAGCCGGCCGTGGTCGTGCTTGACCGTGACCGACAGCTGCTGGTCCGGAAACACCGGCCGGCGAAACCGCAGTCGCCGGATCCCGCGAAGAGCGTTGATCTCCGGCAGCTCGGCTCTGACGACGGGCCAGACCACGCGCTCGATGAGCACGGCACCCGGCAGGATCGCGACCCCATCGAAGTGGCCGCGAAAGAACACCAGGTCATGCGGGATGTCCGCCAGATACTGGCCGGGACCAACGCGGCGCACCGGAATGTGATGAGTCGTCGCGGTGGTATGCAGGCCGAGGAGCTCGCGCATCGCTGGGGTATCCAGCTTGCCGCGCTCGGTGCGTGGGATCCGCGGAACGATCTTGATGATCTTGGGCACGAACACCGCATCGAACTGCTGGCGAATCACCCCCGTGATGTCGTCACGACCGACCGCCGGTCCATCGGTTGCGACGCAGACCGCCAGGGCGACGCGCGGTTCCTTGCCGACCGCGGCGTGCACGACGAGCGCGACGTCGGTGACTCCCGGAACCGCCAGCACGGTGGCCTCGATCGCGTGCGCGTGAGCCCGCTTGCCGGCGATCTTCACCAGCTCGCCGCTCCGGCCGAGATACTCGAACGTCCCGCCCTGCCGTAGCTCGACTCGATCATCGAGCTCGACCCGGGCTCCGTCACACCACGGCGACTCCACCACCAGCCGGTCGTCCGGAGCCGATAGCTTCACGCCGGGGAGCGCGGTCCACGGGTGCATCGGGTGATGGCGAGTCGCGATGACACCGGTCTCGGTCGAGCCAAGCAGATCGGTCACGTGCCAGCCATGATCGGTGGCGAGGCGCATGTGCAGGTCGGGCGGCATGCGAGCCGCGCTCGAGATCACGCGAAGGCCACGCGGCATCGCCGCAGCGGCCATCGCACGCAGGTGCGCGGGTGTGCTGATCAACAGGTCGACCGATTCGCGCTCGACGATCGCCGCGATGTCCACCGGTAGCAGTGCTTCGTGGCTCACGATGCGAGCGCCCAGTCGCAGTGGTAACAAGACGCCGAACACCAGACCATAGAAGTGCGACAGCGGCACGGTCGACAGCACACACCGCGCGCCGGGGAACACCGCCGCGAGCACGTCGATCTCGCCGATGAGCTGGGCCATCGACTTGGTCACGTACTTGGGCCGCTCGGTCGTACCCGAGGTGGTCAGACGAACTGCGATCTCGGGCCACGCGGTCGGTCGTGGTTCGGCTGCACCCGTGCTATCGCGCGCGTTCGCGAGAGCGCCGGGAACGTAGATCGCCTTGGGCGAGCGCGCCTGACGGGCGGCGACGTCGTGCAGCACGTACGCTACGTCCTCGTCCGCATCTACGCGATCGAGCGTACCCTGCTGCACGTTGGGCAAGAGCTCGACGGTGGCGCCCGCCAGCCAGGCGCCGAGCAGGCCCGGCACGTAGGATCGCGCCTGACCGCATGACAGCACCACGCGCCCGCGACGGCCGTCGAGCAGCGCGGCGATCCCGCGTGCATGCGCGACGAGATCGAGCTGGGTCTCGCGGTCGCGGTCGACCCATGGCTGGCTGCGGTCGGAGCGCCCGAGGCTACTCAGGAGATCACTCAGCATCAGCTCACCCGGGGCTGCGTCGCAGGAAACCATTTGCTGAGTAGCCAGTCAAGTGGGTTGCGGCCGTAGTCGCGAAACCGGATCTTGCGCACGAAGTACTCGATGGCGAACAGCACACCGACGAGAACGTAGCTGACGACGCCGACGTAGACGGTCCACACCGCGAGGCTCGCCCAGCGGGCCAGCACCAGCCCGGTGGCTGCGAGCACGAGCAGGTAGACGCCCCAGATGCGAGTCCAGCTGCGGCAATGGGCCTGCTCCGCGACGCTCAGCTCGGGCTTCATCATCCGGGCAAAGTGCTCGATCAGCGGCGTGGTCGACAGCGAGCGCAAGAATGCGGTCCCGAACGTCGCCTGCGTCGCGGACGGCAGGATCAGGAACCAGGTGCCATTGTCCGAGACCCAGCCGAGGAACGCGAAGCCCAGTGCGATCGCCGGTAGCTGAAGGGCGGCCCTCCGCTGTTCGCGCCTGGCCGAGAGCAGCACCGGAATGCTCCGCACGATCACCCAGCCGATCAGTGTCATCGCGGCGACGCCGACCTCGTGCTGCGATAGCGTCCAGTACAGCACCCACGGCGACGCGAGGATGAACAGGGTGGAAACGATGCCGAGCACGGTCTTCATCTAGAGTTTCTCGTAGCCCTCGCTGGCGACCGTGAGGGTGTAGCCGAACCACTCGTTGTGCAGCGTCGCCGACTCGGGCTCGCAGTGGATCGGCCCGCAGCCCGGCCCGAGCTCGACGCGAATCGCACCGTGCAGCGTGCTCCCCGGACGTGTGAACACCCGCGCGCGAAGCTCGCCGTCACGCCAGGTCTCCTCGACGTGCTCGCCGTCGAGCTCGCCGCGAACCACCCCGGAGTACCGGGCCTCGGCCGGCGCCGGAAGCCGCTTGAAGAACACGCGGTGGACGTCGACCACCACATTGCGGGGCGAGAACGGCAGCTCGGGCCCCGTGAACTGGGTGAACTCGATGCGGTCGCCGCGCTGGGTGAGAGTGAATGCCTTCACATTCATGGGCCCGAAGCCCACGATCACGAGCGTATCACGCTGCTTCTGAAGGACGGCATCGAGTTGTCCTTCGATCGCCTTGCCATCGCGCTGCGCGCGAATCGTCAGGCTCTGTCGAACCATGAAGTCATCCGGCAACGTGCCGGGATCGCGAAGCACGCACGGATAGCCCGAGGGGTCGGTGGTGGACATCACCGTCGTGCGCGCCGCGTGCCCGCAGCCAGCGATCACCACGAACGCAATCGCTGCGATCCCGGCACCGGTCATGGCACGAGCTCTGTGGCAACGAGGTCGGGACTCGCGCGGTCCCCCGCGAGTGACACCATGATGAAACAGAACACCAGGCTGAAGGTGACTCCCAGGGTCATCGTCACACCGAGCGCGGCGAGTCCTGGGCTCTCGCTCAGGCCCAGGAGCCCGAACGACAGGATGGTCGTGATCGAGGCCGTGACGATGCTGACGATCGTGCGAGCCGATTCCTCGACGGTCTGCGTGTCGACCAGGAAGATCCCGAAATCGACGCCCAGCGACACCACCAGCAGGAGCGACATCACGTGCAAGATCGTGAGGGGCTCGCCGGCCACCACGAGCGTACCGACCGTGGCAACGCAGGCCAGGATCGCCGGCGCCAGCGCGATCATCGCCTTCCGTGCGCTCCGATAGCGAACCAGCAGCAGCACGGAGATCGCGGCGAAGCCGACCGCAGACGCGATCACGGTCCGGATCCGTACCCCGCGAAACAGGTCGACCATCGTCGCGCTCGGCGTGATGATCGTGGCGCTCGGGACCTGCGCGCGCAGGGCTGAGGGGTCGTTGACACCGCTGAGCGGAATCAGCGCGATCGGCTTGGCCCGCGCCGGCACCCAGGCCTCGAGCAGCGGCGCGAGCGGGGAGCCGCGGACGTCGGCGAGCGTGAGGAACCTGGGGGCCGCGCCAGCGAGCGAGTCCCAGAACTCCTGGAACTGCTCTGGAACGAACCCGAGCTCTTCCATGATGCGGCGGATCCGCGGGGCCGCGTCCCGGGCGGCGGCGAACCGCGCCGCTTGTTCGTCGCGGCTCGGTAGCAGCCGGCCGAGCGGCACGAACGACGTGACCGTCGCGGCAGCCCGGGCACGTTCGAGCTCGGCGGTGGCGCTGCCGATCGAGCCGAGCAGCGCGTCGTCATCTGCCGCGGTGACCACGGCGAACGAGCTCGACTCCGGGCCGAGCCGCGACCGCACCTCGCGGTTGTCCACGACGTGTCGTCCGGTTTCGCGGACCAGCATGTTCACGTTGTCGGAAAACTCGGCGGCGGAGACGCTGATGACGGTGGCGAGCGTCGCCAGCCCGAGCGCGATCCATCGCCCGCGACGGCCCCACGACCGCTTCGTCACGCGGACCAGAGCGGCCAGCGCGGCCCGGTTCGCGATCGCGAGCGTGCGCGGCGGCCGGTAGCTCACCGGCATCCACTGCGGCACGATCCAGCACGTTGCCACCATCGAGGCGACGATCGCGATCATCGAGAACACCGCCATCTGGCGCAGCCCCATGAGCCCCGATGCCGCGATGCCGATGAATCCGATGATGGTGGTGAGCGCGCCGAGCACGAGGCTGGGCGCGACCTGCTTCATCGTCGTCGTGGCAGGCACCGACGGAGTCAGCACGAAGTGCGCGTAGTAGTGTTCGACGTAGTCGAGCCCCACCCCGAGCAGCGACGTGCCGAACGCGATCGTGATGCCGTGGATCTCGCCGAACAGGGCCTGGCATGCGAGCACCGCTACCGCGCTGCCGAACAACAGCGGGACGAAGCTCAGCACGATCAGGCGCACCGAGCCGAACAGCACGAGGAAGACCATCAGGATCCCGACCGTCGAGATGATGCCGATCCGGTTGATGTCGTGCTTGATCTGCGCCTCCGAAGCGATGGCGAACTGCGCCGCGCCGGCGGTCTGCATGCGCGCCGGTGCCGAGCTCGCCGTCCAGCCCTCGAGGGTGGCGCGAAATTGCCGCTGCGCGTCGCTGTCGAACGGCGAAGATCGGGTCTCGACGAACACGAACGCGTGCGCGCGATCGGCCGTGCACAGGACGCCGTCGTCATCCACGAGCGAGGCGCCTTGCGCCGCTCGCAGGGTGTCGAGCGGCTCCCACATGCCACCGAGTGGATCGCGGGGTGCCGTCTGACGGACCATCAGCCCCGCGGGACCGCCGAGCTGGTCCCGCAGCTCGGACAGCCGCGCGCGCAACACCTCGTCGGTGTAGGTCGTGCGTGGCAGGAACGTCGTTGCCGGCCACGCGCGGAGGAACGCGATCGTCGCCGTCACATCGGCTTCGGTGAACCCGCTCCGCGCGACGGCGACATCGGGCTGGTCGCGCAAGAACCGCAGGAGCGCGCGGGTCAGCGCACCCAGCCGCTCGGGCGCAGCTCGAGCCTCGTTCATCGACAGATCGATGATCATGACGCGCGCAAACTCGGTCTCGGCGAGCAGGGCCGCGATCTGCGCGTCGCGATTCGCGCTGTCATCGGGGAGAAAGTCGGTGATCTTGGTCGTGAAGCGAAGATGCGGCACCGCGACGGCAAACCCGAGCGCGGTTGCCAGCAGGACGGCGAGGGGCGCGGCGCGGCCACGCCACCGCATCAAGGCGCTCCGAAAGCCGACGCGATCTCGGAATCCGGCACCGCGCCGTTCCGGCGAATCTTGGTCAAGCGCGTTTCGGTGGTGTCGCCGCTCGCCTCGGCAACGCGAAGCGAGACGAGCTCGCCCTTGCGGCCGAACACCACGACGCTGCGAACGAGCGCGCGAAGCGAATCGGTCTTCGGCGTGAACGTGAGCGCCCACCAGTCGCTGTCACTGCCATGCAGGCCGATGTCGAAGGCATGCTCCAGCTCGGCCCGATCGCCGCGCAGGAGCGTCGGAAAGATCAGCGCGAACGCCCTGAGGTCCTTGCTCTTGTCGAGCGGAATCTCCTCGGTGCGCTCGCCCTGGCGGATGCGCAGCGACGTCTTGGTCAGCACGACCTTCTGCACCTTGGGGGTGAGCGTCGTACGCGCGATGCCCTTGCTGCGCTCGAAGGTGATCGTGCCGGTCGACCGGAGCGGTCGAGCGAGCAGCACGATGTGTTTTTCCTCGCTGAACTCGCAGCCGAGGCGCTCGAGCTGGAGATGCGCGAACACCGGGTCGACGGCGGCGCCGTGGGCGGCATCACCGGAGAGCAGGCTCGCGGGCGGTGCGTCGCTGCCCCCCGCCTTGACCGGGGCCGCGACGCCAGATCCGGCGATCGCTGCGATCGCCAGCGTGACCCACGCGAGCCCGGGTGTCGTCATCGATCGGTCTGCGCGGGGGCGAGCGATCGGAGCGCTGGCAGCCCCTGCGCGCTCACGATCCCCTCGATCGCCACGATCACGTCGTCGACGGTCCGCAGCTCGCGAATCCTGGCTTCATCGAAGGCAAGCCCGGTGGTCTCCTCGACCTTGACCGCGAGATCGATCGCATCGAGGCTGTCGAGCTCGAGGTCCTCGACGAGGCGCGCATCCGGCTGAACGCGGACGCTATCGAGCTCGAACAGCTCCTTCATCATGAGCTGGATCCTCCCGAGGATCTCGGCCCTCGACAATCGTTCCGGTGGTTCCATACCCGTCGATAGTGTAGTTACGGGAGGTCCGAATTCAAGCCCGATCGTGCACCTCGATCGAGGCATCTCCGAGTAACCCACGCAGAGATGGTCCCGAAGCAGTACCGCCAGGTCCACCAGCTCGCGTTCTCACCGCTGCTCTTTCAGGCCGCGATGGCGGCTCGCAACATGGGCGTGCTGGCAGCGGTCCACGCGTCGAGCTCTATCGGACTGCTTCCTGCCGAGGTCGCCGCGCGCGCTAGCGCTCACGTGCAGGCGCCGGGCCTATCGACCTTCGTGGCCGCCGCCGGTGGCCGCGGCTCGCTTCATCGTGATGAACTCCGCGAGGTGCCGTACCGAGCGGAACGCGTCGCGGGTTTCCTGGTCCTGGCTGACCTTGACGTCGTACTTGCGAGCAATGGCGGTGGCGAGCTCCAGGGCATCGATGGAGTCGAGGTTCAACCCGTCGCCGAACAACGCATCGGTGTCCGAGATCGAAGCGGGATCGACGTCCTGGAGCTGAAGCGCCTCCACGATGAGCTGTTTGATCTCTTGATGCAGTTCGGATGGGGTCATGCGAGGTCTCCTGGAGCGTATCCCAACAGGTCGCGATAGCGCTGCTCGATCACCCGGCACATCGCTCTGCTCGGGAGCTCGCTGTCCACGGGATGGATCGTGTCGAGCGGCTCGATCGTCAGCACCGCCATTCGATCGGCTACCTTCCAGATCGGTAGCCGCTTCGAGAGCGCGGGTGGAACGCAGGTCAGCTTCAGCAGGACGACGGGAACCTTGGCCCGTGCGGCGAGCTCGAAGGCACCGCGATGAAACGGGTGAAGCCCTCCGATCGGCGATCGCGTGCCTTCCGGAAAGATCAGCACGTCGAAGCCCATGCGCAGCCGTTCCTCACATTCCTGGAGCATGTGAATGCCGATCGGAATGAAGCCGCAGACGCGAATCAGGCGAGCGAGCAATGGATTGTTCGCGAAACCGGTGCGGGCGACCGCGACGACGTTGGGGAACAACGAAACGATCGACGTCGTGTCGCACAGCGTCGGGTGGTTCGCGACGAGCACGGCCGGAGAGTCCGCCGGGGCACCACCGGGTCGCAAGGTCTTGACCGGACTGGTGCGGTGATAGAGCCGCAGCACGCGCATCACCAGATGAAACAGCCGGAATCCGCGCTGGAGGCTTCGCAGCGAGCGCCGCATCTTGTCGACGCGCGGTCCCGGCCACAGCTCGAGGATGGGAAGCCATAGCCACCCGAGCACGATGCTCCCCGACCAGAAGCCGGCGAAGCACAGCGCGACGCCCGCCGTGCGGATTGCTCGATAGATCCAGTAGATCGGGGCCGGCAGCCGCGCCTTGTACGGGTACATCTCCACGCCGGCCATCACGGCACCGCGGCCCCGGCGTCGTCCAGCGCCACGCAACGCAATCCGCGAGTTTCACACTCGGTGAGGATCGCGCCGAGGGCTTCGAGGGTCGGCCGGCGATCGGTCCCGCCGCCCAGGCCCGTGCCATCGTGCAGCGCGACGATCGCGCCCGGCGCGAGGCGGTGCTTGATCCGCGCGACGATCGCGTTCGCGCTGGTCGGGCGCGAATCGAGCCCGCGCACCGACCAGGTCACGCATGTCAGGCCACGCGTCCTTTGCCACCCGGAAGCAAAGCACGGCGTGCGCAAGCCGTGCGGCGGTCGAAACAGTGTGGGGCGTTCCGGCAAGATGCCGGCGACGACCGCGACGGCGTCCTCGATCTCTCGCCGGACGTACGTCGGGGTCCCGAAATGAAAGTGCATCCGATGACGCTGGGTGTGCGTTCCGACGCTATGTCCTTCCCGGTGGATGCGCCGGATCACGTCCGGATACAGCGCGGCGCGCTCTCCCAGCACGAAGAACGTCGCGCGTGCGCCGTGCGCCTCGAGGACCTCGAGAATCCGTGGCGTGAACACCGGGTCGGGTCCGTCGTCGAAGGTGAGCGCGACGATCGGCCGGTCAGCCGCCAGCCGGCTGACCACCGGGACAAAGAATTGACTGCTCGGGTGTGCGATCGCGTAGGTGATGAACCCGATCGTGAGGATCACGATCGTGGATACAGCGAGCGCAGCCCATCCAGCCGGTAGGGTCGCGAGCAGCGCGATCGCCACCGCCGCGGCCAGCCCCTTCACGGCAAACGCTCTCAGCATCGGTGCGCTCGCAGTCTCATATCGCCGAGATCACCAGGCTGGTGTTGATACCGCCGAATGCGAACTTGTTGCAGAGCACCCGCCTCAGCTTGGCACTGCGCGACTCGCCCATCACGTAATCGAGCGGTGCACACTGCTCGCCGACGACCTCGAGGTTACGCGTCGCTGCGATCCAGCCCTCCCGCAACATCGAGATCACGAGTGCGAGCTCGATGGCACCGCAGGCTCCGAGTGTATGGCCGAGGTTCCCCTTGAGCGAGCTCACCGGTACACGGTCGCCGAACAGCGCGTATGTCGCCTGACTCTCGGCGATGTCGCCGACCGTCGTGCCGGTCGCGTGAGCGTTGATGTAGTCGATCGCGTCGGGACCGCAGCGTGCGGAGCGCAGGGCGAGCTCCATCGCGCCGCGCATGCCATCGCTCGACGGATTCGTGACGTGGGTGCCGTCGCAGTTGGTCCCGAAGCCGATGATCTCCGCGTAGATCTTCTTGCCGAGCCGGTTTGCCCGTTCGTACTCTTCGAGCACCAGCGTGCCGGCGCCCTCGCCGACCACCAGGCCGTCGCGCCGCTGGTCGAACGGGCGCGGCGTTCGCTCCGGGGTCGCGTTGAACGCCTTGCTGGCGGCGTGGAGCATGTCGAACACCGCGGCGTGACTGAAGTGGAGCTCCTCGGCGCCGCCGCACACCATGACGTCGGCAAAACCGGAGCCGATGGTCTCGAAGCCATGCCCGATGGCCTGGGTCGCGCTCACGCAGGCCGCCGAGGTGCAGATCACGCGACCTCTGACGCCGAAATACGTGGCGAGGTTCGCCGCCGTTGTGTGGCTCATGAACTTGAGAAACGTCGTCGAGGTCAGCCCGAGAAAGCCGTTCTGCGCGACCAGCTTGCGCACCCAGTCCTCGTTGGCCTGTGACGACCCGTGGGTACTGCCGTAGGCCAGTCCGATGGTGCCATCGGCGAACTCCTCCGGTGCCAGCGCCGCATCGCGAATCGCGATGCCGGTCGCCACGGTGGCGAGCTGCGCGACGCGACCCATCGAGCGGGCCGCGCGGTGCGGAACCTCGAGCGCTGCGGGAATGACAACCGGTGCCGCGACGCGCGGCGAGAAGTGGCCGATCCCGTCCCATTTCGGCATCGGAGCGATGCCGTGATCGCCGGCCCGCAAGCGCGCAGCGGCTTCGGCCAGCTCGCAACCCAGCGGGCTGACGATGCCGATCCCCGTGACGACGACCCGCCGCACGGCTAGGGCCCTCCCGCGATCGATATCACCTGCCCGGTCATGTACGCTGACTTGTCACTGGCCAGGTAGGCGACAAGATCCGCAACCTCCTGCGCCGTGCCGATTCGCTTCATGGGAATGTGCTTGAGAATCTCTTCGACCGGCGCCGACGTGATCATCTCGGTGTCGATGAGGCCCGGAGCCACCGCGTTCACGGTGATGTTCCGGCTCGCCAGCTCGAGTGCGAGCGCCTTGGTGGCCCCGATGAGGCCGGCCTTCGCGGCGCAATAGTTCACCTGACCTCGGTTCCCGTTGACCCCCGACACGCTCGCGATGTTGATGATGCGCCCCCACCGGCGCCGCACCATCGGCATGACGAGGGGCTGGGTCACGTGGAAGAACCCATCGAGCGACGTGTCGACCACGCTGTGCCAGGCATCCGGGGACAGCGCGGGAAACACCGAGTCCGCGACCACGCCCGCGTTGTTCACGACGACATGAATCTCCGTCTGAGCGAGCAGCTGCTCGATCGCGGCGCGGGACCGCTCGGCGTCCTTGACGTCGAACTGCGCCACCCAGGCCTGGCGTCCCAGCTCGCGGATCTCCGCTGCGACCGCATCCGCTGCGGCGCGCTGATGCACGCAGGTCAGCACGATGTCGAGTCCATCGTGCGCCAGCGTTCGCGCGACCGCAGCGCCGATTCCGCGACTCGCCCCCGTGATCAGCGCGACCTTGCGGGTCATCGATCGCCCCGTGCATCGCCTCCGATGGAGAGCTGCGTAGCGCTGAGCGCTGCATCCGCGACCGAGAGCTGGACGGTCGCGCACAGCGCGTCGCCACGAGTGACCGTGCCGGTGAACGCCGCGAGCTGGTCCTGACCGAAGACCTTGCTGGCAACGATCGTGAGCTCGTCGCCCACGGCAAAGCCATCGACGTCAAACGAGACTTCCCGGCAGGCGACGATCAGCCCGAGGCGCGGTGGGTCGCCCGCGCGCGCGTCCACCACGCCGACGTAGAGCGCGCAGGCCTGTGCGACGAACTCGATCATCGCGCTCGGATGGACGACGCCATCGATCGCGAACACGCAGTCGGGGCGGATCGTCGCGCGGCAAACCGCTCGCTGCTCGGTCACCTCGACGATGGTATCGATCAGGAGCATCGGGGGCCGATGCGGGAGGTAGTCCGCCACGGGACCGAACATGTCACCGGTGGGCGTCACGCGCGCGCATCCTGCGGGAACCGGAGCTCCAGCGTGGCACCTGGTTGAATGCGTCCGAGGGGTACCGTGGCAGCTTCGTCGCGCGTCACGGCATCCACCGCACGAGCCAGCACCTGGAGCGGGTTGATGTCCGGGCTTTCGATCGACAAGCGAAGCGAGTCGGGGGGGAGGGGCCCTGACGGCTTCGCCGGCGGGGAGGGGGTCCTCCCCCTTTCGATCGATGGCGCGACGACGAGCTGCGCCGCGCGGCCGGCGCCCGGCGCGACCCCGAGCAGGAACGCCGCGGCGGCGCCGACCTCGCTCGGGCCTTGCAGCGCCGCGGGGATCGGCTCGTCGGCGATGCTGAGGAGCACGGTCTGCTGCGCCTCGAGCGCCGTCAGCGACGCTTCGAGCCAGCCGGCCGCGATCGCGTTCGCGCCGGTGACCGTCGTGGTCGGGGCATGACTGCCGATCGCGACCGAGTACAGCCCCGACGCGGTGTTGTGCACGCTGAGCGCGAATCGTGCCGAGCTCACCATCGCGCCTTCGCGAAACTCGGCAAGGAGCTTCTCGGCCGTCTGGATCTCGCCATGGCAGGTCGCGAACACGGCGATCGGCGGCTCGGCGGCGATGGACTGCAAGGCCCCACAGACCTCGATGTGCATCTGCGTGAGCAAGCTGGTGAAGCGGCGAGCGCGGCCGACGAGAAGCCCATAACTCGGGGGCGTGAACGCTCGTTCGCGACCGGCCAGCAGGTCCTGGGCCGATGCGTGGTGGGTCGAGAAGAAAGCCGCCCCGAGGATCCGCACGGACCCGATCGTCGTGCCGGTCATGCCCCCCCCGGCTGCGACACGACGACGCTCGCGTTGCTTGCGCCAAACCCGAACGCGTTGACCAGCACGTGCCGCAGGCGGATGGGCGTGGGCCTGTCCACCACCGTCACGCCGAGGCTGTCGTCGGCAGGTGTACAGCGCAGCGTCGCCGGGATCTCCTGGCGCCGCAGCGATTCGACGGCAAGGATCAGCGCGGTCAGCCCCGCCGATCCGAGCGTGTGTCCGGTCAAGCTCTTGATCGCGGTCAGCGGAACACGCCGTTCGAACACCCGGTTCACCGCGAATGCCTCGGCCGCGTCGTTCAGCCGCGTTCCGGTTCCGTGCGCACTGACGCAATCGATCTCGTTCGGCGTCATGCCGGCTCGATCGAGCGCTTGCCGCATGCAGAGCTGACCGCCGATGCCCTCGGGGTGCGGAGTCGTATGATGAAACGCATCGGAAGCAGCGCCGATCCCGGCGACCCGAGCGAGGGCATGGCGCCTGGTCACATCGACGTCGCGTTCGATCAGGACGTATGCCGAACCCTCCCCGAGCGTGATCCCGCAGCGATCCCGTGCGAACGGCTGGGTCGGCGTCGGCGCGGTGAGTCCGAGGCTGTGAAAGCCGAAGATCGTGGTGCGACACAGCGAATCGGCGCTGCCGACGACGGCAGCGTCCGCCAGGCCGCAGTCGATCAGGCGGATGGCCGAGGCCAGCGCCTTGAAGCTCGACGAGCACGCCGTCGAGAGCGCCATGCACACGCCCTCGACACCCAGACGGCGCGCGATCGCAGCGCTGGTGGCATCGATTCCGTGATCGGCGTAGCTGTAGCGGAGGCCCGCGGCCGGCAGGCGGGGATCCGGAGCCAGCCATCGCTCGGTCTCCTCGAGACCGCCGGTGGAGCTCGCGAACACGTAGGCGACCCGTCGTGCGCCCCAGCGGTCCACGGCGGCGCGCACCGCCGGTTGCAGCTGCCGCACCGAAGCAAGCGCTGCGGCGGCGAGCCGCGTCACGACACAATCGAGCAGCTTGTCCTCCACCGCGGCGCCGGGGAGGATCCCGAGCATCGTGGCGAACGGGAGATCGCAGAACGCGCTGCCGGGCAAGAATGAGTCGGCACCGGCAAACGCGCGCTCGAAGACCGTGCGGTTGTCGATGCCCAGACAGTTGGCGAGTGCCGCGCCGGTGATGACGTGACCATCCATCACGATGGACCTGTCGCGGGAGCGGCCCGACCCGGCGCGCTGTCACGGCATGCTGCCGCGAGCGCACGAAGCCGGCGCGCGGACTGCGGCCCGGTGTAGGGGTTTGCCGGATCCCATGCATATCCGGCCAGCGCCGAGCAGATCATGCGATGAATCGAGGGGACCTTGTCGGGATGGAAGATCACGTCCTGAAGGCTACCGTCGTACCAGCCAGTCACAAACGTTCGAAACGTCTCGATCCCGAACATCAAGGGCTCGGCGAACTGCTGCTCCCAGTTGACGGTCTCGCCCCGGAACTGCCGATCGAGGACCGAGGCGGCGAGCTTGGCCGAGTGCAAGGCGATGGTGACGCCCGAGGAGAACACCGGGTCGAGGAACTCGGCGGCGTTGCCGAGCAGGGCAAACCCGGGTCCGTGCAGCGCCTTGACGTTGGCCGCGTAACCGATGATCTCTCCGACCGGCCGCACCGTGTGCGCAGCCGCGAGCAGGGTGCGGAGCTTCGGCTCGTCGCCTACCATGGCCCAGAAGCGTTCTTCGTCGGTTCCAGAGTAGCGAGCGAGGTGGTCGCGACTGGCCACGATGCCGAGCGAGCTCACCCCGTTCGGGAACGGGATGAGCCAGGACCAGACGTCTCGATGGGTCGGGTTGATGCCGATCCGGATCTTCTGTCGATCGAACGCACCCGCGACGATGGCGTCCTTGACATGGCAAAACCGCGCGGCGCGCACCGGAAAGGCAGATGGTTTCTCGAGATCGAGCAGCCGCGCCAGCGTGCGGCCAAACCCGCTGGCATCGAGGACAAAGCGCGGCCGGTGGAGCTCGACGGTGCCGGCCTCGCTCCGCGCGGTGACCGTCGGCAGTTCGCCGCCGACGTCGACCGCGGTGATCTCGACGCCGTACCGGACGGTCGCGCCGTGGCGCTCGGCCTCCGTGGCCAGCAGATGATCGAACTCGGAGCGCAGCACCTGAAACGTGAACGAACACCCTGCGGTGAGCTTGTCGGCGAAGTTGAACTCCGAGTACTGATCGTCGCAGACGAAGGTCGCTCCGTTCTTGAACTTAAATCCTGCCGAGAGGACGGCCTCGAGCATGCCTGCCTCCATCAGCAGCTCCGTGCTGTATGCCAGCAGGCTCTCGCCGATCGAGAACCGCGGAAAGTGCTGCCGCTCCAGCACCAGGACTTGATATCCCCGCTGCGAGAGCAGCGCCGCGGCGACCGAGCCCGCGGGTCCTGCTCCGATAACGACGACGTCAGTCCCGACCCCAGCCATGGCTGTCAGGCTCCTGGAGACCTCGGAGGGGGCGGCGCCGCCGGTGCCTGGAGCGACGGTGGCCGCGACGCGGACGGATCGTCTGCCGGCTCTCCCACGAGTGCACGCGCGAAGTCGTCGTCTTGCATGAGCTGCGACGCCGCGTCCGCGAGCGCGTTCGACAGCGCTTCGTTGAAGTTCTCCGGGTTGTGCGTGCGCCCCCAGCGCGCACTCTTGCCGACGAAGGTCCTCGACCAGGATCGACCTGCACCGCCATGGACGACCGCGCGCAGGCGCACCACGCCGTGGAACATCCCGCTCTCGACGACGTTGTACTCCAGGAGCTCGGCCTCGAGGACCGCCGTCGGTGGCTCGTTCAGCCGAGCGCCCGCGCGTGTCAGCATCTCGCCCAACCGCATGCTGCAGTACTGCGCAACGTTGTCGGCTGTCCTGACCACGAAACCGTCCTCTTCGTAGGTCCCGACCGCGGATGGGTCGGACCGCGAATCGCGCAGCGCGAATGCGAGCGGCGCCGCCGCGAAGGACTGCGCCACGGGTCCGCTCGGGCGGGGCCAGGTGTCGACTCCGCGCCACGCCAGGGACAGGTTGTGGATTTGACCGTAGCTACCGGCGCAGGATGCGCCAAGGGCTGCGATCACCAGGTATGCGATTCGTCGGAGTCGCACGGTAGCCAAGCCATATGTACCACACGACTTCGTGCGATTTGAAGTGGTTCGACCAAGTGCCACGGGCGAGCGATCCGCCGACGCCGGACAGGTAGCTTCTCGTTCGCCGATGTGCTTCGCACCGCCCGGCGAGTCCTCGCGCCGCTCGATGTCTGGATCTTCAGCGCTGCCGCGCCTTGCTCTCTGGCAATTCGCGAATGCCGATCGCGGGCCGCGGCTACCCGGACGTGACGCCGCCGTCGACGACCAGGGTCGTGCCGGTGGTGAACGACGCGGCATCGGACAGGAGGTACACCGCGGCGCCGGCGAGCTCGGGCGGCTGGGCGTGGCGGCCCAGCGGCGTGCGGGCGACGACCTGCGCGAGGATCGCGGGGTTTCCGACCAGCGCCGAGGCGAACTTCGTCTCGACCAGCCCCGGCGCGATCGCGTTGACCCGGATCTTGCTCGAGCCGAGCTCGCTCGCCAGCGTCTGGGTCATGCTGATCACGGCCGCCTTGGTCGCGCCGTAGATGCCCTGCATCAGCGCCGCGCGCATCCCGGCGATGCTCGCGATGTTGACGATCGCGCCACCGCCGCCGCGGCTGCGGGCATGGCGGACCAGGGCGCGCGCGCAGTACAGGTAGCCCTTGACGTTGACCTCGAAGGTCTTGTCGATCGCCGCGTCCGGCGTGTCGATCAGCGGGCCGAAGTACGGATTGGTCGCCGCGTTGTTGACCAGCCCGTCGACGCGGCCGAACCGCTCGACCGCCCTGGCGAACATCGCGTCGACGTCGTCTGGCTTGCCGGTGTGGCACGCCAGGGCGACCGCGCGGTCCGCGGGCAGCGAGCTCGCGACGCTGTCGAGGTCGGCCTGCTTGCGCGACGCGAGCGCGACCTTGGCACCGGCGTCGACGCACGCCCGCGCGATGGCTTCGCCGATGCCGCGGCTCGCCCCGGTGATGACGATGACCTTGTCTTTCAGCACGCGGCGAACCTATCACCACTCGCGCTCCCCGTGACGGTTCGGCGATCGAGTCGGCTGTCCGCGGCAACCGGGAACCAAACCAGCGCTCGCTCGTTGACCGCGCAGGAGGCAATGATGAGCGAGACAACTCGGCGAGATCTGCTTCGCCTGACCGGCGGCGCGCTGTGGGTCGGCCTGGCGAGCGCATGCGGGGGCGCGCAGCGCGTTGCGACTCCGGGCGCGGGTGCGGGCGCGGGCGCGGGTACCAGCGCCTCGGGGGACGCGGGCGGGTTCCTGATGTTTCAGCTGACGGATACCCACTGGGGGTACAAGGGCCCGGCCAACCCCGACCCCGGGGCGGCGTTCGAGCGCGCGATCAGCGAGGTCGCGCGCTGGCCGACGCGGCCCGAGCTCGTCGTCCACACCGGCGACGTGACCCACCAGACCACCGACGCCGGCGAGCGCAAGGCCCGGCTCGAGGCCGCCAAGGCGATGCTCGCCAAGCTCGGCACCGAGCTGCTCGTCATCCCCGGCGAGCACGACGCGGCCGCCGATCACGGCGCGGCGTTCCAGGCCGTGTTCGGTCCGACCCACCAGGCGCGCCAGCTGCGCGGCGTGTACCTGATCGCGATCGACAACGTGTCCGACCCCAAGGGTGGCATCGGCGATGAGCAGCTCGCGTGGCTCGACAAGGAAGTCGCGAAGGTCCCGGCGGACCGGCCGCTGCTGGTGTTCACGCACCGGCCGCTGTTCGCGCTGGCCCAGCCGTGGGACTGGTTCACCCAGGACGGCGAGAAGGCGCTCGCGATCCTCGACCGCCACCCCGGTACGACGGTGTTCTACGGCCACATCCACCAGGCGCTGATCCACAAGACCAACGCCACGCTCCACGTCTCGACGCGCTCGCTGGTGTTCCCGCTGCCGGCGCCGATGTCGCAGCCGGCCAAATCGCCGCTGCCGTGGGACGCGGCCGCGGTCGACCACGGCCTGGGCTACCGCGGCATCGCCCTCGAGGGCCTGCAACCGACCTGGGTCGAGCGTGCGCTGGTGGGCTAGCCGAGGCCGAGCGAAGCCTGGAAGCTCGGGCCTGCCGGCCAGGGAGGCCGAGGTTCCGGACCAGCGCAGCGAGGGATCGGCGGAATACGATGAGCGACGGAGACCGTACGAAGTCCGGTCGCCTGGCCGGGCAGTGCTCGCCGGATGCCTGGCGCTGCTCGGCGCGTGCCATGGCGCGCCGCCCGCAACGACCGCGCTGGCCCGGTCCGCGCCGGCCGCGACCTGCAAGGTGTCCGAGCCGGTGTGCGATCCCGCCGTCAGCGACGACACTGCGCTCGCCCTGGTCCGCCGGCGCTGCGCGGGCTGCCACGCCGAGGGCGGCAAGGCGCAGCACCCGCTGCTCGAGCTGTCCGTGCTGGGCAAGGCGCGCAGCGACGTCGCGCTCCGGCTGTCCGGCTGCGAGATGCCGCCGGAACCGACACCGCTGCCCGCCGACGAGCGAGCCCGGCTGATCGGCTGGGGCGCCTGCACCGAAATCGCGAAATGACCGGAACCGGATCGCCGCTCGCTCGGGTCGCCCCGAAGGAGAATCGTTCGTGGCGCGATCGCGAGACGTCAACGCTCGGCTCGCCGTGGGCGACCGCGAGCGGATGGGGTCGGGGTCGCGCCGTCCGCGCATGGCTCGGTGGTGATTCGGCGGGCGCGGCCCGACGCCCATCCGCGTAGCAGCCCACGGCGACCCGAGCGTGCACGCGTTCTTCTGGGCGCTATGCCCCACGCGCTCCTACTCCTGGCGAACCGAAGCGCTTCTCGCTCGCGCTGCCCGGGTGAGCGCTTGCACACCTGCGGAACTGGCCGGAGCGAGAACGAGCTCCCCCTGCGTTCGCACACTTCCGGGTGAACGCTGCACTTCTTGCCAAAACCGTCCGGGACCGGGAACCGAATCGCCGCTCGCTCGTGTACCCATGGTGAATGCTGTCTCGCAAGCCGCGGCCGCTCGCCGTCGTGACGGAGCGATCCGATCGCTCGGGGCGATCCGACCGGCCCGATCCGGCCGAGCGCGTCGCGCCCGCCGGGCAGGTCGACCCGGTCGACGCGGCAGCGCCAGGCGCGTCGCTCGCCGAGCAGGCGCTCGGCCACGCCGACGAGCTCTACGGCCTGGCGCGCCACCTGTGCTCGACCACCAGCGACGCCGAGGACATCGTGCAGGAGACCTACGCGCGCGCGCTCGGCGGCGTCGCCCGGCTCGCTTCGGGCGCCAACCTGCGCGCCTGGCTGTTCCGCATCCTGCGCAACTGCTTCATCGATCAGGCGCGGCGCAGGAAGATCGTCCTCGAGATCGCCGACGACACCGTCGGTGACCGCTCGGCGCACGAGGTGTGGGACGCCGGCGCGCTCGACCAGCTGCGCTACCTCGCCGCCGCCGATCTCGAGCGCGCGCTCGCCACGCTGCCGATCGAGCTACGCTTCATCGTGCTGCTCGACGCCCAGGGCTTCCACGAGACCGAGATCGCCGAGATCGCCCGCTGCGCGCCCGGCACTGTGAAGTCGCGGCTGTTCCGCGCCCGCGCCCGGCTGCGCGTCGCGCTGCAGGGGGGCCGACCATGAGCGATCCCAGCAACGATCCCCGGAGCGGACCGCACAGCGATCCCGGCAACGATCTTCGGGGCGAACCGCGCGAGCCCGGGAACGACGCCCGCGAACCACCGGGCGACCCCAGGAGCGAACCGCGGGCCGCGCGCGAGCTGGCCCCCGACGTCGCCGAGGCCGACCGGCTGATCGCCGCCGCGCTCGCGGATCACGTGCGCATGCCCGCCCCGCGGCGGCTGCACGATCAGCTCGCGCGGCGCCACTTGACTGCGCGCCGGCCGTGGCGGTCGTGGCTCCCGCCGTTCGCGGTCGGCGCCGCCGTCGCCGCCGCCGTCACCGTGCTCGTGGTCCGCGCGCCCGCCCCCGACGGCGCCGCGCTCGCCGTCGACGAGGCGGTCGGCGATCACCTCCGGATCGTCGCCGCGCCGCACCCGCTCGACGTCGAGAGCTCCGACATCCATAACGTCAAGCCGTGGTTCACCGGCCGGCTCGACTTCGTCCCGCCGGTCAGCTTCATCGGCGACGACGAGTTCCGGCTGCGCGGCGGTGCGCTCGCCGTGTTCGGCGGCCACAAGGCGGCGGCGTTCATCTACCAGCGCCGGCTGCACACCATCTCGCTCCTGGTCTACCCCGACGCTGCGGCCCACCCGCGCGACGAGGCCACCGCGCGCGGCTTCCACGTCATCACCTGGTCGAGCGGCGGCATCGGCATGGCCCTGGTCTCCGACATCGGCTGGGACGACCTGCGCCAGCTCGAGGCCCGCCTGCGCAGCTGACCGCGGGACGTCGCCGGCAGCCGCGGCCGCGAGCCATCCGTCGAATTCTGATCGCGACCGCGGCCGCTCCCCCGGCGATCACCGACGGTGTGCAGCACTTGCTTGACGCGGCGTGTTAGCGGCGGCATAAAATGAATGACGGTTCATTCACCGCGAGGCAGACGATGCCGCACCCCAATCAGTACAAGTCGAACCTGCGCGATCTGTCGTTCCTGCTGTTCGAGCAGTTCAAGCTCCACGAGCTGCTCGGCAAGGCGCCGTACGCGAACTGGGGCAAGGACGAGGTCACCGCCGTGCTCGAGGAGGCCTACGGTTGGGTCCAGAAGCACCTCGGGCCGTTCAATCGCTCCGGCGACGACGACGGCTGCCGGCTCGAGGACGGTCAGGTCCACGTGCCGGCCGGCTTCAAGGAGGCGTGGAAGGCGCTGTACGAGGCCGGCTGGCGCACGCTCGCCATCGACGAGAGCCATGGCGGCCAGGCCGGTCCGTTCACCCTCGCGATGATGGTCGAGGAGTTCATGTGCGGCTCGAACACCTCGTTCAACATGTACCCCGCGCTGACCCAGGGCGCCGCCGACGTCATCCGGACGTTCGGCACCCCCGAGCAGCAGGCGACGTACGTGGCCAGGATGCTCGACGGCACGTGGGCCGGCACGATGTGCCTGACCGAGCCGCACGCCGGCAGCGACGTCGGCTCGGCGAGCACGACCGCGACCCGGCGCCCCGACGGCACGTACGACATGCGCGGCGTCAAGATCTTCATCTCGGGCGGCGACCACGACATGACCGACAACATCGTCCACATGGTGCTCGCCCGCACGCCCGATGCGCCGCCGGGCACCAAGGGCCTGTCGCTGTTCATCGTGCCCAAGCGGCGGCCCGACGGCACGCCCAACGATGTCACCGTCGGCAGCATCGAGCACAAGATGGGGATCAAGGCGTCGACGACCGCGGTGCTCAACTTCGGCGACGGCGGCCGCTGCATCGGCGAGCTGGTCGGCACCACCGAGCAGAAGGGCATCTCGCAGATGTTCCATCTGATGAACTACGCGCGGATCGGCGTCGGCATCCAGAGCCTGGCGATCGCGTCGTCGGCGTACCTCAACGCGCTCGACTACGCGCGCGAGCGCAAGCAGGGCAGCTCGATCAAGCAGTGGAAGGACGCGACCGCGCCGCGCGTGCCGATCATCGAGCACGCCGACGTCCGGCGCATGCTGCTCGACATGAAGGCGCGGGTCGAGGGCCTGCGCGCGCTGGCCGTGAAGCTGACCATGCACATCGATCACGCCCACGCGATCGAGGCCACCGGCGGCGACAAGGCCGCCGCCGAGTACCACATCGGCCAGCTCGACCTCCTCGTCCCGCTGGTCAAGGCCTACGGCAGCGATCAGGCGTTCCAGATCTGCGCCACCGCGATCCAGGTCTACGGCGGCGCCGGCTACCTCAAGGACTGGCCGGTCGAGCAGTACTGCCGGGACTCGAAGATCTTCTCGATCTACGAGGGCACCAACCACATCCAGGCGATGGACCTCGTCGGCCGCAAGCTGATGCAGCGCGGCGGCGCCAACGTCCAGGCGTTCGGCAAGGACGTCGGCAGCTTCATCGCGGCGCACAGGCAGCACCCGGTCTACAAGGATGCGATCGCGGCGCTGGCGCTGGCGATGGAGGCGCTGACCTCGACCGGCGGCCGCTTCATGCAGTGGTTCGGCGGCGGCCGCATGGAGATGGTGCCGGCCGTCGCCAACCGCTTCCTCGAGATGATGGCCGAGACCACCGTCGGCTGGCTGCTGCTCGAGGCCGGCGTGATCGCCGACGCCGCGGCGGCCGCGCTGCCCGCCGATCACCCCGATCGCGCGTTCTATGACGGCAAGCGCTTCGCCGCCCTGTACTTCGCCCACAACGTCCTGCCCGGCGTCGCCCTCAAGGCGCAGCTGATCGCGCGCGAGGATCGCAGCGTCCTCGACATCCCCGCCGCCGCGTTCGCTCCCGTCTAGCCGTTCCTCGTCGGTGGCCGAGCGCCGCGATTTGCGGCACGTCCCATTTCGGGCCGCCTGATCTACGCTGCGGCCCTTCGAGCTTCCGGCGGACGCGTTCAGGGGGAACGCCGCGGCCGGGCAGCTCGCGGTGCGCCATGACTCCGCCGACGCGACAGCACACACACCTGCCCACGAGCGCCCCTGCGATCGACGGCCGCCGAAATACGTCGATCGCAGCGATCCGTTTTCTTCGAGCTCCAACTACAGGGCCAGAAGCTGGCTGACCTGGCCAGACCGGACCCACGATGAGCGACGACCACCAGCCCGGATCGAACCGCGACGGCGCACCGCCGAGCCTTCGCAGGCCCGACGCGGCCGCCGCCGACGGCTTCCCGCCGCGGCTCGACGCGCCCGCCGGCTCGAACCTCCGCAAGGAGCAGGTGCGCGCGGCGCTGTTCCGCAAGCTCGAGCCCGTCCGCGTCGGTCGGTTCATCCTGCTCGAGCCACTCGGCGCCGGCGCGATGGGCGAGATCTACGCCGCCTACGACGACCAGCTCGACCGCAAGGTCGCGCTCAAGCTCGTGCGCAGCGGCTCCGAGATCAAGGGCGACGAGCGCCTGCTGCGCGAGGCCCAGACCCTGGCGCAGGTCTCGCATCCCAACGTCGTCCAGATCTACGAGGCCGGCACCTACAACGGCCGGCTGTTCATCGCGATGGAGCTGGTTCGCGGCAAGACCCTGACCAGCTGGCTCCGCGACGCGGCGCAGCTGCCTCGGTCGGTGCGCCGGCGCGAGATCCTGCGCCAGTTCCTCGCCGCCGGCCGCGGCCTCGAGGCCGCCCACGCCGCCGGCGTCGCCCACCGCGACTTCAAGCCCGACAACGTGCTCGTCGGCGACGACGGCCGGGTCCGCGTGGTCGACTTCGGCCTCGCCCGCGCCATGGTCGACGATGCTCAGTTCGCCTCGTCGGCACCTCTCGGCGGCGATCAGCCCGCGCAGCCTGCCCAGCCTGGCACCCCGCGCTCCCGCGAAGACATCGGCAGCGGACCGACCGAGGTGCTCGACGGCGCCGAGTCGCCGACCGGTGCCGGACTGCCCCGTCGCGCCGCGCCGCCCGGCGACAACGCGAGCTCGATTCCAGTCATGACCGGCGCGTCCACCATCGATCACGAGCCAGTTCCTGCGCGGATCGCTCCGTCCCGCGGCTCGTCCACCTCACCGGCGAAGCCGGGGGCTGCCCGGCGCGGCGGGTCTGCTGCGCCGGGGAAGTCGGGCACCGTCCCTTCGCGCAGTGCACGCACCAGCTCGCCCAGGCTCAAGGCCGCGCTCCGGCTCACCCGGACCGGCACCGTGCTGGGGACGCCGTGCTTCATGGCCCCCGAGCAGATGCGCGGCGCCGTCGCCGATCCACGCAGCGATCAGTTCAGCTTCTGCGTCGCCCTGTATTACGCGCTCTACGGCGAATTCCCGTTCTCGGGGCAGAGCTTGCGAGAGCTCCGCGACTCGATGGACAGCGAAGAGATCGAGTTCGCCTCTGGCGCAGCCGTCCCGGCCTTCGTGCGCAAGGCCCTCGCCCGCGGACTCGCCGTCGATCCAGCGCGGCGCTTCGCCGGCATGACCGACCTCCTGGTCGCGCTCGCGCCCCGATCCCGCCGGCGCGGCTGGCTCGCCGCAGCCGCCGCCGTGGTCGCACTCTCCGTCGGCGCGGCGGCATACCTGCAGTCCCAGGCCCAGGAACCATGCGCCGCGGCCGGTCTGGCGATCCACGCAGCTTGGTCGGCCGATCGCCAGGTGGCCATGCACGCCGCCTTCGTCCGCGGCGGCCTGCCGTTCGCCGCGTCGGCGTGGCGCGGCGTCAAGACCCAGATCGATGGCTACGCGAGCCAGTGGCGCGCCGACGCAACCGCCGCGTGCCAGGACACGCACGTCGCACACACCCAGTCCGCAGAGCAGCTCGACCGGCGCATGCTCTGCCTCGATCGCGGCCGCCGCGAGCTCGCAGCGCTGGTCAGCGAGCTCGGCACCGGAGCCCCCGACGCGGTCGAGCATGCAGTCGAGGCTGCCGGAGCATTGCCGGAGTCGAGTGCATGCAGCCATGCCGAGCACCTGCTGTTCGGTGTCTCGTCACCACCGGCGGCAATTGTGGCCGACGTGGCGAGAGCTCGTGACCGCCTAGCCCAGGCGTCGACGCTGGAGCTCCTCGGTCGCTATGACGACTCGCTGGCGATCGCTCGTGAGGTGACTACGATAACGGAACACCTGGGCTACCCATCGGTTCATGCCGAGGCACTCGCCCAGACTGCCCGCGCTCTCAACGGGAGAAATACCGTCGACGTTCGCGCTGAAGTGCAGAAGCTGTACTTCGATGCGCTCGCGATCGCGGAGGCCGAGCGCCATGATCAATTAGCCTTCGAGATCTGGAGTAAGCTGGTGCGATTGGCAGTACGAATGGATTCGAGTATGGTGCAGGCGCACGCATGGTGGGACCAGGCGCATGCCTGGTGGCAACGCAACGCGAGTACGATTCGCGGTGGTGACGATGGCGCGATGGAACAGGCAGCGCTACACTACATGCTTGGAGATATTTACTTCCGGGAAAGCGAATATAGCAAAGCAGCAGGTGAGGAGCGCCGCGCGATCGCTCTCCAGGAGAGAGCGCCAGGGCATCAGCTTGAATTGAGCCGCTATTATGGAGCGCTGGCTGACTCACTGGAACGACTGGATGAACTCGATGAAGCCAGGAGGTTACACGAGCAGGCGCTTTCGATCGCCATCGAGGCGCTCGGTGCGAGCCACCCTCACGTCATCGAATTGCAGATCAATTATGCCAAGACGCTAGAAAAATGCAATCAGCTTGAGCGTGCGTATTCGGTACTCGAAGGCGTGCTGGACAGCATGTCCACACGAGATCGCGAATCACATCCAGACGCGGCTCTGGCCTACAGTTTCTTGTCTGGCCTGGAGTACTTGGAAGGTCATCTCGATCTCGAGGCGGAACATGGCCAGGCCAGCCTGCGAATTTATCAGCGTACGCAGGCATCCAATCATGTAAGGATAGCTCAGGCGTATACGAATCTCGCAAATGTCGAGATGAAGCGCAGGAACTTCAGTAATGCGCTTGCCCTGTACGAGGACGCGCTGGCGATTCGACGAGGCAATCTCGGCGCGAACCATTATCAGATCGGTGTGAATGAAGGAAGTATCGCGGAGGCGCTACTAGGGCTCGAGCGCTACCACGACGCGATGGTCCATCTGGTCGACGCCGAGCGCATCTTCCAACGTGGCTCCAGTCACGAACGTGGGACTCGGGCATGGATGTTGACAATTCGAGGTGAGATCCTCGTAGGTCAGCGGCAGTTTGGAGCCTCACTCCTTCCACTCGAACAAGCGCTCGAACTCTTCAGCGCACAGACTGCAGATCCGTCGAACCATGCTCTTGCAATGTGGACGCTGGCTCGCGCGCTGCATGGACTGGGAAAGGATGACGAACGCGTGCGCGCGCTCGCCGAGAGCGCGCAAGCAGTATTCGGCTCACAGGGTGCAGTGGGCGCCCACGATCGAGAGATGATCGCTCGTTTTCTGGAGCAACTACGGACATCGGTGCCGCCAGGTTCGCCGGCAGGCGCCCTGCCCGGGCCGTGACGAACACGATGAGAAAACATTGTGTGATGCTCCATTCCAAGAACACGTAACAAGGAGAGAACAATGTCGACGACGCAGGATAACAATACTCGCTCACCTATGCAATCCAAGCGGCCATCCACTCCAGATGGCCAGTCCGAGCTTCCCAAGGCGCTGCCCGACTTTCCACCGCCGACCTCTGGGGATCCCGGGAGCACCGGGTCTCCGGAGAAGTGATCGCTGGCAACGGGAGTATCTTTCGCCCTTGCAAGCCTAAAGCGCGAGCGTATGGAGCGAAGGCGTGCAATCACTCGCGATGACGCTCGGACCGGTGACCGAGCCGATGACATGGGTGGCGCACGTTCTTCGCTGTCGTGCGTTCAGGTGGGTTCGCTACCGTGACCGCGTTCAACAGCGACGTATAGAGGTTGCGACATGTTCGCCAAGCTTCATCTGCTGAGTCAGGATGTCCCGGAGGGCGGCGATGGGTTTCGGTGGCGCGCACATCCATATCTGCGCATGGCCGGTTCGGTGCCGAAGGGGCCGGTGGTGTTCGACTGGAGTGCCCGGCAGCGGACGGATCTGGAGGCGCTGTGGCGCGATCCGACGGCGGATGGGGCGCGCGAGCGGCTGGCGAAGGACCTGGCGGTGTTCTGCGAGAAGCTGGGCTGGGCGCCGGATGGGGAGCAGCTCGCGGAAACGGAGAAGCACGGCGACGAGTACATGCTGACGGTGAGCGCGGTGCCGTCGGAGCTGTACATGCTGCCGTGGGAGGTGATCCAGGTCGGCGCGGAGGGGACGTACATGTCGGACTATGGGAGCGCGCAGGTTCGCTATGCGATGCCCGGGCTGGGGCCGCGCGAGCTGGAGACGCCGCCGGCGGAGCCGGGGGTGTTGTTTGCGTGGTCGGCGGCGGGGGGAGCCGTGCCGCACGAGGAGCAGGCGGCGGCGATCCGGGCGGCGGCGGAGGCGGGCGGTGTGTCGTTTCGCGAGCTGGCCGAGGTCAACGAGGCGAGCCTGCAGGCTGCGCTGGATGACGGAGCGCCGTCGGTGCTGCACCTGCTGTGTCATGGATTGCCGGGCGCCGAGGGCGAGCCGTCGCGGCTGCGCTGGGGGCCGAGCGATCGGCCGTCGGAGATCACGGGGCCACGGCTGGCGCGGATGCTGCGGACGCAGGACGGGATCCGGCTGGTGGTGCTGAGCACGTGCGGCGGCGGCGATGGTCACGGGGATCCGATGCTGCTGGGCAGCCTCGCCCAGGAGCTGCATCGCAAAGGGATCCCGAGCGTGGTGGCGTCGCGGTATCCGCTGAGCGTGCCGGGGTCGCGGATGATGACGCGCGCGCTGTACGACAAGCAGCTGCGCGAGGCATGGTCGCTGGAGCGCGCG
>VBLP01000343.1:3357-11217 GCA_005887925.1 Deltaproteobacteria bacterium | reverse complement strand
CGGACAACGAGGTGGAGGCGGAGCGGCCGGTGCTGGCGAGCTATCCGTTCGGTACGCCGGCGCGGCCGGTGCCGGCGAGTGCGCCGCCGCCGGCGGAGCTGACGCTGAGTCTTGCGGAGCGTCCGGGGCTGTCGGGCGACGAGCTGGTCGACCGGCTGCGACGGGTCGCCGAGGACGGAGGGCTGGTGGCGGTGATCCAGCAGTCCGCCGGCAAGGGGCCGATCTCGCTGGTCGTGCACACGACGGTGGACGGGGCGCAGCGGCTGCTCGGCGCCTGGCGGTCGAAGGCGCTGCAGATCGCGGTGGGGGTGATCGTTGGAGCGCTGGTGCTGACAAAGGGGATCGCGACGGCGTTCGGCGCGACGCTGGCAGCTTCGGTGGGCCAGGCAGCGGGGCACGTTGGAGCTGCGGTGGGGCACATTGGTGGAGCAGCTGCGGCGCACGCGGGCGCGGCGGTGGGTCACATTGGCGCTGCAGCGGGACACATTGGAGCAGCTGCGGGTCACGGCGGAATCGCAGCAGGGTAAGCCGGAGCGGCAGTGGGTCAGGCTGGAGTTGCAGCGGGCGGCGCCGCGGCAGGGCAAGCCGGAGCGGCAGCGGGTCAGGCTGGAGTTGCAGCGGGCGGCGCCGCGGCGGGACAGGCTGGAGCGGCAGCGGGCGGAGCCGCGGCGGGGCAGGCGGTTGCGGCCGGCGCGGGAAAAGCGGCAGCGGTCCTGGCATTCGCGGGGAAGGCAGTGACCGCCAAGTTTGTCCTGGCAGCGCTGGTCAGCAGTGCCGCGGTCGCCGGTGGAGCAGCGCTGTATCATGTGCAGTCGCGTCCGGCAGTGTCAGCTCCGGCGACGCCGGAACGGCCCGAGTCATCTCCCTCGCCGCACCCCAAGTCAATATCAACAGATGTCTCGTCGCCGTCAGACGCTGGTACGTTGAACACCGGATTGGCGCAAGGCGGAGTGGACGGCGGCGGCTCGATGGACAACGCCGCAGTGCCGACGGGCGGACCGGGCGGATCCGTGGGCGACGGCCCTGGCAACGCCGACGTCCGCACAGCGGACGGTGGCGTCGGGGGAACCAGCGCCGATCCGAATGGCACGCCGCATGGCGATGATGGAGACCACGTACCGGGTGGCGGTGGCCGGATCGACGCTGGTGTCGGGGGGAACCCAGATGACTCTCCGCATGGCTCGCGGGACGCCGGTGCGATGGGCAAGGTGAGCTCGATGGGCGATGGCGGGGTGCCCGTACGCGGTGACCTGATCGGTCACGAGGACGCGGGTCATGGACAGACGCCGATGGGGAGTGGCTCGGGGTCCGAGAGCGGACCGGGGAGCGGCGGTGTCCCAGGCGATACCACCGCTGATCCGCTGAGCGATGGTCCGGATCCGGCGACCGCGACGGACGCTGCGGCGGCTCCTGCGGTGTGTGGCAATCATATCCAGGAGGCAGGCGAGCAGTGTGATGATGGCAATACCAGCGACGGCGATGGCTGCTCGTCGCAATGCATGAGGGAGATCGCGATCGCGCCCGAGGTCCTGATGGCGCAGCTGAAGACAGGCAATCGGGACGTGGATCCGAGCGAGGAGACGAAGGCATCGGTGAAGCGGCATCCCGAGGAGGGGCTGAGCGGCACGGTCGCGGTATGCGTCAATACCGCGGGCACGGTGACGAAAGCGGCGATCCGGGACGGCAGCGGATACGAGGAATACGACAACAAGCTGGTCGCGGTCGTGCGCCTGTGGCGCTATCGGCCGTATCTGAACAGCGGCAAGCCCGCGCCGGTGTGCAGCACGGTGGTGTTCGTGTATCACTCGCCGAAGCAGTGATCACGCCGGGTCGGTACGGCGGTCGTTGGCCTCGCGCAGCGCGTCGCGCACGATGCGCCAGGCGACGGGCAAGGCGGCGATGGCCGCGGCGGGCAGGCCGAGCGCGGCGATCCGCGCACCGCCGCGGACGACGAGGGTGAGGATGCGCGCCCACGCGTGGCGCGTGCGCACGGCGATGGCGACGGAGCGCGCGTGGAGCTGCGCGCCGGCGAGCGACAGGCGCGGCACGGCCCAGACCTGGGTGTCGCCGGACAGGGTCATGAGGCTGTGCGCGACGAGCGCGCCGTCGACGCGGGTCTCGATCCGGGCGCGGCCGCGGGCGAGATCGGCGATGCGATCGAGCGCGCCGCCGAGCCAGCCGGGCTCGCCGGGCACGCGCGAGGCCTCGCGGTCGGCTGAGCTCCACGCCAGCCGCGATTCCGGCGGCGACGCGAACCGCAGGGAGCTTGCCGCGTCCCGCGCTTCCGATCCCGGCGAGGATGCCCGGGACCCGGCGAGATCCGCGTCGGCCGGGTCCGATCGAGCGGCAGGCGGGAGATCGGGGAGCAGCTGTTCGAGGGCGCGCTCGAGCCGGCGCGGCGCGTCGTCGAGCGCGGCGTGGGTCCGCGCGACGCTGCGCTCCCCGTCGGCGAGGGCGGTGCGGCTCGCGGCGAGGTCGGACGCGAGGCCGACGCGCCACACCGACTCGAGCGGCCCGGTGTCGAACGCGACGAGGCCGGGCGCGCGCCGCCATGGCCCGACGGCGAGCTCGGGGAGCGCGGGCGCCAGCGCGCCGCCGAGCTCGAACATCTACTTGCCCACGCGCGACGAGAACACGGAGAGCACGGTCTTGAGCAGCTCGGCGCGGTGGGCCTGGGCCTGCTTGACCATCTCGACGTGCAGCGCCCACAGCGCCTCGTCGACGGCGCCGGTCGCGGTCACCGGCACGCAGACCTCGGTGTCGCCGTCGAGCTTGCAGCGGGTGTAGGCGCGCAGCCGCGCGCCGCTGGTCTGGAGGGGCTCGCCACCGGCGATCGACTGCAGGTCGGCGCTGGTGTAGGTCTTGACCTCGAGGACGGCGGCGTCGCCGAGCACCTCGCTCAGCACCTCGCCGAGCTTGTTGCCCAGCCGCGCCAGCGCGCCGGGCTGCTTGTCGTCCTTGCTGAACCAGCCGTAGGACGGCGGCTCGAGCGCCTCGCGCCGGGTCTCGTCGGCGTCGCGGGGGGCCAGCTCGTGGGGATCTTCACTCATGGGGGCTCCTGGGCGCGGGTCGCCGCGCAGCGTGAACGGTTCGCGCCGCGCCGCCGCGTGCTCGCCGGTGGTGGGGATGCGCACGGCGGGATCGCCGATCACGGCGTAGTTGCGCGCGTCGTTGTTGCAGATCCACATGTGGGCGAGCTCGCTGTCCTCGTAGTGCTCGTCGTAGAGCTGGATCTGCTCGATGCGCTCGCTGAGGTCGGCGGCGAGCTCGGCGTAGCGCAGGTTGAACGCCTCCATGGCGTAGCCGAGCCGCTTTCCGGCGAGCAGGCTGTCGAGCATGCTCTCGAACACGTCGAGGTGGGTGCGCGGCTGCGCCTTGCCCTGGGCGTCGATCCAGAGGAAGGTGCTGCCCCACGCGCGGTCGATATGGCCGACGACGGCGAGCGCGCCGCCGGCGGGGTGGGCGAGCATGCGCTGCGGCAGCCGCGCGATCAGCGACGCGGGCGCCAGCTGGCGGGCGCTGGCCTCGCCGAGCGCGCGGCGCGTGAACTCGTCGCGGGTGGGCGTGCCGGCGCCGAAGCACGCGAACAGGACGCTGATCATGCCGCGCAGATCGGCGTGCGTGGGGAGATCGTCGCCGGCGAGGTAGTGCTCGCGCGCGATCGGCGCGCCCGGCCCACCCCAGTCCTGGCACAGCAGCGCGCCCTGGCACTCGCGCTGGCCGGCGGCGCCGGAGGGGAAGCCCATGCCGTGGCTGGCGGTGAACAGCAGCGCGGGCGGATCGCCGAGCAGCTCGACGAGGCGGCCGCGGTGAGCGGCGTCGCCGAGGTGGCTGTCGACGGCGAAGCCGTGGCGGGCGTGGCCGGTGGCGACGTGCTCGATCAGCGGGATCACGAGGTGATCGGCGCTGAGCCGCGTCGCGGCGTCGTTGGGGTTGGCGACGCCGAAGAAGCTGGCGCGGCGGGGCCGCCTGGCCCGGCCGGTCTCGGCGTCGACGACGCTGCACGCGTAGCGGGCGTAGTCCTCGAAGGTGTCGAACGCGATCCGGCCGACCGCGTAGTGGACGTCGAGCTGGTACTGGATGCGGTACGGGATCTCCTCGGGGGTGGCGATCAGGAGCAGGTAGTACGGCACCTTCTGGGGACGCGCGGGGCCGGGGCCGGCGCCGAGCCGCGCGAGGTACTGCTGCTTGGTCTCGCCGGTCCGATAGCCGAGCTCGCCGGCGTACTCGCGATAGAGGTCCGCGGCGGCGGTGGCCTGGGCGCGGCGGTGCTGCAGCAGCGGCGCGAGCGCGTCGCGGATCGCGGCCTGGCGCAGGGCGTCGTCGTCGGCGACCGCCGGGAACACCGCGGCCCAGCCGGTCTGCGCCAGATCGTTGGGATCGACGCCCTCGACGACGGTGAAGCTCGAGCGGCGGGCCTGCAGGCTCTTGTTCTGCAGGTCGGCGATCTCGTCGCCGGCGAGGCGGTCGCCGGTCGCCACGCGCGCGAGCCGGTGCGCGTCGATCGGCGGCACGAGGTACTCGCCGGTCGTGGCGTCGATCCCGTTGCAGATCAGCCGGGTGACGTCGCCGGGCGGCTTCGCGCGCTGGGTCATCGGCTGCCTCCGTCGTGATCGCGGCGCTGCAGCAGCCGGGCCAGCGCGGCGCGGCCGGCGTCGCGATAGACCTCGGCGGCCTCGACGAGCTCGCTGCGCGGTACGCCGAGCTGCACGGCGATCGCACCGGGGCTATCGCCGCTCGCCACCGCGAGCACGGCGCGCTCCAGCCGGTCGAGCACGCCGGCGTCGACGTCGCGGTGTCCCTCGCCACGGCCGCCGGGGACGGGGTGCGCCGGATCGGCCGGCCCGGCCGATGGCTCGCTCGGCGAGGCGCGCGGCCGCTCCCCGCTCGCCGGCGGCAGCCGCACGGCGGGATCGCCGAGCAGCGCGTAGCCGAGCAGGTCCTGGTGCAGCATCCACAGATGGCCGAGCGCGAGCCGGTCGGCGGCCGCCGCGCCCTCGACGGAGCCGGCGCGCTTGCAGCGATCGTAGTGCGCGGTCAGCTCCGCGCCCACCGCGTCGAGCTGGAGGCGCAGCGCCAGCGCCGCGGCGCCCGCGCGCTCGCCGGCAACCAGCTTGGACATCAGCTGGAAGAAGTTGAGCGAGCGGTTGGAGCCGGTGACGCGGCGGGGATCGCCGGCGGGACCGACGCGCAGCTCCTCGTAGCTGTAGCTCCACGCGAGGTCGAAGTGGCCGAGCACGGCGAGCGGGCCGTCGGGGTTGGCGAGCGCGGCCTTGCCCGGCCCCGAGACGAAGCCGCCGTCGAGCTCGCGCAGCGCCGCGCCGGCCGGCCCGAGCTCCATGCCCTGGGCGGCGAGCATCTCGAGCCAGTGGCGGTAGGCGCTGGCGCGCGGCGTCCCCGCGCCGAGACAGGCGAAGTAGATCCACACGCCGCCCGGCAGGAACGGTGCGCGCGCGAGGTCGTCGGCGGTGATCGCGCCCTCGCTGCCGAAGCTCATCGCGCCCTGGTGCGTGCGCGCCTCGGCCGGCGACCACGGCCGGCGCCGCGGCGGCCCCAGCCCGTGGCTCATCGACAGCAGCACCGACGGCTGGCGCGCCGCCACCAGGCCGAGCAGCTCGCCGGGATCGGGCGCCGGCGCGCCGTGCGCCTCGACGCTGGCCGGAAACGCGTTCGGCTTGTCGCGCGCGGTGCGCGCACAGCGCTCGTGGCACGGCTGGATCAGCCTGGCGTGCCCGGCGGCGGTGGCGCCGGTGCCGTCGTGCACCGTGTAGAACACCGCGCGCGGCCGCTCGGGCGCAGCGCGCTGCGATGCGAGCACCTTGTCGACATACGCGCCGTAGCCGTCGTCGGACGTGCACGCGAGCCGCCCGGTCAGGCCGTCCTGCGCCAGCACCTGCTGGGTGTCGAGCGAGACCTGATCGAGATCGCCCAGGATCAGGAGGTAGCGCGGCCGCCGCGATTCGTCGTCGCCGTACAGCGCCGGGTACGCGTCCTTCTTCCACGCGATCGCCGCCGCCGTGTCGAGGCCGGACGGCACGCGGATCGCGATCACGTCGGCCTGCTGCTCCTCGGCGCGCGCGCGCACGAGGCCTCGCACCAGCGCCTCGAGATGCGCACCTTGTGGTCCCGCCGGCGCGACGATGGCCCAGCCCTGGCGCACCAGATCGTTGGCGTCCGCGGTGATGTCCGACAGGAACTGCTCGTATCCCCGTGCGCCAGCAGCAGATCCAAGCGACCCCCGCCGCAAGAGTAAGCGTTGACGGCGGCGGCAACAATCGGAGAGCGTCGACATCTGTCATGCGAGCGTCTGTCGCGCGGCGCGCGCCGTCGATCGAGCTGTTCCTGCGCCCCGCCGGCGGCGAGGACCAGTCGCTGGCGCGCGGACTCGATGCCGGCGCGCTCGCCGAGGCGGCCAGCGGCGCGCCTGATGCCGGTGCCGCCGATGCCGGTGCCGCGCGCCCCGTGAGCTACTTCGATCCCGCCGGCGATCCGGGGTCGCTGCGCGATCAGGGCTGGGGCGTGATCGCGCCGCGCGGCGAGGACGGCGATCGCCTGCTGTCCCTCGCGCGCCCCTTGCTCGCGCAGCGCGCCGTCGATCAGGGCGGCGAGGTGCCGATCTATCGCGTGGCGCCCGGCATGACCGCGGCCGAGGCGGCGGCGTGGATCGACCGCAAGCTCGTCGACAACGCGCTGCACGAGGCGATCCCCGGCTACCTGCTGGTGCTCGGTCGCCCCGATCAGGTGTCGTTCGAGCTGCAGCAGGTGCTCGCCGGCGCGTTCAGCGTCGGCCGCCTCGGCTTCGACGCCGACGCCGGCTACGAGGCCTACATCGCCAAGCTGCTGCGCAGCGAGCGAGCCCCCGCCGCGGCGGCGCGCGCCGTGTACTTCACCGCGCGCGACGGCACGCCGGCGACCGAGATCGGCCGCCGCCTGCTGATGCAGCCCTGTCTCGCCGACGCCGAGCAGCAGCGCGCCGCCGGCCGGTTCGCCGCGACCGAGATCACCGCGATCGAGGACGATGACCCCGCGCGCGCGGCCGACCGCCTGCTCGCAGCCGCGGCGAGCCCGGGCGTGCTGTTCTCGTGCAGCCACGGCGCCGGCGCGCCCGCCGGCGGCTGGGCCTCGGCCGACCGCCGCCGCGCGCTGCAGGGCGCCCTGTGCCTGGGCCGCGGCCGGCAGCTCGAGGCCGAGGCGGTGGTCGGCGCGCCGTTCGTTCCCGGCGGCGTGTGGCTGATGTTCGCCTGCTTCGGTGCAGGCACGCCGAGGTCCAGCGCCTATCACCCCTGGCTCGCGCGGCTGCGGGCGCACGGCCAGCACGCCGACGATCTGTCATCGCTGCTGGTCTCGCTGCCGCAGGGCGGCGAGCCGGCGTTCGTCGCGGCGCTGCCGCAGGCCGCGCTCGCCAACCCCGACGGGCCGCTCGCCATCATCGGCCACCTCGACCTCGCCTGGAGCTACGGATTCTGCGACCTCGACAAGATGTCGCGCGGCGAGCGCCACCGCCGCTTCCACGAGCTGGTGGCGCAGCTGGTCAAGGGCACCCGCGTCGGCCTGGCGCTGGGCGGCAGCCTCCTGCGGGCGCGCAATCAGATCCAGACCGAGCTCGCGATCGCCGCCGCCGACGAGGCGCGCGCAGCCGAACCGGCCGCACCGACCGACGCGCAGGCCGCGCGAACCGGAGCGCCGATCGATCCGCGGGTGCGGCTCGGCCATCGCTGGATGGTCCTCGCGGATCTCGACGGCTACATCGCGCTCGGCGATCCCGCGGCGCGCATCGCGGTCGCAGCACCGGGGAGCGATCGCGCATCGGCCGCGCCAGCGCATGGCGCGATGGAGCTGCGCTCGACGCGCGCGGCCCCC
>VBLP01000343.1:0-3204 GCA_005887925.1 Deltaproteobacteria bacterium | reverse complement strand
GTCCGAGACTGCCACCGCGGCCGAGAACACCAGGGCGGTGCTCGACGCCACCGCGATCGAGGCCGCAGTCCACGAACTCATCGCAGGGCGTGCCACGCTCGCCGAGCTCGCCGGCCGCTATGGCGTGACACCGGCCACCGTGGCCGCGTGGCATCGTGTCTATACCACCGCGGGCCTGCGCGCCGTGTCCGAGCTCGTCGCACGCGGCGCAATCGATCACGAGGAGCGCCCGCGCTGACACATTCCCGCGCACGCTCGCAGGTTCGCGCACGCTGGCGGGCCGCGCACGCTGCGGTTCGCGCACGGCAGGTCCTCTGCGTATCAGCCCGTACTGGTGCGCGGCTCCCGGCGGTAGCTGTCCAGGCGCTCGCGGCACTCGGCGGCCCAGTCGTCGAGCCGCGCCAGCGTCGACGCGAGGTCCTGCGGCGACTCGGCCAGGCGCTGCATCGCCGCCTCCAGCCGGGTCCGCGCTCGCTGCAGCCGGCCGCGCACCGTCCCGACCGGGATGCCGATCACCTCGGCCATGTCGTGCGTCGTGAGCTGCTCCCAGTAGTGCAGCTCGAGGATCACCTGATCCTCGACGGGGATGTTGCGCAGCGCCTCGATCAGCAGCCGGTGCTCGCGGCGCTTCGCCACCAGAGAGCTCGGCCCCGGCGCGAGATCGCAGATCGAGACCTCGCTGAGATCGGCCACCCGGCCGCCGCGATAGCGCTCGCGCAAGTAGCCGCTCAGCACGTTGAACGCGATCGCGAACATGTACATGCGGAACCGCTCGTTGTCCTTGATCCGCTCGCGGCTCGCCACGCAGCGCGTGAAGGTCTCCTGCACGAGGTCCTGCACGCCGCTGCCGACCTTGTTGAGAAAGAACCGCTCCACCATGTTCCATCCCTGCCATCGTACTATTGACTTCCCGTCCGTGATAACGGATGCTTCTCTCAAGCAACGGACCTCCGCCCGTTGTCTCGGCGCGACGAGCGCGCTCCTCAGTGACTCGATCCCGAGCCGGCCGAACCGGCAGAGGCCGAGCCCGCCGAGCCCGAGCCGGCGTCCGTCGGAGGTAGCCGGAGCGCCTCGTTGACCTTGACCTGCGCGGCGTCGATCAGCTTCCGGGTCTCGGCATCGATCAGCGGCTCGAGCTCGGTCTCGAGCTGCGAGGTGACGTCGGCGAACAGCTTCGCGGGCCGGCCCTTGACGTCATCGAGGTAGGTGAGCGCCTTGGCGAAGTCGAGCTTGGCCTCGGCGCAGAGGTCCTTCATCTTCTCGCCGCCGCCCGACAGCTTGGCCGCCGTGCAGCCCATGACGACGACGTCGGACAGTTCGGCCAGCTGGGCCGATAGCGGCACGATCGCGTCGCGGATCGCCGCCTGGACCTGCACCGAGAGCGGCTCGACGGCGCCGCGCAGCTGGCTCGAGACCTGGGCGCGGACGTCCTCGATCTTGCGCGCGCTGCCCGGATCGCTCATCACGCGATCGAGCTCGCCCTTGAGGTTGCCGAGCCGGGTCTGGACCTCCGTCAGGCCGCCGCGGAACGCGCGCAGCGTCTTGACCGCCTGGGCGAGCGTGTCCGCGACCCCGTCGATCGCGGCGAACCGCGCGGACCTGGCCTTGAGCGCCTTCCACTGATCGAGCTGGCGGATGCCGTCGAACAGCTCGATCGGCGCGCCGATCGTGTCGACCTGGTCGAGCAGCTTGCCGAGCTCTTCGATCCGGCTCTGCTGCGCGGCGACCACCTGAATCTTGGCCGGCGTGACGACCGCGACGCACGCGCCGTCCTTGATCGCGGAGCCGGCGGCGCCGGCATCGCGCTTGTTGCCGCATGCCGAGAGCCCGAGCGCCATCACCAGCGCCGCGATGTGGATCCTGCCCATGCCGCCGACCCTATCGCATTCCGCTACGATGTGGGCTCGATGCGGCTCGCACCGGACGATGACTTCACGCTCGAGCTCGAGCTCGACGAGCTGGTATCGGCCGACCCGTCGGCGACGCTCGCCGGCAAGCTCGCCGCGCAGCTCGGCGCGACTCCCGCGGAGCTGCCGCCGCTCGAGATCCGCAAGCGATCGCTCGACGCGCGCCACGGCCGCGTCCGGTTCCACGTCGTGGTCGGCGCCGCCGGCCGCGCGCCGCTCGGCGGCGAGCCCGTGCGCGAGGGATCGGGGCCGCCGGTCGTGATCGTCGGCGGCGGCCCGGCGGGGCTGTTCTGCGCCTACGAGCTCGCGCGCGCGGCGATCCCGGCGGTGATCGTCGATCGCGGCAAGCCGGTCCAGGCGCGGCGCCGCGACCTCAAGGGCCTGACCCAGCACGGCCGCGTCGATCCCGACTCCAACTACTGCTACGGGGAGGGTGGCGCAGGGACCTACTCCGACGGAAAGCTCTACACCCGCTCGCACAAGCGCGGCGACGTCCGCGACGTGATCGAGATCCTCGCGATCCACGGCGCGCCGGACGACATCCTGATCGATGCGCGGCCCCACATCGGCTCGAACAAGCTGCCCCGGGTGATCACCGCGCTGCGCCAGACCCTCGCGTCGGTCGGCAGCACGATCGAGTTCGGCGCGCGCGCCGTCGATCTCGTCATCGGCGGTCGCGACGGACGCGAGCGCCGGGCGATCGGTGTCCGGCTCGCGGACGGCCGCGAGCTCACCGGGCGCGCCGTCGTGATCGCGACCGGCCACTCGGCCCGGAGCACCCGCAGCCGCTCATCGACCGGATCCAGTACGGCGGCGCCGCCGGGCACGCGAAGCTGCCGGCGGCCGCGTACCGGCTCGCCCACCAGGCCGACGGCCGCGGCGTCTTCTCCTTCTGCATGTGTCCGGGCGGCTGGGTGGTGCCGGCCGCGACCGAGCCGGGCGGGCTGGTGGTGAACGGCATGAGCCTGGCGCGCCGCGACTCGCCGTTCGCCAACTCCGGCCTCGTCGTCGCGATCGACGCCGGCGACCTCGACCGCCTCGGCCTGCCGCGCCCGCTCGGCGGCGTCGAGCTCCAGCGCCGCCTCGAGCGCGCCGCGGCCGTCGCCGGCGGCGGCGAGCTGCGCGCCCCCGCGACCCGCGCCACCGACTTCCTGCGCGGCCGGCCGTCGTCCACCGTCCCGGCCACCAGCTACCAGCCCGGCCTCGCCGCCGGCGACATCGCCGCCGTGCTCGACACCACCGGCCTGCCCCTCGCCGCGCGGCTGCGCGAGGCGCTCACCGCCTTCGATCGCCAGAT
>VBLP01000347.1:10766-12059 GCA_005887925.1 Deltaproteobacteria bacterium | reverse complement strand
CAAGCATGAATGGATGTCGCATACTTTTGCTGGAAATCATGCGTTGATGGCAACGAATGCAAGGTCATGTGGTCGCATGAACTGCCAATTTGCCCACAATGTTTCACGTCATTCTAACTCCTCCGTATAACGTGTAGCCGTGGCTCACACGGTTGCGCGATCGCAAGGTGAGGCGATGACCCTTGCGGCCTGATGGAGCGCACACCGCGAGCCACGGCGCGCGGCGCGACATGTCAGGTTCTCGCCGATCGGCGAGGCTCAGCGCACGCCGGCGTCGGCGACCCGCGCGCTCGCCATGTTGTTCACGGTGAAACCGGCGTAGCTCGGGGCGCCATGCGCGAAATAGCTATTGCTGAAATTGCCGGTGACCGGATATGCGGCCTCGGTCGCGACATCGAAGTCGGCATTACCGAACCAGTTGGTATACGTGAAATCGGCATTCGTACCGCCGTAGAACATCAGACCGAACGCCGCGGTGCTGAAGTTGGAGTGCGAAGCGGTGATCGTGACCGGGCCGCTGACGTGCATGTCGCAATGCGTGGTGTCGGACTGCCCGAGCTCGAGGCCGATCGCCGAGTACGTCATGTTCAGCGTGCCGCCGGACATCGTCAGGAAATCGCCGCCGGCGTGCGACATCTGGCTGTCGACCAGCGTGACCTTGCCGGTGCTCGAGAGCGCGATGCCGCCGCCGGTCTGCACCAGGTAGCTCGCCGTCATCGCGCCGCCGCGCGGCACCGAGATGTCTGACCAGGTCTCGCCGGCGGTCGCCGGCCGGAACGTCACCTTGGCCGCCCTGGTGCCGCGGATGTCGAGCACGCCGAGCACGGAGATGCCGACGCCCGCGTTGCTCGCCACGTCGACGGTGGTCCCCGCCTGCACGGTGACCGTGACCCCGGCGTCGATCGTGACGCTGCCGACGACATGGATCCTGTCCTTCCATGTGGTCGCCGCCGTGACGTGGCCCGAGACCTCGGTCACCGGGCCGGTGCCGGGGTCGCTGCCGCCCGGATCACTGGAGCCGGTGCTGCCGGGATCGAGCGCCGGGGCCGCGGTGTCGATCCCACAACCTATCGAGATCATCGCGATCAAGATCAAGGTGGGCTTCACGCGCGCCATAGTACGGACAGCCCTGCCTCCAGACCAATGAAAACCTCGTAGCGCCGCGCTGTGCGGGACGGCTCACCAGCGCAGCAATCAGTCTTGTTCGCGACGCTGCGTCGTCACACGGTTATCTTCATCACAGTCCTGTCCGGTGGTGGCGACGCAGTGCATCGCGAGCGCGTCGAGGCCCGG
>VBLP01000347.1:8050-10739 GCA_005887925.1 Deltaproteobacteria bacterium | reverse complement strand
ACTGCCCTTCCACGTCCCTCAGCTCGCGATCTAGCGCGTCGATCCGCGCCATCTGGTAGTTCGTGGGACGGTCCTCGACCGAGGTGATCGCGCCGTAAATGTCGTCGGTATGCTCGCGCAGCCGCTCCTCGCCGGTGATCGCGCCGCCCTCCTTGGTCGCGACGATCTGCTTGCGCGCGGCGTCGAGCTTGTCGTCGAGCGCGTGCAGCTTGGCGGCCAGCGGGTCGCCGGCGGGCAGGCCCTTGAGCCGATCGCGCACCGCGGCGCGCGCGGCGTCGATCCGACCCGCGAGCCTGGTCATGTCGCCGAACAGGCCGTGCGCCTTCATCACCGCGTCGAGCTGCGCCCTGCGATCGGCGGCGCTGTACGGCGCGCGGCGATCGAGCCCGATCGCGAGCTTGGTCTCGACCGTCTCGCTGCCTCGCGTCAGCCGGATCGTGTAGGTCCCGGGGGCGACCCGCGGGCCCTGCGACGCGGAGAACGCCAGCTGCGCCGCCCGCGGCACCTTCGGCGGCTTGACCCGCATGTTCCAGGTGACACGGTTGATGCCGCGCCGCTTGCTCGGCGTGATCGTGTCGACGAGCTTGCCGGCGGCGTCGAGCACCTCGAGCTTGATCGGCCCGTAGACGTGGCGCGACCGCAGGTAGTAGGTGAGCATCGCGCCGCTAGGGGCCGAGTCGCCGGTGAACATGGCGTCGCCCCCCGACCAGCCGCCGCTGGCGGGCATGCGCTGCTGGACGTCGCGGATCGGCAGGAATGCGGTCGACTTCTGGGCCGCGTCGGCGGTGAGCGCGCGCAGCGGCGTCAGATCGTCGACGATCCAGATCCCGCGGCCGTGGGTCGCGATCACCAGGTCGTTGTCGCGCGGATGGATCTGGACCTCGCGGACCGCGACGTTGGGGAAGTCGCCGCCCTTGAACTGCGCCCACCGGCTGCCGCCGTCGAGCGAGATCCACAGGCCGAGCTCGGTGCCGAGGAACAGCAGGTCCTTCTTGACCGGGTCCTCCTTGATCGTGTGGGCGTAGCCGCGCACGCCCTGGTCGGGCCCGACGATCCGCGTCCAGGTCTTGCCGTAGTCGGTCGTCCTGTAGACCCACGGGGTCAGATCGCCGAACGTGTGGCGATCGAACGTGGCGTACGCGGTCGCCGGATCGAACCGGCTGGCCTCGACCCAGCTGACCCACGACGCCTTGGGCAACTCGGGGACGTTGCCGACCACGTTGGTCCAGGTCCTCGCGCCGTCGCGCGACAGCTGCACGTTGCCGTCGTCGGTGCCGACCCAGATCACGTTGGCGTTCCGGGGCGACTCGCTGATCGAGTAGATCGTCGTGTGCATCTCGGCCGACGAGTTGTCCACGGTGACGCCGCCCGACTGCTCCTGCTTCTGCTTCTCGGGGTCGTTGGTCGTGAGGTCGGGCGACACGCGCTCCCAGGTATCGCCGCGGTCGCGCGAGCGGAACAGGAACTGCGCGGCGATGTAGATCGTGCCCTTCTGGGTCGGGCTGGCGTGGATCGGCGTGTTCCAGTTGAACCGCAGCTTCTCGTGGTAGCCGGCCTTGGGCTGGATGTCGCGGGTCACCAGCGTCTTGCGGTTGACCCGGCCGATGAAGCCGCCCTGCGACTCGGCATAGACGAAGTCCGGATCGCTCGGATCGGGGATCACCCAGAAGCCGTCGCCCCCGAACAGGTTCTCCCATCGCGCGTTGCTGACGCCGCCGGGATACGACGAGTCGCCGACCCAGGAGCTGTTGTCCTGCAGGCCGCCGTAGACCTGGTAGGGATCCCGGCCGTCGATGCTGACGTGATAGAACTGCGAGATCGGCAGATTCTCGCCCTTCCACCACCGGTTGCCGCCGTCGTACGACAGCCACAGGCCGCCGTCATCGCCGCCGATCACGTGCTTGGGGTTGCTCGGCTCGATCCACACGTCGTGCCAGTCGCCGTGCGAACCGCCCCCCGAGTACGAGAAGCTGCGGCCGCCGTCCTCGCTGACGATCAGGCTGCCGTCGGGCTTGAACACCCGGTTGGGGTTGGTCGGGTCGATCACCAGGCGCGCGAAGTAGAACGGCCGCCACACCATGTTCTGGCTCGCGTCGCGCTGCTCCCAGGTCGCGCCGCCGTCGGCGGAGCGAAACAGCGCCGAGCTCTTCGACTCGATCAGCGCGTAGACGATCTTCGCGTCCGACGGCGCGATCACGACCTCGACGCGGCCCCACGGGCCAGGCGGCAGGCCCTTGCTCGCGGCGATCGACGCCCAGGTCTTGCCGCCGTCGGTCGAGCGGAACAGGCCGCTGTTGCTCGGCGCGTCCGGGCCGTCACCGCCCGAGCGGAACGTCCAGCCCTTGCGGCGGAAGTCCCACATCCCGGCGATCAGCACGTCGGGGTTCTTGGGGTCCATGGTCACGCTCGAGCAGCCGGTGGAGGGGTTGCTGCCCTTGAGCACCTGGGCCCAGGTCTTGCCGCCGTCGCTGGTCCTGTAGAGGCCGCGATCGTTCGAGTCACTCCACAGCTTGCCCGGCACGCACGCGTAGACGATCTGGCCCTGCGTCGGATGCACGATGATCCGGACGATGCGCTCGGACGCGGGCAGGCCGACGTTGCTCCAGGTCTCGCCGCCGTCGGTCGACTTGTAGATGCCGTCGCCGATCGACACCGAGTTGCGCGTCCACGCCTCGCCGGTGCCGACCCA
>VBLP01000347.1:0-7979 GCA_005887925.1 Deltaproteobacteria bacterium | reverse complement strand
CTTGCCGCCGACGACGCGGGCCGCGATCGCCGCGATCCGGCCGCTCATCGCCGCCGAGCCGATGTTGCGCGCTCCCAGACCCGAGATCGCCCCGCCGTCGAGCGCGGCCTTCTCGCTCGGCGGCGGCGGCGCGACCACCGCGGCGACCGCCCTGGGATCCGCGGGTCCGGCGACGATCACGCTCGCGACCTGCGCCTTGGCCGGCGGCAGCTTGAACCACGCATCGTCGGCCGCGACGTTGATCTCGGCGCGCTCGACGATGATCCGCGCGTTGCGCGGGCCGCCCTGGCCGCCCGACTCGATCGCGAACGGGAACCACACGCCGGCGACCTGCTGGTAGCCGCCGAGGTCGGTCTCGGAGATCTCCTCGGCGCCGCGCACCTTGTGCACCGTGGTGATCCGGATCTCGAGGTACGAGTCCGGATCGAGGTAGATGTACTGCTGATCGCCGTCCTTGCGGGTCACCCGCAGCTTGATCGCCTGCGTGCCGTCGGTGTCCTCGGTGCCGAGGTACTCGATCTTGTGGCCCTTGTCGCGCCAGCCGACGAGCGGGCCCTCGATCTCGGCCTGCTGCGCGAGCGCCTTGGCGTCGTCCTCGGACGCCTTCTCCGGATCGCGCCGGCCGCCGAACGGCGACAGCCGCCAGCCCTCGCGACCGTCGTACGCGCTGATCTGAGTGAGCCCCTGCACCGTGACCTCGCTGCGCATGAGGTCGCCGCTCCCGCCGCCGCGCTTGTGGATCTCCCCCCACATGGCCTCGACGCTGAAGTCACCGCCGCCGAACACCAGGCGGCCGATGAACCGCACCGTCTTGATGTCGCGGAGCTTGGCGTCGCCGCCGCGCGCCGCGAGGTTCTTTGCCAGGACCTCCTCGAGCGTTGCTGCCTGGACTGGACGGGCGAGCGAGAGCGCCGCCACGGCTGCGATCGCGATCAGGTTGCGCATGCGCCGCAGTATCGCTCGCATGCCGGATCCGCGAAATGGCGAGTAGTCACAGCACTTTGAATGTCGCAGCTGTCGCGGTCCCGTCTCAGCACGTCGCGGTGGCCGGGATCGCCGGAGCGATTACCGAGGCGGCATATCGCCCCGCCTCGCGCGATCGCACATCCGGCCTCGCCGCGAGGCCTCAAAAACCTGTCGTGCTGGCCGAAACTATCGGCATCGTTTTTCTATGGGTTTCACTCGCTAGATCACCGGAATCGCCATGTCCGGACGCGTTGCGTCGGCCACAAAAACTCCGTCATATAGAAGTATGGACACCGTCGTGGCGATGCGGTGATGGAGGTACGCGGGAGCGTGACCGATCGGCCCTGGGGCCTGACCCTGGGTGCGATCGCGTTGCGCCGCCACACCGGCCAGCTCACGGTCGACAGTGACGGCAAGCGCTACAGCATCGCGTTCCAGGACGGGGCGGTCGTCGCGGCGAACTCGCCGCAGGCCGCCGACGCGATCGCCCGGATCGCGCTGACCAACCACTTCATCACGTCGACCCAGGTCGCCGATCTCACGCGCCGGCTCGCGCTATCGGCCGAGCGCGACGAGGTCGACGTGCTGGCCGACGCGATCCGGTTCACGCCGGACCAGGCGCTCAAGCTCCGCCACCGGCTGGTCGCGCAGCGCGCAGCGCGCACGTTCTCGCTCGAGCGCGGCGACTTCGTGCTCGACGATCGCGTCACCCTCCCGGTGCACCCGGGCGTGGCCGTCGATCACCGCCACGTGATCTACCTCGGTGTGCGGACCAACCTCTCCGAGCAGCGCCTGCTCGACGACCTGCGCCAGCTCGGCTCGCACTTCACGCTCAAGCCCGAGGCGCTCGACGACCTGCCGCGTTACGGCTTCGAGCCGAACGCGCACCTCGTGCTCGAGGCGCTCAAGCTCGGCACCAGCCTGCCCGAGCTCGAGGCCGCGCACCGCGAGCTCGATCCGCGGTTCGCGCAGGCGGTCATCTACTCGCTGGTGTCGTGCACCGCGTGCGTGATCCGGACGCGCACCACGCCGGTGCCCGACGCCGGGCGCGCCGCGACCCGCGCGGGCACCGGCGTACGCACCTTCACCCGGGGGCCGCGGGCGATCGATGCGCGCGAGCCGCAGCCGATCGAGGCGCCCCGCCGGTCCAGGCGCGACTCGCATCCGCCGCCGACGGCGCGCGGCGCGTCCACCCAGCCGCCGCTGGCGATCGCCACCGCCGCGTTCCACGGCGCCACCGGCGCGCCCGCCGGCCGCAGCCCGACCCCGCCGTCCGGAAGCCGGACAACGAGCGCACTGTCCGGAAGCCGGACAACGAGCTCGCCGTTCGCGGCACGGACCAGCACCGGCTCGCCGAGCGCGTACGCCAGCATCACCGCCCAGGACAGCGGGACCAACACGCCGGCGGCGACCCGGCCGCGGACCAGCTCGGACACCCGGACCCGCTCGAGCTCGCCGACGCCGCCACCGCCGTTGACCACGGCCCCGGCCGCCCCGCCCGCCGCCACGCCGACCGCATCGGCGATCCAGACGACGCCGCCGCCGCGCCCGTCCACGCCGCCGCCGCGCGCGCGCACCGAGACCGACGACGGCCCGAGGTTCAGCGATAGCGCCACGCCGGCGCCGCCCGCCGCGGCGAGAGCGTCCACCACCGCCGGCCCGCCGCCGGCCCGCCCGGCGTCGGCATCGCGACCCGCGGTGGCCCGCACCGTCACCCCCAACGACGCCGTGGTCCGCGGCTTCACCGATCAGCGCACCCCGTCGGGCGGCTTCACCGATCAGCGCACCCCGTCGGGCGGGTTCTCCGACCAGCGCACCCCGCGCGACCAGCGCACCCCGACCGATCCATCGCTGACCCGCACATCGACCGGCAGCCCGGTGCCGTCCCGCGTGTCGACCGACAACGCCGCCACCGCCGAGGAAGCGTTCCGCCGCGGCGAGCTCGCGATGAAGCGCGACCAGCCCGGCGAAGCGATCCTCGAGTTCAAGACCGCCTGCGATCTCAACCCGGCCGACGTCGACTACGCCGGCATGCTCGCGTGGGCCAAGTTCTGCGCCGCCGGTGACAAGGCCGCGATCGGCGCCGAGACCCGCAAGGCCCTCGAGCGCGCCGTCTTCAAGTCCGTCCGCCCCGAGCGCGCACGGTTCTACCTCGGCCGCGTCGAGCGCATGCTCGGCCGCGACAAGGAAGCGCTCCGCCACTTCCACGAGGTCCTCGACCTCAAGCCCAACCACGCCGACGCCGCCAGCGAGGTCCGCGCGATCGAGGCCCGCCTGCAGGCGGCCAGGACCGGCGGCCTGTTCAGCCGCAAGCGCTGAGCGGTCAAGGCCTGGGCCCCGTCGGTCAAGGTCACCGTCGACAAGTAGCCGTCCGCTCGGCGGACACCGAGCCGCACCTGCATTGCGCCACGCGGCGCGTGGTGCTCGCCGGCCACCGCATCGAGCTGCGGCTTCAGCCCTCAGCGCGCTCGCCCCTGTTGGACGCACCTGCCATTCCCCGGCTCCGACGTTCCTGCGGCGACGACCATCGAGCGACCTCGGGAGATCACGCGGCCGGCTTGTGACCGGCCGCGCGCGACGTGCTCGGGACCTGCAGGGCGCGCCCGCTCACAATCCTGCACTTCGAGCGCACGCTCCTTTTCGGAATGAATTTGTTTGAGTTCGGAGAGAAGGAAGGCGCACCAGCATCCCTCGCCTCTCGATCTTCTCGACAGGCTCGACTCCACGTCCGACCTCGGGCCGCAGCTCGACCGCTTATCCGGCCGCTGCCTTCCGGCGTGCTTCCATCTGCGCGACGAGCGCGCTGACCTGCAGGTTCGCGAAGCGGAGCGAAGCGCTTGCGTGCTCGGAGGTCCTCGTGGCGAGCGACTGGATCCGGCCGAAGACCAAACGCTGACGATCGCTCGTCGGGGCAGGTAGCGCATCGGCGGCTGCCTCGGCCGCGCGGGCGAGTGCCTCGACGTCGATCATCCTGGCTCGAAGATTCTCGAGCGCGGTGCCTGCCTCGAAGTTGCTGTTCCGGGACTCGTTCGATACCCTGACCTGGGTGCTGCGATGTGTCTGCATCGTGGCTCCTTGGCTCGTCGGTGTTCCTGCACCGGCGGGCCGCTATTCCCATCGTCCTTGCGCCAGTGGTGGCGCTGCCGCGTTCCGGGATGGAACACTCCTATGTCACCGGAGCAGGATGAGAAGTCAACTGGATTGTTGGATATCATTGATCTATCCATCGAACAATCGAATGAGCCTCTCTGAATCAGATCCAAAATACAAACTCTGCCACGGAGCCCAGGGTCGAGGGCCAGGCCTGTGGAGAACGGAAGGAGGGCTGTGAGCCGCGTCCGAGTGATCCTGGCTCGCCGCGGCGCGGGTCATCAGCCCGACCCGTTCTCCATCAGGCCGCCCGATGGTCTGCGCAGGATCCCGCTCGAGGGTTGCCAGCGACCTCGTCGGGTACGCGCCGGTTCCCGACACTCTGGACGGTCTATGTAACGGCAGGCTCGCCGGTCTGCCGCGCTGAGGGGTACAGCGGCGCAGCGACGCGTGTAAGCAGCTCGTGACAACTATTGCGTATCGACCACAGCTGCCGATTCAGTTGACAACTACGAGCCGCGTGGTTACTCAACTCCCATGAGGTCGGCGAAGTCGAAGCACGGGCGCAGGCGTCATGTGCAGCAGGAGCTGTTCCGGCGCGGTGGCAAGCGGCGCGGTGCTGGACGCAAACCGAGAGGTGCGCGTGCAGGCGAACGGCACGAGGCGCGGCCAGACTTCAAGCCGTATCATGCGCTGCACGTCGTGATGCGGGTGGCGCCGGGAGTGGGGAGCCTCCGGCGCCGCAAGATGTACAAGGCGATGCGCGATGCCACGATCACGGCGGCGATGCGCGAGCGGTTCCGGATCGTGCACATCAGCCTGCAGCGCAACCATGTCCACATGCTCGTCGAGGCCGAGCACAAGGCGGCGCTCGCCCGCGGGATGCAGGGTTTTCAGGTCTCGGTGGCCAGGAACATCAACACGGTGCTCGGGGACGGCACACGCCGGCGCCGCGGCAAGGTGTTCACCGATCGCTATCACGTGAACGTGATCAAGACGCCGACGCAGGCGCACCACACCATCCGGTACATCTTGGGCAACTGGCGCCACCACAAGGAGGATCTGCAAGGTCTGGCGAGCACGTGGCTGGTGGACCCGTTCTCGACGGGGATTCTGTTCCCCGACTGGGTAGAGCTGGAGGACAGGCGCTGGGAGGACAGGCCCTGGATGTGGCCGATCCGCGAGACCTACGATCCGCTCATCGTGTTCAGGCCCAGGACGTGGATCCTGGCAGAGGGCTGGAAGAAAGCCGGAACGATCAGCGCACGTGATGTGCCGAGCAGGCCCCACTGAGCCCAGCATCGAGAGGGTCGAAGGCCAGGAGCGAGTGCCGGTTCCCGCGGCTGCGATGCCGAAGAGTGACAAGCAAGGCTGGTGCGCCCTCCTCTCCGAACACGACAATTCATTCCGGAAAAGGAGCGATCGCTCGAAGTGCAGGGTTGTGAGCGGGCGCGCCCTGCAGGTCCCGAGCGCGTCGCGCGCGGCCGGTCACAAGCCGGCCTCGTGATCTCCCGGGGTCGCTCGATGGTCGTTGCGACAGGAACCTCGGAGCCGGGGAACGCCAGGTGCGTCCAAGGTCACGCGAGACGTCGGCCCGTCGAGCTGTGGCCTGAGGTCGGACGTGGAAACAGGAGCATACGCTCGAGGTGCAGGATTGTGAGCGGGCGCGCCCTGCAGGTCCCGAGCACGTCGCGCGCAGCCGGTCACAAGCCGACCTCGTGATCTCCCGAGGTCGCTCGATGGTCGTTGCGACAGGAACCTCGTAGCCGGGGAACTGGCACATGGGGCGAGCGCACCGGGGGCTGGACGTTTGGTCCTGGCGATCCGGTGCGAGCACCGCGCGAACCCAGCGCTATGCGGCCGGCCAGGGCAGCGGCCAGAGGGCGCGGGCGGCGCCGGCGGGGTCGTCGGCGACGCGGCTGTCGCGATCGATGAGCAGGGTGGCGCGGCGAACGGGGTCGTAGCGCGGCCAGTCGGGGAGGCCGGCGCCGTTGGGATCGCCGGTGCGGATGAACTGGGCCCAGGTGCGGTGGACGGCGGTGGCGAGGGGCTGGAGCGAGGCGAGGTCAGGGCCGAGGAGGATCGGCGCCATCGGCAGGTCGAGGCGGTTCCAGACGAAGGGCAGCTCGAGGGCGTGGGCGGCGCCGAGCCGGCCGCCGAAGGCGGGAGATGGCCAGTCGAAGCGGTACATGTAGACGGGGGTGGCGTGGCTGGACTGGGCCTCGGCGAGGCGGATCGCGGGGATGCGGAAGGCGAACTCGCCGATGAGATCGACCCAGGCGCGCTGCAGCGAGCCGCCGCGGTGGTTGGCGCGGTAGAGCTCGAGCAGTTGATCGGCGAGCGGGCCGAGGCGGTGGCGCAGCGGCGCCTGGAATGGCTCGACGGTGACCTCGCCGAGCAGGACCTCGAACAGCGTCCACTCGTCGCGGTTGCTGCCCAGGAGCAGCGGGATGCCGGCGGCGCCGCCGTCGCGGATCACGTCGCCGGGCAGCCGCGGCACGGTGACGCCGTCGAGGTAGGGGGCGAGCGCGGCGAAGCCCGCCGTGCGGCCGATGGCGTCCTGGAGCTCGATCAGGCGATCGATCGGGACCTCGGCGAGCTGATCGACGGTGGCGCCGAGCTCGGCGAGCACGCGGCGCGCGAGCGCGGTGGCGTCGGCGCGGGTGGGCGGCGACAGGGCGGCGGCGCCGCTCTGGAGGATCGCGCGATGGAACAGGCCGCGCGCGGCGGGCATGGCGAGCAGCGTGCCGATCGAGATCGCGCCGGCGGACTCGCCCATGACGGTGACGCAGGCGGGATCGGGGGCGAACGCGGCGAAGCCCGCCGTGCGGCCGATGGCGTCCTGGAGCTCGATCAGGCGATCGATCGGGACCTCGGCGAGCTGATCGACGGTGGCGCCGAGCTCGGCGAGCACGCGGCGCGCGAGCGCGGTGGCGTCGGCGCGGGTGGGCGGCGACAGGGCGGCGGCGCCGCTCTGGAGGATCGCGCGATGGAACAGGCCGCGCGCGGCGGGCATGGCGAGCAGCGTGCCGATCGAGATCGCGCCGGCGGACTCGCCCATGACGGTGACGCAGGCGGGATCGCCGCCGAACGCGGCGATGTTGCCCTGGACCCAGCGCAGCGCGGCGACCTGATCGAGCAGCGCGCAGTTGCCCTCGTCGCGGCCGCCCGCGAGGTCGCCGAGGTAGAGCAGGCCCGGCAGGCCGAGGCGGTAGTTGAGGGTGACCACGACGATGCCCTGATCGGCGAACGGGTGGCCGTGAAACAGCGGCGTCGAGCCGGAGCCCATGATGAAGGCGCCGCCGTGGATCCACACCATGACCGGCGCACCGGCGGCGTCGACGGGCGCGAACACGTTGAGGTGCAGGCAGTCCTCGCCGGACACGACCTTGTCGGTGACGCCGCTCAGCATGGTGATCCGCGGATCGCGCGACTGGGCGGCGACGGTGCCGAACCGGGTGGCGTCGCGCTCGCCGCGCCACGGCTCGGGCGGCCGCGGCGGCCGGAACCGCAGCGCACCGACGGCGGGTGCCGCATACGGAATGCCCTTCCACATCGCGACGTCGCCGTGGCGCTCGCCGCGTACCTTGCCGGAGGTGGTCTCGACTACCAGATCAGCCATGGTGCACCGCGTGCTCGAGCTCGGAGAGTGCCTCGCCACAGTGAACGGCGAGCCGCTGCAAGTGTGGTACGGTATCGCGGCAGCCGGTGAAGCCGAAGCACACGGTGCCGGCGTAGCTGGTGCAGGTGATGTTGAGGGCCTGGCCGTGGACGGGGATCGACATCGGATAGGACGCCTCGAGGCGCGCGCCGCGGAAGTACAGCGGCTGGTCGGGCCCGGGGACGTTCGAGATCACCACGTTGAAAGTCGGCCGGAGGTGGCCGGCGGTGGTCGGGATCATCTGCAGCATCGACGGCGCGAG
>VBLP01000051.1:17402-35154 GCA_005887925.1 Deltaproteobacteria bacterium | reverse complement strand
GCTATGTCAGGTTCGAGCCCACCCTGATCTCCGACGCGCTGTCCGGCCTGGCCGGGATGACCGCCGCCGTGCTCGGCATCGTGATCACCGTGGTGTCGCTGCTCGTCCAGCTCACCGCCGAGCGCTACACCGGCGTGGCGCAGATGTTCCTGCGCGACCGGCGCAACGTGATGGTGATGGCGTACTACGTCGTGACCTGCGTGGTCGGCGTCGCGATCAGCCTGTCGTTGCACAACGAGTTCGTGCCGCGCGCCGCGGTGTTCTCGATGATGTGCGCGACCGCGCAGAGCATCGTCGCGCGCATCCGCGAGCAAGCGGTCGACACCGTCGTGCAGGCGGTCACGAGCGCGCCCGAGCAAGCGGTCGCGGCGCAGGCCGGCGTGCTCACCGCGATGGAAGAGCTCACCGACATCACGTCGAACTCGATCTCGGGCAAGGACAAGATCATCGCGAGCCGCGCGGTCGACGCGATCAAGGACTTCGTCGTCGGCTACCTCGACGTCAAGAACCGCGCCGACCCGCGGTGGTTCCAGATCGGCGAGCACATCCGCGACAACCCGGACTTCGTGGCGATGGACCCCGAGTCGCTGCGCGATCTCGAGGCCGACCGGACCTGGCTCGAGTGGAAGGCGCTGCGCCAGTACTTCGGCATCTACGCCGAGGCCCAGGGCGAGATGCCCGACATCAACTACCTGATCGCGATCGACACCCGCTACATCGGCGAGGCGGCGCACGCACGCGGCGACCGCGCCGTCGTCGAGCTCGTGTTCCGGTTCATGAACAGCTACCTGCGCGCCGCGCTCAACGCCCGCGCCGTGCGCACCGCGTACAACGTGATGAACCAGTATCGCCTGCTGGTCGAGAGCATGATCCGGGGCGGCGCCGAGGACATCGCGCTCGCCGGCGTGCGCCACATGATCTACTACGGCCGTACCAGCTACGACATGCAGCTCGGCTTCGTGACCGAGACCGTCGCGTACGACGTGTCGGCGCTGTGCGAGTTCGCCCATACCCAGAACATCGACGGCCTCGACGAGAAGATCCTCGTCATGTTCCTCGAGCTCGATCAGCCGCTCCGGCTCAAGCGCCAGGAGTCCGGCCTCCAGGGCATCCGCAAGGCGCAGATCAAGCTGGCCTGCTATTACCTCGCCGCCGGGGTCGATGGCCGCGCAGCGCAGATCGCCGCCGACATGGCGGGCGAGGATCGCGAGCGGCTGCGCTCGATCCGCGAGCAGCTGGTCCGGGTCGAGTCCAAGAAGTACTGGGAGATCATCGACCGCGGCCACAACTTCGACTACATGCCGCCGCGCCAGAAGGAGCAGATGGACCGGTTCTTCGCCATGCTCGACGCGGTGCCGCCGCCGCGCGCCCCGTAGCCGGCGGCTCGCCGGTGCCCGCGCCCGGATGGTTCGCAAGGGCGACGCCGTGCGCTAGGCTGGCCGGATGACCCGCACCCTGGTGATGGGCGATCCGCAGGGGCCGTTCGACAAGCTCCTCGAGGTCCTCGATCGCCACGCTGCGCTCGACGGTGACCGCCTCGCCGGCGACGTCGTCCTGGTCTCGATCGGCGATCACTTCGACTACGACTTCCACGACTGGCAGAGCGCCGGGCAACAGGGTCTGCGGCTGCTGCGCTGGCTCGCCGGCCACGACGCCTCGCAGGTCCGGCTGCTGCTCGGCAACCACGACGCGTCGCGCGTCATGGAGCTGGTCGCGATCAGCGACGAGCGGTTCGCGGCGGCGCGCGCGTTCGCGCAGGCGCTCGACGGCGACCCCGCCTGCAACGCGCGGTTCCTCGCGGCGTTCCCCGAGCTGCCGAGCTCGGGCCTCGCCGGCCGCGACTACGCATCGTTCTCGGTCGAGCAGCGCGCCCTGATCATCGAGCTCCTGCTCGCCGGGCGATTCGATCTCGCGCTGGTCGGAGAGCTGGCCGACGGCCGCGTGGTCCTGTTGACCCACGCCGGCATCACGCGCCGCGAGCTCGCCATGCTCGGCGCACCGGCCGAGCCGACACCGATCGCGGCGACGCTGCAGACCCGGCTCGCCACCGCGATCGACGAGGTCCGCGCCGACTGGCTGCGCGGCATCCCGACCCCGCTGTCGCTCGAGCCGCTGCACGTCGCCGGCATCCCCGGCGAGGAGGGCGGCGGCCTGCTCTACCATCGCCCGACCAACCCCGACCGCCGCGGCGCCGATCGCGCCTGGGGCCTGGCCGCGCCGCGACCGCGCCGGTTCGATCCGCGGACCTTGCCGCTCGGCCTGACCCAGATCGCGGGCCACACCGGTCACAACAAGTGCCTGACCGAGCTCGGCGGCTGGGCGACCCAGGCCGCGCGCGGCCGCAAGCACGGCGGGATCCGCACGCTGCGGCTCGCGGCGAGCTGCGCCGCGTGCCGGCCGCCGAGGTCGCGCTCCTGCCGCTCGCCCGGCTGTGCTGAGTGCTCACCGGCGCAGCGTCTTGCCGCTGTCGCTGCAGATCTGCGCCGTGGTCCGCGCGACCTTCATCAGCCGCAGCTGATCGATCGATCCGTTGAATCGCCCGTTGCCGCTCGACGATGGATTGTTGCCTCCGATCGATAGTCCGGTGGTGCCGCCGGTTCCGAGTGCTCCGTTGCCGGGGTTGGTCTTGGCCACGGCGCCGTTGACGTAGATCACCGCCTGGGTGATGCCGTCGAACGTGCAGGCGACGTGTGTCCAGCCACCGGTCGACACCCAGATGCCGGTCGACATCGTCGACAGCGATGGGCCGCCGATCAGTGTGCAGAATAGATCGCCGTTGTGGTCGATGTAGAGCGCGTACTGGTTGTTCACGTCGAGCACGTATGCCTTGTTGCTTTCATCCGGCAGCTGGGACGGGTTGATCCACGCTTCGATGGTCAGCGCGATGAGGTTGAGGACTGGTTTATCCGTGGTATCGCCCGCGCTGTTGTCGTCGACGACGAGCGCCTGGCCGAACTTGCCGCCGCCATACGACACGCCCGTCATCTGCGCATCGAGCTGGTTGCTGGACCGATCGAGTGTGTCGTTCTCGAACTCGTAGCATGCGACGAGCTTGTCATCGTTCGGGTCGCAGAACATCGCCGGGGCTGCATCCTTGGTCGCCGCGTCGGTCATCACGCCGGTGGGCGCGTCGATCGCCGGCGCGGCGTCATCGGGCTGCGCCGTTTGCCGTCCGCTGCCCTGAAAGCCGCAGGCACCGAGGACCACGAGCAGGACACCACAGCGCACCATGCGGGGAGCATAGATCACCGCGTGGCCTCGTTCGCTGGCCGGGCCAGGCCGGCCAGTGGAAATCTTGTGACGCCGGTTGTACGGAACGTACACAACTGTGCGGTTTGTCGTCGATCTTGACTGCCGCGTTGCGTGGCACGCGGGTCGCTATGGGAGGGGTCGGGAAGGAGCCCTTATTCGATGACACAGAGCTTTCGTTTGATGTTCGTGCTCGCCGCGGCCGGTGCGTGGCTGGGCGGCTGCAGCAGCAGCGGCGACGATGACACCACCGCCGGCAACCCGCCGATCCTCGCGCGGCCCTCGAAGTCCGGGACGGTCGCGATCACCGGCAGCGACCGGTTCGTCGTGATGGTCAATCCCGAGACCGACTCGGTCTCGGTGTTCGACACGATGACGGATACCCGCGTCGCCAACGTCAAGACCGGCAAGGAGCCGAGCTCGGTCGTGATCGGCCCCGACGATGACACCGCGTTCGTCGCCAACCGCGCGGCGGGGACGGTCGTGAAGATCACCGGGCTGACCACGAGCCCCGTGGTCAGCGCGCCGGTCGACGTCGGCTCCGAGCCGACCGGCGTCGCGCTGTCGCCGACCGGCAAGCGGCTGTTCGTCGCCGAGCTCGCCGAAGGCCGGGTCAGCGTGATCGACACCGCGACGATGAAGGTGACCGGCACGATCGACGAGCCGGATCACCCCAAGGCGCTCGCGGTGACCAACAACGGCGATGCCAGCGACGATGACGAGCTCCTGGTCGTGCCCGAGTTCTTCGGCGAGCCGGCCGGCACCGAGGGCAGCGACACGAGCCGCACCGGCCGGATCCGGCTGTACAAGCTGGCCGATCTCAAGCCGGTCCAGGCGATCACGCTGGCGCCGATCTCGTCGGGGTTCGCGCCGACCGATCTCAACGGCACGGTGCTCGCGCCGGTCCAGACCTCACCCAACCAGCTCGCGTCGGCGATCGTCGTCGGCGCGAAGCTCTACGTGACCAGCGTGTCGGCGTCGCCGGCGCCGCCGGTCAAGTTCAACCTCAACGTCCAGCCGGTGCTCGAGGTCGCCGACCTCCAGCTCCACCAGCAGGACACCAGCGCGCTGGGCACGATGAACCTCGCCAAGCTGGTCAAGGACCAGGTGCCCGATCCCAGGACCACGCCGGGCGCGCCGCCCCGCAACTTCCTCGCCGACCTGATCGACGTGGGCTTTGTCGGCAGCGACGTCGCCTACGTGCTGTCGCAGGGCGGCGATGCGATCCAGCGCGTCGTGCTCGGCGCCGGTGGCCCCACGCTGGGCTCGGGCGCGAACAAGCAGATCGACATCGGCGTCGCACCGGCCGGCGGCGCGCAGGCGTGCCAGACCCCGACCGGCCTGGTCATCGCGCACCAGGCGGCGCGCGCCTACGTCAACTGCTGGGTCACGCGCAACCTCGGCATCGTCGACCTCGCGAGCCAGGCGCTGGTCAAGACCGTCGAGTCGGACGCGATCGCGGCCGCCGAGAAGGACGTGCAGGCCGGGCGCCGGTTCTACTTCACCGCGCGCGGCCGGTGGTCGAGCGAGAGCTGGGAGGCGTGCGGCTCGTGCCACCCCGACGGGCTGACCGACAACATCACGTGGGTGTTCCCGGCCGGTCCGCGCCAGACGATCTCGATGGACGGCACGTTCTCGCACGCGCCCGGCCGCGCGCAGGAGCAGCGCGTGCTCAACTGGAGCGCGATCTTCAAGGAGGTTCACGACTTCGAGCGCAACACGCGGCTGGTGTCGGGCGGCCTCGGCGCGATCACCGATCCGGGCCCGTCGGGCTGCAACAAGCCCGACGAGGTGGCCCGCCCGCTCGCGCTCGACGGCTACAAGGACGGCAAGTCGTCGGCGACGGGGACCGACGTGGCGTCGGCCGCGGCGCGCGAGCTCCAGAACAAGCCCGGCGGCTGCACCAGCAACTGGGATCAGATCGAGGCGTTCGTGAAGACGATCCGGCCGTCGCGCGGGCTACGCACGCTCGACCCGGCATCGGTCGCGCGCGGCGCGGCGCTGTTCGCCAAGGCCGGCACGCAGGGCGCCGATCCCAGCGCGGCCGGCTGCGTCGCCTGCCACGGCGGCCCGGGCTGGACGGCGTCGCGCCAGTTCTTCCGCGGCACGACCACGCGCACCCAGCAGCTGCTCGGCACGCCGTTCCAGGCTCCGCCGGCGTTTCCCAGCGCGGCCAGCGTCGGCGCGCAGGCGTGGAGCTTCAACACGCTCCAGATCTCGACCCAGCCGACCTCGGCGCTGTTCGACGCCGACGAGGCGCAGGGCGCGATCGGCCCCAACCAGCTGTCGTGCGTGCTGCGCAACGTCGGCACGTTCGGCGTGCCCGGCGACGCCGCCGCGACCGCGGCGCTCGAGGTCAAGTTCGATCCGACCAAGCTCAGCTTCGTCGCGCGCGCCCAGGGCCGGCTCGGCCTCAACCCGCCGGCGCTCTACGGCCTCGCCCTCGGCGCTCCGTATCTGCACCACGGCGGCGCGCGCACGCTGGCCGAGCTGTTCGACGACCCGAAGTGGCGGCCGCACGCCGAGGCCGGCAGCGCGGTGTGGCTGCACCAGGGCACGCCCGACGACATCGCCGCCCGCAAGCGCGACCTGATCAACTTCCTGCTCACGATCGACGCAAACACTGCCGTGCAGGACATCCCGGCGGGCTTCGACGCGTGTCCCGGCGACGAGTTCTGACCGCGACAGGGAAGAGAACCCGGGCGCACGTAGGTGCTGGACGGAGTTCTTCGCGATCGCCCTGGTCACGCCGGTCGAGCACGCCGACAAGGCCTCCGCGCACTTCGCGATCACGGTCCACAAGAGCGCAGGGCCAGGCATCGATTACAAATCAGGAACGCACAACGAGCACCTGCTCGATCCGACCAAGCAGCCGACCGGCGACTTCTGGCAGTCCGATAACCGGGAGAACCCGGACTTCAACAGCGGCTCGGTGGCGACCACCGAGCGCCAGCGCCTCGAGGCCGGCCTCGCAGCGGCCGCCGCACACCCGGGGCAGTTCAACCGCGACGAGGCCACGGCCCCGGCTGCCAAGCACAAGCTCGAGGCCTTGATCCCGATCAAGATCGACGGGTTTGCCAGCGCCGAGGGCGATCCCGGCCACAATACCGATCTGTCGCGCCGCCGGGCCGAGTACGTCGCCGGGATCCTGCGCGCCACCGGCATGCGGCAGCCGCTCGCCATCACGCCGCACGGTGCGGTCGGCTCTCCCAACGACGCGGCCAATCGCCGGGTCGATGTCGTCGTCGACACGGCATTCGAGACCACCTACAGCAGCAATCGCTACTCGGTCAGCGAGCACGAGTTCGGCCACATGCTGGGCATGCCCGACGAGTACGCGAACGCGACCTCCGGTCCGCTCGCCGGCGTGCAGACCAAGTACGATGCGCTCGTCACGTCGGCCGGCCTGCAGGCCACGACGTATGGCCAGAACACCAGCAGCCAGATGTCGGCCGGTGTCGATGTCCTGCCGCGCCACTACGTGACGCTGTGGGAGGCGCTCGGTAAGATGACCGCGCCGACGCTCACCCAGGCCGACTGGAGCTTGACCACATGAAGCTGCTCGCTGCGCTGCTGCTGCTGTCGTGCACGAACCAGCGCGGCGACAGTCCCCGCGAATCGCCGCGGCCCGAGCCGGCCGGCGTGGCGGCCGCACCGGTGTTCTCGGTCGAGTTCCGGCGGATCACCAGGCACCCGACCTGCCTGGGCAACGAGCGGATCAAGGTCGACGACCACGGCGCGGTGTTCACCGCGACCAACCAGGCCGAGTGTGCGTCCGGCACGGTGTGGAGCACGCCGTACCCGGCCGCGCCGCGCTACCGGCTGACCTCGGCGGAGCGCGACCAGCTCGGCCACCTGATCCAGACCAGCGGTGCGATGAGCCTGCCGCCGCTGAGCACCGATCCGAACCGGGCGACGACCGACGGCTACCGCGAGGAGCTCGACATCGTGCTCGACGGCCGGCACGCCGCCGTCGCCGTCGAGAGCACCGAGGTCGCCGCGTTCTCGCGGGTCCGCCAGGCGCTGATCGATCTGAGCACGCGATGACCGCGGGTTCACGCTTCGGCTGGCGGCTGCGGGCCCTGGTCCGCCGTCATCTCGCCGTGCATGGCGGCTGGTACGCCGCCGCACGTGCGCGGACCGCACCGGCCCCCGACGTCGCGCCGCTGCTCGCGGCGTTCCTCACCGGTCAGCCGGCTCCCGGCACGGATCCGGCGCTGGTCGACCGGCTCGGCGCCGAGCTCGATGAGGAATGGCAGCGCCGCGACGTCGCCATCGACTCGCCGCTCGGCCGGCTCACCGCGCTGGCGACCCGCGCCGGCCTCGGCCGTCCCGGCGGCGATCTGCTGACCGTCGTCGTGGGCCGCGCCGTCGATCGCACGTACGACTGGTTCGTCCGGACCGTCGCCGACAGCCTGGCCACGCCGCGCTGGCTGATCGATGACCTGGTGGACCCGACGGGGGCCGAGCCCGCCGCGCTCGCCGCGGCGTGGTCGCGCGCGGTGGCGCTCGGGCTGATCGCGCTCGAGGGGGCGCATGCGGTGGCGACACCGGCGGCGCTGAGCTGGGTCGTGGCCGGCGAGGCTCCGCCGCTGCCGCCCGGGGTCCGCGAGCACGGCCGCGCGCTGTGCGCTCGCCGCGATGGCTGGCGCGCGCATGTCCTGCCCGCGACCGATGCGGTGATCGGCGAGCGCCGGATCGTCGTGACGGGCGGCCGCGACGACGGCGCCGGCTGGGTCGCGGCGGCCACCGCGCACGCCCGCGACCGCGGCGTGCTCGCCACCGACGTCGACGGCGCGCTCGGCGCCGGTGCGGCGCTCGCGGCGGCCGCGCTGGTCCGCGACGCCAGCGTGCTCGTCGAGGCGCCGTCGTGGAGCCCGGCGCTCGCCGCCCTGCTCGCCGCGCTGCCCACGCCGGTGGTGGTGGCGCTGCCTCCCGATCCGCGCGCCGCGGCGGACGCCGCTCGCGATCTCGGCGCGGCCACCGTCGAGCTTCTCCCCGCGAGTCGCACGGAGCGCGCCGCGTGGTGGGCGCAGATCGTCGAGCCGCCGGCGTCCGCCGCCGCCACGCACCTCGCCGCCTATCCGCTGCCGCGCGAGGTCGTGTTCGAGCTCGGCGCGGCGGTCCGGCCACCGACGCTGGTCGCCCTCGATCGCGCTGCGTGCAGCGCCGCCGGTCCACTGGACCGGCGCTGCCGCCGGCTCGCGCCGAGCCCGGGCGCCGAGGCCGCGCTGCCGGCCGATCTCGGCCCCTCGGTGGCGGCGCTCCGCCGCCAGCTCGACAGCGGCGCGCCCGGCGCGATCCAGCTCGCGAGCAGCACGCCTGCGTCTGCCGCCGCGGCGCTGTGCACGGCCGCCGGCCTCGAGCTGTTCGAGCTCGCCGCTGCGTGGCTGCGGGCGGCGCCCGACGGCGCGGTCGCCTGTGCGGCGGACATCCTGGCGCGGGCCGCCGAGCGCGGCGCCGCCGTGCTGCTGACCGGGATCGACGCGCTGCCCGCCGCCGACGTCGCTGCGCTCGCCGCGCTCCTGGCGACGCCGATCGCCATCGTCATCGTTCCGGTGGCCGCCACGGGCGCTGCGTCACCCGGCCCCGCGGCTCCGAGGAGGCTGCAGCTATGATCCTCGAGCTCGAGCACCGCACGCACCTGCCGACCCGGGTCGGCAACTACTTCGTCCGGATCGACGACGACGGGACGATCTACGCCCACCAGAACGCCGGCGAGCCCGCGCGCGACGCGGACTGGACGGTCGATCCCGCCGCGGCGCGCCGCGGCACGCTCGCGAAGCCCCGCGACACCGTCGAGCGCGTCCTGCGCAAGCACGGCTTCTTCGATCTGGCACCGCGCTACGAGGCGCCGGCGACGCAGGGCGGTGTGATCCGCACGCTGACCTACCGGGATGGCGAAGGCGTCGCGCGGACCGTCACCGTGGATCGCGCCCGGCTCCCCGAGCTAGATCGCCTGATCCAGCGCCTGCGCGAGGCGCTCGGGCTCGCGGAGATCCCCGCCGGCTGAGCCGACGATTCTTCTGCGCTGGTCGCATCGCCACCGGCGGGGACCCTCGTCTCAGTCGTCGAGGTGTCCGCGAGCGCAGCTGATCCGCGGGTTCGTGTCGCTGAACAGGCCGGTGCGGTTGTTCAGCTGCGCCCAGACGTGCAGGCCGAAGAAGTCGAACGGTACGCCGTCGACGTGCTCCGGCCCGTGGAAGGTCTGACCGAACAGGACATCGGCGGTCTGCGTGCTGCTGGAGATCGGCGTGATCCACTCGATCGCAATGAGCTCCAGCTCGCCATCGTCGTCGCGGAAGTACAGCAGGGCCGCGGGGGTCGTCACATCGTGGTTGCCCAGCAGCGAGGGTTTGAGCCAGTGGAAGCCCTGGCCCTCGATGCACGGCAAGCCCTAGTTGGCGTAGCCGGCGGCCTCGGCATTGGCGACATCGTGAAACGCCGCGGTCGCCCGGCGCGCTCGGTTGAGATCGCTCTGTTGTAGCGAGGTCAGCTCGTAAGTCCCGTCACTGGACGTAGATGCGTCGCCGATGACACACCCGGTGATAGCGAGCGCGGCGGCGCTCACCCCATGAAAGATCCGTGCGCGTTCGCGGCCGCTAGATTTTTCACCTGTTACGGCGCGAGCTTGTGCAACGTGCACAATTGTTGCGCACGCGATTGTGCAACTGCGCTTGCACGGGTGCGCGGCCCTGCAGCCGCCACCGCCGCGCATGGAGGCGGTGGATCAGCGTGCGCCGCGAGATGCCAGGCCCCGCCGGCGGGCTCCGAGCTCGATCACGGGCAGCGGATCTTGGGGTTCGTGTCGCTGAACAGGCCGGTGGGGTTGCTCAGCCAGGCCCAGACGTGCAGGCCGTAGAAGTCGAACGGCACGCCATCGACGTGCTCGGGGCCATGGAAGGTCTGGCCGAACAGGGTCGGTGCCGTCTGCGCGGGGTCGGAGATCGGCGTGATCCACTCGATCGCGAGCAGCTTGAGCGCGCCGGTATCGTCGGGGAAGTACAGCAGGGCCGCCGGGGTGGTCACGTCCAGGTTGCCCAGCAGCGAGCCTTTGAGCCAGTGGAAGCCCTGGCCCGCGATGCACGGCAAGCCCGAGTTGCCATAGCCGGCCGCCTCGGCCGCGGCGACGCTATGAAATGCATCGGTCGCCTGGCGCGCCTTGACGAGATCGCTCTGTTGCGCCGGGCTGAGCTCGAAGGCCCCGTCATTGGAAGTCGACGCATCGCCGATGACGCATCCGGTGAAAGCCAGCGCGGCGAGCGTAGCGAGCACGGTCTTGAGCATGGTGTTTCTCCTTTGAGCGGCCCACTCAATGAAAGATCCGTGCGCGTTTGCAGCGCTTGATCTTCCTCGGGTTACGCGGCGCGGTTGTGCAACATGCACAACTCCGTTGCGCATGCTGTTGTGCAACGTACAGGTTCAGGCGCGCTAGGCGCGGTCCTTGCGAGGCCGCGGCAGCCCGAACTCGTCGAGGCGATTGATCAACGTGCGGCGAGAGATGTTCAGGATCTGCGCCGCCCGGGTCTGGTTCCCATCGGCGCGATCGAGCGCGGCGATGATCCGCTGGCACTCGTCGGGCGCGCGCCGCGCATCGCCGCGCAGCGGGGCGCTCCGCCCGCGCGTGACGATCATCTCCCGCATCCGGTCGGTGGGCAGATGCTCGGGCTGGATCGTGCTGCCCCGGCACAGCACGACGGCGCGCTCGACGACGTTTCGCAGCTCGCGGACGTTGCCGGGCCAGCTGTAGTCGCATAGCAGGCGCAGCGTCTCGGGCGCGAGGTCGGGCGCGGGATGGCCGGCCTGGCGCGCCGTGCGCTCGGCGAAGCTCTTCGCCAGCGGCTCGATCTCGAGGCGTCGCTCGCGCAGCGGCGGGATCACGATCGTCACGCCGTTGAGCCGGAAGTAGAGGTCGCGCCGGAACACGCCGCGCTCCACGTCTGCCTCGAGATCGCGGTTGGTGGCGGCCAGGAACCGCACGTTGATCTGCCGCGACGCCACGGCGCCGACGCGGCGCAGCTTGCGCTCCTCGATCACGCGCAAGAGCTTGACCTGCGTCGCCAGCGGCATGTCGCCGACCTCGTCGAGCAGCACCGTGCCGTTGTGGGCGATCTCGAGCAGGCCTTCCTTGCCGGTCACGGCGCTGGTGAACGCGCCCTTCTCGTGGCCGAACAGCTCGCTGCACAGAAGGTCATCGGCCAGCGCGGCACAGTTGACGGCCACGAACTGGCCCGGGCGCCCCGACGCGCGGTGGATGGTCTGGGCGAAGATCTCCTTGCCCACGCCTGTCTCGCCGAGCAGGAGGATGCCGAGGTCGGAGGCCGCGATGCGATCGGCCATCTCGTGCAGACCGCGCATGACCGGCTCGACGATGATCGCGTGGCCGGGCGCCGAGCGCGGCTCGGCGCTCGCGAGGCGCGCGATCAGCGCGTGCGCGGTCCGTCCGTCCCTGGGATAACACGCCGCGCGGACCTGGCTCTTGATGCTCTGGCGTCGCAGCGTCGCGATGATCCGCCGGCCGATGTCGTCGACTCGTTCGACGGGCGTGTCACACAGCAGAACGTCGTACTCGCTGGGACCGTACCGGCCGATGACGTCGGACCGGCGCAAGAAATCGACCAGGCAGTGCTGGACGGCCAGCTCCCCGGTGCCACCGCTGGTGGCAGACATGCCACCGCCGGTGGCGGGCATGCCGTTGTGAGTGCCACCGGCCCCGCCATTCGTGGTGATGATCCGCAGCACGAGAAAGCTGCCACTGGAGTCCTCGGCCCGCACGCACTCGTCCTCGACGCGCGCCTCGAAATAATCATGTGACCACAGCCGGCGCGGGCGAGCCGGCGCGGCGCGCTCCTGGATCAGCAGATTGACACTCCCCACCTGGATCAGCTCGCCGAGCCGGACCGGGACCGGCTGGTTCGACGGCGCCTTGTCACCGCCGACCATCGTGCCATTGGCGCTGCCGAGGTCCTCGATCGCGAGCTGCTCGCCGACATGCAGCATGGCGTGCTGCCGCGAAACCGAGGCATCATCGACATATATCTCACTCCGGGAGCTGCGCCCGATCGCGACGCTGCCCGCCTCGGGGAGCAGGTGGCTGGCGACGGTCGCGCCGCCCAGCACGACCAGCTGCAGCTGTCGAGGGGCGGGGCCGGTCTCGATCGCCATGCAGTCCGCCGCTGCCGCCGCGATGACGAACGTGGAGTCGTCCAGCGGATCCACCATCGCCGGCAAAAATACCACGTCCGCGCGGTTGTCGAGGTGATCCGCCGCGCACGAGCGCTCGATGATCGAAGATCCGGCTGCATCGCGCGGCCGCGCTCGATCCGTCTCACGGAGCCGCGCCGCGTCGGGCAGCGGTGGGGTAGCGGCGACGCAGGACGTCGCGATCATATATGGAATGGCGGATGTCACTGCGCGATCGATGCGTCGTAGCTCACACGGGATCGCGCCGATTCACGGGATTCGACGCCGGACACGAGCTCGCGAGATGCAGAATCGGCGACACGAGATCTGGAACCGATCGCGGTCATCGCGAGCACGGGGTGATCGATGCGCCGGCCGACGGCGCTGTCAGGCGGGCTCGGCGCCGCGGATCGCCAGATCGGGTTGGCGGGCGAGGAAGCGCCGCAGCTGGTTGCGATGCAGGCCGAGGGCGCGCGCGGTGCGGACGACGTTGCCGCGCTCGGCGGCGAGCGCGCGCGCGATCGTGTCGCGATCGGGGAGCGGCGCGGGACAGGCCGCGTGCGCGGTGGCGGGTTGCGCAGGTGCAGGTGAGCCGGCGCCGCGGATCGCGATGGCCAGGCCGGCGGTCGGCTCGAGGTCCTCGGCGCGGAGTTCGCCGGCGCCGGCGTCGCGGGCGGCGAGCGCGGCGCGCCGGATCTCGCCGAGCAGCTCGCGCGCGTTGCCTGGCCAGGGCCGGAGCAGGCAGGCCTCGATCAGCGACGGCTGGACGGTGAGGTCGGGGGCGGCCCGCGCGGCGGCGCGCGCGACCAGCGAGGCAATGTCCTCGAGGCGCTCGCGCAGCGGGGCGAGGTGGACCTCGGGGCGGCCGATCCGGTGGTAGAGGTCGGCGCGGAACCGGCGCTCGCCGACCTCGTCGCGCAGATCGCGCAGGGTGGCCGCGACCACGCGCAGCTGGATCTTGCGCGGCCGGGCAGCGCCGAGCGGCAGGACCTCGTGGGCCTCGAGCGCGCGCAGGAGCTTGGCCTGGACCAGCGGCTCGAGCTCGCCGATCTCGTCGAGGAAGATCGTGCCGCGGTCGGCGGCGACCAGGTAGCCGTCGGCGTCGTGATCGGCGCCGGAGTAGGCGCCGCGCCGGGTGCCGAACAGGAGGCGCTCGGCGACGCCGGCGGGGATCGCAGCGCAGTTGACGGCGACCAGCTCGCCGGGGGCGCCGGTGGCGGCGTGGTAGGCGCGCGCGGCCAGCTCCTTGCCGGTCCCGCTCTCGCCGGTGAGCAGCAGGTTGTCGCCGGTGCGCGCGGCGCGCTCGATCCGTCGCCACGCCTCGGCGAGGGTCGGGCCGATCACGGTGTCGCCGGCGAGCTCGACGCGCGCGCCGAGGAACGGGCGGACGTCGGCGACCAGCACGGCGAGCGTCCGGCCGGCGCGGATCACCGCCGGAGGATGGACCCACGCGTCACCGTCGAGCCGGCGGCCGGCGACGTAGGTGCCGTTGCGGCTGCCGAGATCGCTGACCACGACGGCGCCGCCGGCGGCGCGCACCCGCGCGTGCTGGCGCGAGATCCGGTCGTCGCCGGGCCCGCCTGGACCGAGCGCCGCGAGCGGCGCGAGCTGTGACACCAGGTCGCGGCCGAGCACGACGCCGTCGCCGTCGATCGCGAACGCGGCGAGGACGGGCGCCTGGCCGCTCCACACCACGACCAGGCCCGGCCGCGCCGGTGCGTCGGTCCGGCGGGATGCTTCGCTGTCTTCCTGGGTCTGCCACATGGTTCACTCGAGCGGCGCGAGCGCGCCGAGATGGTCATCGAGGCGGTGCACGGCGCCGGTCGCGACGTCGATCACGACCACGCCGGGCGGGGCCGCGCTGCCCGCGACCGCGGCGATCAGCGCGAGCCGCCGGCTGTCCGGCGACCATGACAGCGCGTGGTGGGCCCGCGCGCCGCGCAGCACGACGCGCGGCTCGCCGCCGGGCGCGAGCGCCTGCACCGTCACGGCGTCGGGGGTCAGCCATGCGACGCGCTGGCCATCGGGCGATACCGCGGGGGCCTGGGTCGCGGCGGTCGCGGCGCCGCTCGCGCCGATGATGAGGTAGGGCGCGAGCGCGGCGGCTGCCGTCGCGACGACCGTCGCCGGCGTGAGCCACGGCCGCGCGGCGCGCGGCGCGATCTCGCCGATGATCGCATCGATCGACGGCAGCCGCGCCCGGGGATCGCTCGCCATCCCGCGCCGCAGCACGCCGCGCAACCGCCGCGGCAGCGCCGTCCGCGCGCACCGGATCCGGCCGGCGATCACCGACGCGCGCAGCGCCTCGCGCGACCGGAGGTCGAACGGATGCTCGCCGGTGAGCGCCCGCCACAGCGCGACGCAGAAGCTGAACTGATCGCTCTGCACGCCGGCGCGCTCGCCGCGCCACTGCTCGGGGCTCATGTACGCGGGCGTGCCGACCACCCCGCCGCTCGCGGTGACCGCGAGCGCATCGGACGGCGACCGCAGCGAATCCTCGAGATCGATGCTGTCGTCGCCGGCGGGTGCGCGGGCCAGCCCGAAGTCGAGCACGCACACGCGGCCGTCGTCGCCGACCATCACGTTCTCGGGCTTGAAGTCGCGGTGGACCAGCCCGGCGGCGTGCGCCGCCGACAGCCCGCGGCCGGCCGCCGCGAACACGGCGAGGATGTCGCGCTGCGCGCGGGGCGCCTCGAGCCACGCCGCGAGCGTCGTGCCGGCGATGCGCTCCATCGCGATGTAGATCAGCCCGTCGGTCTCGCGGCCGACCTCGTAGACCGAGATCACGTTGGGATGCGAGACCCGCGCGAGCGCCTGGCCCTCGCGCACCAGGCGGCGCGCGCTGCGCTCGTCGCCCCCGACGCGCAGCACCTTGAGCGCGACGGCGCGGCCGAGCACGGGATCGCGCGCGAGGTAGACCACCGCCATCCCGCCGGCGCCGAGCACGCCCTCGATCGCGTAGCGCCCGATCCGGGTCCGCGGCGCCGGCGCCGCGCCGCCCGCGCCCTCGCTGCCCACGGTGACCGACGTATCGTGCATCATGGTTTCGAAGGGAAGAGTTCGCCGCGCGCGCCGGGTCGCACGCGATCCGCTCCGCCGCGCTATCCCCGCATCGTCGTCGGCGAATACATCCACCTACCTGGCAAGCGCGGCCACGTCTGTCGTCACGTCGCTGTCACTGCCACGGGCTGTGACACGAGCGACGACTCCGCCCCGCAGCAGTGCTTGCCGTCGGGCTGCCCGGGCAGCCTGTATGCGATTCCGTCAGGTGCCGGAGTCGTGCACGAGCGGGCCCGCGGATGTCCGCGACATCACGCCGGCGGTACACTGGCGCGCGGTTTGCTCGCCCCGAACATGGCTCGCGCGATCCTGCCCGAGCGACCGCTCGTCTCGACGGAGCACGAGACGGGCAGCCAGGCCTGCTCCGCGAAGGCGGTCGTCTCGTGAAGCCCCTGCACATGGTTCCCCTCGCCGTGGCGATCGCCGCCGCCGGCCCGGCGCACGCCGATCCGGAGTCGCTCAATCCCGACGCATTCGACCTGAGCGGTGCGCTCGATCGCCCGGTGGCGTCGACCCGGCCCGGCTTCGAGGTCGCGCTCGCCGGCGGCTACACCCAGGGCGTCGGCGGGGCCGGCGCGATCGGCACTGTGCAAGATCTGACTGGCCCGGGGGGCGCCGTCGAGCTCCAGCTCGCGTACCGGCGCAGCGCGCGGTTCAGCACCGGTGTGTACGGGACGCTCGCCTGGTTTCACCACGGCGAGGCGATCGCCGACGGCAGCCGCACGTACGGCGCGACCGCCGGGGTCCAGGCGGTCTGGCATGGCTCGGACACCCGCGCGCTCGACCCGTGGGTCAGCATCGGCGCCGGCTGGCGCGGGCTGTGGGTGACGTACGCCGACGCGCGGCCGAGCGCGATGCACGGCATCGAGCTCCTGCGCGTCCAGCTCGGCATCGACTACCGGTTCAGCCCGCGGCTCGCGATCGCGCCGGTGGTCGCGGCGAGCCTGTCGGTGTTCCTCGTCGAGAACGCCGTGATGCCGGAGTTCACCTCGGTCCAGGACAAGCGGCTCAACCTCTACGGCTTCACCGGCTTGCTCGGACGGTTCGACCTCGGCGGCTGAGTCAGCGCGGCGGCGTGATGTGGAGGCCGCCGTCGACGAAGATCGCCTCGCCGGTCACGTGGCGCGCGCCCTCGATCAGCCAGACGATGACCTCGTCGATGCCGTGCGCGTTGTGCTGCCACGGCGTGTCGACGTAGCCGGGGCACACGGCGTTGACCCGGACCTCGGGGCCCAGCGAGCGCGCCAGCGAGTACGTCATCGTGTTGAGCGCCGCCTTCGACGCCGCGTAGGCGATCGACGAGCCGATGCCCAGGTTCGACGCGACCGACGACACGTTGACGATCGCGCCGCGGCGCGCCTTGAGCGCCGGGGCCGAGGCGCGGGTCATCTGGAACGGGCCGACGACGTTGGTCCGGTAGATCCGCAGGAAGTCGTCGCCGGTGAGCCCGTCGAGGTTGGCGTGATCGACGAACTTGGTCGTGCCCGCGTTGTTGACCAGCGCGTCGAGGTGGCCCCAGCGGTCGAGCGCCGCCTGGACGAGCTTTCGGCAGTCGGCGTCGTCGGCGACGTCGGCCTGGACCACGAGGGCGTCCTTGCAGCGCGCGGCGACCTGGTTGGCCTCGGCCTCGCTGCGCGCGTAGTTGACGACCACGGACCAGCCGCGCCGGCATAGCTCGACGGCGGTCCAGCGGAAGTCGCGGTCGGACCGCGAGCGCGGCGAGCCTACCGCACGATCGGGGCGCGGAACCGGCGAAGCGCTCAGGCCAGCAGCTGCTGGTGGGCGTCGCGCAGGCTCGCCAGGTCGGCCTGGCCGCGCGCGCGGGCGGCCGCCATCGCCTCGCCCGGCCCGACCTCGACGCGGACCTCGTAGTAGTTCTTCAGCTTGGGCTCGGTGCCGCTCGGCCGCATGATCACGCGGCTGCCGCCGGCGAGCTTGAACACCAGCACGTCCGACGGCGGCAGGCCGCCCTCGCCGCGCGCCAGATCGACGACCGCCTCGATGGGGTGGCCGGCGAGCGCGCGGGGCGGCGCGCCGCGGAACCGGGTCATGGTGTCGCGGATCTGCGCGATCCCGTCGGCGCCGGGCCGGGTCAGCGACACCTGCTCGGTCACGAACAGCCCGACCTTGCGATAGATGTCGTCGAGGTGCTCGAGCACGGTCACGCCGCGCGCGCGGTTCCACGCGACGAGCTCGGCGAACACCACCGCCGCCGACACGCCGTCCTTGTCGCGCACCAGCGGGCCGACCGAGAACCCGA
>VBLP01000051.1:3973-17274 GCA_005887925.1 Deltaproteobacteria bacterium | reverse complement strand
GAGCAGCGCGCCCATCTGGTCGCCGTTGAGCACGCGATAGCCGCTGCCATCGGCGACCGCGACGCACAGCCGGTCGGCGTCGGGATCGTTGGCGAGCACGACGTCGGCCGACACCGACCGCGCCAGCGCGAGCACGCGGTCCATCGCGCCCTTCTCCTCGGGGTTGGGGAACGCCACGGTCGGAAACGCGGGATCGGGCTCGCGCTGCGACGGCTCGGTGTGGACGCCCGGGAAGCCGGCGCGGCGCAGCGCGGGCTCGACCGAGCGCGTGCCCACGCCGTGCAGCGGGGTGTACGCGATCACCAGGCCGCGGCCGTCGACGCCGGGGCTCGCGCGCAGCGCGATGACCTGGTCGATGTAGTCGTCGTGCAGTGCCTCGGTGAGGTCGATCACCGTGCCGGCGGCGCGGAGCTCGTCGAGCGCGGGCATCGCGAGCTGATCGCTGCGGCCGATCCCGGCGATCGCCGCGGCGATGCCGGTGTCGTGCGGCGGGATGATCTGCGCGCCGTTGCCCCAGTACACCTTGTAGCCGTTGTACGCGGGCGGGTTGTGCGACGCGGTGACCATGACACCGGCGCACGCCCGCTGGGCCGTCACCGCCCATGCCGTCATCGGCGTCGGCCACGGCCGGTGCGCGAGGTAGCTGCGGATGCCGGCGCCGCCGAGCACGCGCGCGGTGTCCTCGGCGAACTCGCGCGACAGCCGGCGCGCATCGTGGCCGATCACCACGCCGCGCTCCCGTGCATCGGCGACGCTGGCGATCAGGTACGCGGCGAGCCCCGCCGACACCTTGCGCACCAGCACGCGGTTCATCCGCTGCGGCCCGGCGCCGAGCGTGCCGCGCAGCCCGGCGGTGCCGAACTCGAGCGCGCCGGTGAACCGCTCGGCGAGCTCCTTCTGGGCCGCCGCGTCACCGGCGTCGCAGGCGGCGAGCAGCGCGCGCAGCTCGTCGGCGGTGGTGGGATCGGAGTCCTCGGCGAGCCAGGCCTCGGCCAGCTCGCGGTGCGAAGCGATCTGCGACATCGCTCGCAGCCTACAACGCGGGCGCGCTACGAGCCGCTCGCGGCCTGCTTCTTCTCTCGATGATCTTGTTGAACTGGGTGCGATAGTTCTCGACCAGGCCGACGCCGTCGGTCTTGACGTCCCAGGCGCGCAGCTTGTCGCCGTCCTTGACCAGCACGTAGTCGACCTCGATCGTGTAGGGCCGGCCCTTGCGCCTGGTGTTGATCTTGGTCGTGACGATCACGTTGCCGTCCTTGTCCGTGGACTCCCCGGTGTACTCGACCTGGTACTCGAGGTTGGCGCGCAGGCCGCGCACGTAGTTGTCCTCGATCAGCGCGCGGAGCAGTGCGAGGAACTCGTCCTGCTGGGCCTTCGACGCCTTCTGCCAGTTGTCGACCATCGCGCGCTTGCCGAGCCGAGATCCTTCTCCTCCTTGGAGCCGGCGGCGACCTTCTGCTTGAGCAGCGCTGCGATCGTGTCGATGGCGGCCTTGACGGCCTGCGTGCCGGGGCCGGTCTTGGCGGGCGCCGTCGCCGGCGGGGCAGGGGGCGGCGCGGCGGCGGCCGAGGTGGTGAACGCGAGCCCGAGCGCGAGGCCGAGCGCGAGCAGCACCAGCGAGCGCGCCAGCGACCGCAGCGCGGTCAGGGACCTTCGGCGCGCCGCCGGCGAGGTCGGCGAGAAGGTCGAGGCGGTGGCGGAGATCGGAGAGAACGGGGAGTTCGCAGGCATCGAGGGCTCCGGGGACAGCGGGCGCGTGATCTAGGGACGGCGGCCGGCGGCGTGGAATTCACCGGCGGCGCGATCGAGGCGTACCACGGCGACGTTCCATTGGAAGACCGCCTGCGCCCAGCGCGCCCGCATCTGGAACCAGGCGATGTAGGCGTCGGCCAGGTCCTTGGCCTCCGCGGTGCCGAACGCCTCGGCTTGCAGCACCGAGGCCACCCAGGTCCGCGCTGCCTGCTCGCCCTGGCTCGCCGCGGCCACCTTGTCGTGCGCCGCGGTCGCATCGGCGAGCGCGCTGTCGGCGTCGTACCGCGCGCCGATCGCGGCGAGCTCGGACTGCGAGCGGGCCTTGCGTGCGTCGGCGCGCGCCTTGTCGACCCGGGCCGCGACCGTCCACGGCTCGAGCGTCCACGACAGCCCGAGCACGACCCCGGCACCCGCGCGGTTGTAGGGGTTGTTGGCGAACAGGCTCGGCGGCTGGGTGACGCCGTGCGCGCTCGCCACGACGCCGGAGGCGACCACCGCGACGTCGGGGAAGTACTGGCTGGTCGCCATCTCCGCCAGCTCGTCGGCGGCCTGCGCCCCGGTCCGGGCCGCCACCGCCTGCGGCCGGTGCTCGCCGCTGGCGCGGCCGGGCAGGGTGCGATCGATCGGCGCGAGCTGCGCGTCGTCGATGTCCGCGTCGGCGATGCCGGTCACCGCGCGCAGCCCCGAGAGCGCCTCGGCCTCCGCCTGGCTCGCGTCGGCGCGCTGGACCTTCGCCTCGGCGAGCAGCACCGCGATGCGCTGGCGGTCCTGGATCGACACCTCCGGCTTGCCCTTGCCCTTGGCCTTGCCGCCGCGCTCGTCGAGCCCCTGCAGCGCCTTGTCGATCTCGTCGATGCCGTCGTCGAGCATCCCGCCGAGCTCGCGCGCCGCCTTGAGCCCCCAGTACGCCCGCGTGGCGTCGACCGCGAGATCGCCGGCCGCCTCGTCGGCGAGCGCGCGCTGGGCGTCGAGCCCCGCGCGGGCCGCGCTGCGGGCGTGCGAGATCTTGCCGAACGTGTAGATCGGCTGCGTGATATCGATCTGCGCGCCGCCGAACAGCCCCGAGAAGTGGAACGCGAACGTCTTCGGATCGGTCGCCGTGCACGGCGCGTCGATGCACTGGATCTCGGGGCTGAGCGTGCCGAACGCGGTCGCCTTGGCCCGCGGCAGCCGCGCGGCGTCCGCCTCGTCGACCCGGGCCTGCGCGCCCGCCGTGTCGCTATCTGCCATCGTGGCGCGCGGGCTCGCGAGCGCCTTGGCGATCACCTGCTCGAGCGTCAGCTTGGGTGCCGCCGCGGCCCCGGAGTGCAGCGATGCCAGGCCCGGCACGAGGAGAGCTCCGATCAGGAACAAGCGCATGGCCCGCGTTGTACTACGCCGCGCGGGCCGGCCGATGTGCCCCGGCGCGGGCGGCCCACTCAGACCGCGCGCAGGATCACCCGGGTGATCTCGAGCGGCGCGAGCAGCCGGACCGGCGGGCCCCAGTAGCCGCAGCCGCGCGTCACGTAGAGCTGGGTGCCCCCGACCTAGTAACGGCCGGCCAGCAGCCCGCCCTGCTGGATCCGCGCGATGTAGTGCCACGGCCAGATCTGGCCGCCGTGCGTGTGCCCCGACAGCTGGAGATCGACGCCATGGCCCACCGCGCGGCGGACCTGGCGCGGCTGATGCGCCAGCAGCACCAGCGCGCGCGACCGATCGCGGCCGGCGAGCGCGGCCGGGAGGTCCTCGCCGTGGCCGGGCCAGCCCGTGGCGCTGTAGTCGTCGACGCCCGCCAGGTCGAAGCTCGCGGCGCCGTCGCCGATCACCACCCGCTCGTTGCGCAGGTAGCGCGCCCCGAGCCGCGTGATCTCGGCGATCCAGGGGTCGGCGCCCGCGTAGTACTCGTGGTTGCCGGTGATCGCGAACACGCCGTGCCGCGCCCGCAGCTGCGCGAGCGGCGCCACATCGTCGCGCAGATCCTCGACCTTGCCGTCGACCAGATCGCCGGTCAGCGCGATCAGATCGGGCGACAGCCGGTTGGTGTGATCGACCACGCGCTGGACGAACGCGCGATCGATCGTCATGCCGGTGTGCAGGTCCGACAGCTGGACGATCGTGAAGCCGTCGAGCGCGCGCGGCAGCTTGGCCAGCCCGACCTCGACATCGACGACTGCGTGCTCTCCGCGCGCCTGGGCCATGCCGGTCGCGACACTACCACTTCCGATCGCGAGCGCTGCGCCGCCGCTCACCCGGGTCAGGAACTGCCGGCGCGACAGCTGCGGCACCTCGGCCGCCCCCGTCGCCGAGCGCCGGCTCGCCCGCACGATCCACCCCGTCAGCCGCAGCCCGTCGAACACCACCAGCGTGACGAACGTCAGCCCCGCGAGCGCCATCCACGGCAGCGCGATCCAGCCCAGCGTCGCCGACAGCTCCGGCGCGTACATCCGGCTCGTCGTCGTGATCGGGATCGATAGATACATCGCGATCAGCCCGAGCGTCGCCGCGATGTGCCAGCGCCGCGACAGCCGCGCCGGGCGGACCAGCCGCAGCCACAGATAGGCATGGATGCCGGCCGATACCGTGCTGCCCAGCAGGATCCGCAGGATCGTTGCGACCACACTCGAGCATAGCAGGCCGAGCACCGGCGCGGCTGGCGCGGAGACCTCCCGGGCGGGGCATTCCCGCAGCGGGCGTTGCCGCCGCCGGGAAACGCGGCAAGCTTTCACCATGGTCGTCGTCGATTTCACGCGCGCCGGCCCGCCGCGCGACCTGCGTCATCCTCAGGGCCCGCTCGTACTCTACGACGGCGACTGCGGCTTCTGCGCCAAGTCGGTCCGCTTCATCCTCGACCACGAGCGCGACCACGACATCCGGTTCGCCCCGCTCCAGGGCCCGACCGCCGCCGAGCTCCGCCGCCACTACCCGCGCATCCCCCAGGCGATCAGCACCATGGTCTACGTCGGCGACGGCCGCGCCCACCTCCGCAGCAAGGCCGTGCTCCACGCCTGCAAGCACCTGCGCGCCCCCTGGCGCTGGGCCCACACCATGCGCTGGGTCCTGAGCTTCGTCCTCGATCTCGGCTACCGGGCGCTCGCCGCCGTCCGCCTCCGGATCTGGGGCCACGCCGACGCCTGCCAGATGGTCAGCGCCGAGGAGCGCACCCGGTTCCTGCCGTAGCCGGCCGCGTGTCTCCTCTCACAGCGGGATGTGTCGAGGTGCCCTTCCTCCGTCAGCTGGGTACCGAAGCTGCCGCATCGCTGTCGATTGGCTCAGTCTCCCAGCTGGGACGTCGCATCCCCGGCACCGGCGTGGGTTCGGAGTACCCACCGGCCACGATCTCCTCGATCCGCTGCCGGATCATCGCCTCGCGCGCCGCTGGAGTGAGTCCAGCGGGCAGCGGCGGACCGTAGACCCAGCGGAACCTGATATCATAAGGTGCCTTTCCCGCCATCATCAGAAGGCCATTGTGAATGGCAGTGTGGTGGCCTGTGCATAACACCGAAAGATTGGTGATGTCGTGACCGCCGCCACATGATTGTTCAATAATATGGTGTACTTCCAGATTTCGCGCCGACCGGCAGCCGGGCACCGTGCAGCGATGATGATCGCGTGCGAACACGTGCTCGCGGAGGCGCGGCGTCACCGTGGTCGTCGCCCGCTCCGGTGACGTGGCATCGAGCGAGCCGAGGACCCTCGCGTCACAGGAGGCGCGCTCGAATGCCTCCGCGGCGACATCGATCTCGCGCCCGGCGCCGTTCTGCGTGGCCCGCCGGCAGTCCGGACACTGGCTGTACGCGATCTGGTGCGCCGGGCCGTCGGCACCGGAGCCCGGCGCGATCGCGCCCCGGCAGATCGTCTCGACAAAGTCCGCGTCGCTGATCTCGCTGCCGCGCTCGGTGGCAACGACCGTGCGCGCCTGCCGCCACAGCGCGTAGACCTCCGGAGGCAGCTCGATCCGTACCACGCGCGGGCGCAGGTCCGGGTGCGTCGGGTCGTCGGGGCGATCGCCGGCCTCATGGCCGGCGACCAGGCGCTCGATCTGATTGGCGACCAGGCCCCGGCTCGCGGCGAGCCAGTCGGCCTCGGTCTCGGCGGTTGCGACGCGGGTCAGCTCGCGCACGGCCGAGTACGTCAGCTCGCCGCGTGCGAGGGCCGCCGTGGTCTCGGGCAGCGTGGCGAGCGAGCGAGCGACGCGCATGCGCTCGTGCGCGGTGTGCGGCCGATATCCCAGCACGCGCTCCATGTACTCGTAGATGGTGACGTACCCGCACAGGAAGTAGATCTTGAGCTGCTCGGCACGCACGAGATCGAACAGCTCCGCGGCATCGAGCGCGGCGCGATGGCGGGCGTACTCGCGCAGCCGGCGATCCACCGCTTGCCACTCGGCAGTCCACTGCCGATCTGATGTCCCACGATGTCCGTCGATCTCTCTCGAGTGCTGCAACATCATGCTCCGCCTATTATCATGATGATGCATACTGTCAATCCGTATCACGCAACTAATTATCATTCAGTTCATGAAATCCCAGATTTGATCGAATTGCATTTATTTCGAACAATGGTGCTCTCCCGCGGGCTCGTGCTGGGGATCCCCTCGGCCTGGGCCCCGGCAGGAACTCCTTGCTGCTGCGAACGAGCCAGTGCTGGCTGGTGCCGGCACGGCCAGCGCGAGCCGGTGCCGGCGATGGCTCTCGTCGTCCGACTCGTACACTCGAATGACCCGGATTCGAAGTTCGAAAGGATGGGATTGGGATAGTGATCGCGGTAACGAAGAGATCGGAGAGGATCGGCGCGGAGCGCGAGCAATATCCCGCGATGGACGCAAGCCGCAGCAGGTCTGCTCTCCTGAGCGGCTGCGTCGACGGGCTGCGGGTGCCTGCGGATGGGAACCAGGTGCCAGAACGCGAGCGGGTGTACGCGCGAGGTGGCCTGTGGACGCGGCCGGGCCGAGGACAACCACGCGGACGTGGCGCCGGAACGCGTGCGCTCGGAAGGTGGTTGCCCTCCGCCCTTGGACAACCGCGCACCAGGACGCCAGGCCAACCAGGTGCGCGCTTGCCCACCGCGCCCACAGGCCCTACCGCCACGACGAGAAATTTGGTTCTTTTGAAGAGGATCCCGAACGTCCACGAGGATGCGCGCATCTCGTCCCAGGACAGAGGTCGGTCCCGGAGTTCCAGCTGGGACGTCGGCAGTGGCACCCCGCCCACGTGAGCGCGGCTGTCGAGCCGCAGTGTCGGCGACGCTTGGCGGTCGGCATCGGCACATGATCCATCGAGCTCGGTTTCGGCGAGATCAAGACCGACATGCTCGAGCGGCTCGAACGATCCACAGCAAGAGTCCGGTCGCTGTCGCACAAACCTCATCCGCCTCGAGATGGAGCGGACCACTGCCGATCTCGGCGTACATCCCATCCGGATCAGCTTCGTGGCGACCTTGCGTGAATGCGTCCAGCAGTGGCACTTCGCCGCCATGAGTCCCCGGGAACGATCCCCGGGCGGCGTACGACCGTGACTGACCGGCTCAGGAACGTTGTCCTGCCATCGCGACGCCCAGAACGTGGCTTCGCGGGCGGTGAAGCTCAAGATGAGCAACCACGCTCGCAAGGTCCCACGAAATCATCGTCGAAAGGCCGCGCTGAGTGAGCGGCATTGGGTCTAGTTCTGGCCTAGTTCCAGCGCCAGCCGGGGGCGCTGTAGTGCATCTCGTTGTCTGGGAAGGTGAGCTTTGAGCGGACGCCGCCGATCACCTCGGCCGGCGTGGTCACGGACGGGTAGCCGCGGAGCGGTAGCGTTGCCCGCGCCATTCGATCGCGTGGACGCGGTGATCGCCGCCGACGAACAGGCGGTGCGAATCTCCGACGGCGAAGCGCAAGCCGGTGCCCTGGAGGAACTCGACGCACGGCACCATCAGGCCGAATCGATCGCCATAGCGGACCTGCGCTACGCCCACGAAGACGCCGCAGGACAGCGACATGTGGACCTCGGTGATCGTGCCGGTGATCGTGTCGGGGTTCACATCGAGCTCCTTACCGGAAGGCGCGCTCGCTGCGGCCGAGGCACGGGAACCGGACGGCGCGCTCGCTGCAGCCGAGGCACCTGAGGTCGGCGATGCAACCGGTGGGGTGGCGCGCGCTCGTGGTGCGGGCGGCCGAAAGATCCATGAGGTCGCGGTGCATGCGATCGCCAGCCCGCCCAGGAGGAACAGCCCGCGCCAGCGCAGGGTCGTGAACAGAGAGGTCATGGCGATGGGACGCCAGCGTCGGGGGAAGGTTCCTCGAATCGCGGTCGGGGCCCGCATGGCAGACCGTGGTACGCATCGGCAGTCGCTCCGTGCACGCGGAGCCCGGCTCGTGCTCGCTCAGCAGCGCTCGACGATGGCCGGCATGCCGTCGCGCGGCCGCAGGGTCACGAGCGGCTCGGCGACCGCGTGGCTCCTGAGCAGGCGCAGCCGCGTCTGCTGCACCATCGTGGCGAGCGCGAGCTGCGCCTCCATCACCGCGAAGTGCGAGCCGATGCAGACCCGCGGGCCGGCGCCGAACGGCAGATAATGATGCCGCGGCCGCGCCTTCTTGGCGTCGGGGAGCATGCGCTCGGGCCGGAACGCCAGCGGGGCGGGGTAGTAGTCGGGGCGGCGGTGGATGCCGCGGATGTTGACCGCGACGATCGAGCGCGCCGGCAGCCGGTGGCCGCCGAGCTCGACCTCGCGCAGCGCGTCGCGGCCGATCATGTAGGCGGGCGGGTGCAGCCGCATCGCCTCGTCGATCACCGCCGCAGTCCATGGCAGCTCCGGCAGGTCCGCCGTCGCGACCGTCCGGGTGCCGAGCACGCGCTGGACCTCGGCCTCGAGTCGCGCCAGTGCCGACGGGTTGCGGCCCAGCTCGTACCAGGTCCAGGTCAGCGTGTTCGCCGTGGTCTCGTGGCCGGCCAGCAGCAAGGTCATCACCTCGTCGCGGACCTGGCGATCGGTGAGCTGCGTGCCGTCGTCCTCGTCGCGGGCGACCAGCAGCATCGACAAGACGTCGCCGCGATCGGTGCCGAGCGCGCGGCCCTCGGCGATCAGCCGGAACACCACGTCGTCGAGCATCCGCACCGAGCGCCGCATCCGCAGGTGGCGCGGCAGCGGCCACTCGTAGCCGAGCTGGAGCGGCGAGGTGATCGCCTTGTCCATCGCGCGCATCCCGATCTCGATCGCGTGCGCCACCGTGCTCGCGTCGCGGCGCACGTCGACGCCGAACAGCGTGCGGCCTGCGATCGCCAGCGTCATCTGCATCATCTCGCCGGCGAGGTCGATCCGGTCGCCCGGGCTCCACCTGGCGATCTGCTCGCGGGTCTCGGCCACCATCACCTCGCCGTAGCTCGCCAGCCGCCGCGGCGCGAACGCCGGCGCGAGGAGCTTTCGGTGCTGGCGGTGCAGCTCGCCCTCGGCGGTCAGCAGGCCGTCGCCGAGCAGCGGCCGCAGGAACTGGATCCCGGCGCTCTTCTGGAAGCTCGCCGCCTGCGCAACGAGCACCTCGTGCGCCAGATCACCGCAGGTCACGATGTAGAGCGGGATGTGGCCGAACGAGATCCGCGCGATCGGCCCGCGCCGCGCGGCCGCATCCTGCAGCGCCAGGCGGTCGCGGCGAAACGCGATCAGGTTGCCCAGCAGCGGCAGGCCGGGCACGGCCGGGATGCTGCTCACCACCGGCGCAGCGACGAGAGGACTCGACAAGGTAGCCATCCCTTCCTAAAATGCGAGCGTTCGCTCACATTGCCAACTCGCATCCGCGGCCGCCGCGGATCACCCTCCGCGATGCAGCGCCAAGCCCGGACCACTCCCCGAAAACGCCCGACGCAGGAGCGCAGCCGCGCGACCGTGGACTCGATTCTCCAGGCGACTGCTCGCGTTCTGGTCAAGCACGGCTTTGATGGCCTCACCACCAACCTGGTTGCACAGACCGCAGGCGTCTCGGTCGGCTCGCTCTACCAGTACTTTCCGAACAAGTCCGCCCTGGTCGCCGCGCTGATCGAGCGTCACGTCGATCACATGACCTCGCTCTGCCTCGGCGAGCTGACCCGCGTCGCCCAGCTCCCCGTGGCCGAGGCGATCCGCAGCGTGATCGAGGTCATGATCCGCGCCCACGCCGTGCAGCCCGAGCTCCACCGCGTGCTCACCGAGCAGGTCCCGCGGGTCGGCCGGATGGCCAAGCTGCGCGAGATCGAAGCGCTCGTCGAGCGCGTCGTCGCCGGCCTGCTCGCCGCGCGCCGGGCCGAGCTCGCGATCGAGGACCCCGAGATGGCCGCCTTCGTCCTGGTCTCCGCGATCGAGGCCATCACCCACCGCGCCGCGCTGCTGTCGCCCGAGCTGTTCCACGATCCCCGGCTGGTCGACGAGACCTGCGCCATGGTCCGCCGCTACCTCGGCGTCGCCGACGGCTGAGCTGCTTCAGTCGTTGGGCCGGCGGGCGCCGTAGCGGCGGTCGTCGCTGTAGAACACGTGCTGCGAGAACGCCGCGTACGCCGACGGGTTGTGGATCGCCTTGGCGGTCACCTGCGCCGGGTAGTCGGGGTGCCACTCGGAGAGGTGGATGTCGGCTTGCCCCGACAGCCCGTCGAACGTGTGGACCGCCTCGTGGGTCACCATCGCCGCCTGGCACATCGGTCCGAAGTTCGCGAACGTGCGCGAGAAGCTGATGTCGGTGGCGCCGCCCGCGACGTACGCCGCGTACGGCTTGCCGGGCGACTCGATCGCCTTGTCGCGCGTCGCCTCCGCGAGGTTGACGAAGTGATACTTCGCCGGCATCCCGGCGTGCAGCGCCGCGACCTGATCGAACGACGCGCGGATCGCCGCGAGGTTCGCGCGCCAGTCCGCCTTGAAGTGGGCGGTCAGCGCCGTGAAGACGATCGAGCCGGCCGGCTCGGTGCCATCGGCGACCCGGCCGAGCGCGGCGCGCGCCGCGGCGATCCAGGTCTTTGCGACCTGGGTCGCGACGCCGGCCTGGAGCATCTCGACCAGTCCGGGCCAGCTGTCCGCCGTCTTGCGCGGGTAGCCGCTCGACACGGTGTCGGCGCTCCAGTCGTAACGGACGTAGTCCTCGTCCTTGAAGAAGTACGCGTAGCCGTCGTACTTGCCGCGTCCGTTCACGGCGGCGTCGATGCCCGACGAGAACGGCGCGGGCAGGTTCCACGCCGTCAGCGGCGCGGGCCCGCCCTCGACGCCGGGGCCGGCCCAGTCGTAGCGCACGTACTGGCCCGCCTTGAACAGGTAGCCCTTTCCCGCGAACCGGCCGCGCCCGGACAGCGCCGCGTCGATGCCGGTGTCGAACGGCGCGGGCAGCGACCAGGCCGACATCGGCGCGGGCGCGGCGGTGTCGAGGCGATCGGCGATCCAGTCGTAGCGCGCGTACTGGTTGTCGCGGAACAGGTACGCCTTGTTCGCGAAGCCGGCGGCGCCGTTGAATCCGCCGTCGACGCGATCCGCGAACGCCGCCGGCAGCGGGAAGTCGGTGACCAGGCGCGGCGCCGCGGCGCCCACCCTGTCCGCGCCGAAGTCATAGGCCGCGTAGCAACCTCCAAGGAAGAAGTAGCCGCGTCCGTCGTAGGCTGCGAGGCCATCGATCGCCCCGTCGAACAGTGTCCGCGCCATCGTCGCCTCCTGCTGGTAAGGATCCGGTCGAGCTATCGTCAGGTCGCCGGCATCTCGGCGACGATCGCCCCGTAGAAGTTGGGGACGAAGTTCTCCATCGTCGCGACGTAGACGTCGGGCTTGTAGGCGCCGTACGACCAGCACGGGAACGAGACCGAGCCGTAGGGTCGGTTGCCGGTCACCGTGACCTTCAGCGGGCTGCCGTCGGGCGACGACTGCGCGGTGTTGTACTGGACGCGCCCGGTGAGGACGACGTAGTGGTTCGGGAACGCGGAGCCACCGTCGGTGGCGGATCCGAGCCCGACGTACGCGCCGGCCTGGATCAGGCAGATGATATCGACGCCGTCACGCGGCACGAGCTCGTTCGCGGCGTTCCAGCCCTTCGGCGACAGCGCCGCGAGCCCGGTGCCCATGCGGTTGTCGACGCGGCGGTACACGCCCGTCGCCGTCAGCCAGCGCTCGAGCTCCTGCGGGAACGTGATGCCGGACAGCGAGTCGCCGACCGTGCCGCCGTCCCACACGAAGATGTCGTCCTCGGTGTTGCGGATCGCGCCCATCAGCATCCAGTCCGCCATCCGCGGTACTGCGTAGCGGGCGGCCTCGGCGCGCGACTTCGCGGCGCTGTAGCTCTGGCGCAGCAGCGCGCCGCTCGGCGCGACGGCGTACGAGCCGATCTGCGCGCGGCCGGTCTTGTAGAGGTCCACGGCATGGCGCGCGAACGCCGCAGGGTCGCGCTTGGTCCAGATCGTGTAGAACGCCGCCGGACCGCACAGCGGCGTGGATGCCTGGCTGTAGAGGATGGGGTTGTTGATCAGGTCGCGCAGCCGGCCGGTGACGGCGGCCTGATCGAGGGTCCACGGGCTGGAGCCGGACCAGGTGTCGAGCTCGGCGACGATCGCGAGCGCGGCGTCCGTGGTCGACACGGCCCGGCGGTCGGACAGCCGCGCGTTGACCAGGTCCGCGCCGAGCTGGTCGGCGTCGTCGAAGTCGCCCGCGTCGAGCGCGCGGCCCGGGCGGCGGCCGCGCGCGATGTGCTCCTGGATCGCGCTCGCGATCGCGGCGCCGATCGCCGCGCGCTCGCGCGGGTCGCGCAGCCGCGTCTCGGAGCGCGGGTTCGATAGATAGTCGACCTCGACCAGGCACGCCGACGTGTGCTTGCCGAGCGCGCGCGGGCTCAGCACCGCCAGCGGCCCGTTGCGCGGCTCCGCGACCCCGCCGTAGCGTCCGCGCATCCGCTCCAGGGCGTGCTGCACGCCATCGGCGAGCCGGTGCGAGTCTGCGCTCGCCTCGGAGTGGACGAACGTCTCCGGTCCGGCCGCGTCGGGCGGGCCGCTGTTGGCGTGGATCGAGACGAACACGTCGGCGTCGCGCTGCGCCGCGAGCTGTGCGCGCGCTCCGAGCGTGAGGTTGATGTCGGAGGCGCGCGTCAGCGCCGCACCGGCGCCGAGCCGCGCGACGACGTGGCGTGCGATGTCGAGCGTGATCTCCTTCTCGAGCGTGCCGCCCGGCCCGCGCGAACCGAAAGCCGACGAGCTGCCTGCGCGCGCGCTACCGCCGTGACCCGCATCGATGATGACTCGCATGGCTCGGCGTGAGGCAGGCGCCGTGCCAGATCGAAAGCCTGTACGTGCGCGCTGTGGAGCCGCGCCGCCGGTGCCCCCACGATCCGATCATGGCCGATCGACCATGCTCGCCCGGGCATGTGCGATCGCCGCGGCGCGCGCAGGGCGAGTAGATCCGTGGTCCAGCGGTGGCACCGGCCGTGCTTTGCGCAAAGACCTGGCGAGGTCTCCATGGTCAGCATCACTGCCTGCCGCGAGCGCATCTCCGATCGATTCCCGGTGGCATCGTTCGTGGTGAAGGTACCCCCGGATCGCCTGTTCGAGATCGCGTGCGCGACCGATCCACGGCTGTTCGCGACCGAGAACCGCGAGCGCCGCACG
>VBLP01000051.1:1101-3873 GCA_005887925.1 Deltaproteobacteria bacterium | reverse complement strand
ACCCGGTGCTCACGCTGTCGCGCGATCGTCTCGATCAGGTGCCGTCGATCCAGATCGCGGCGGACTTCACCGGCAAGACGCTCGATCGCGGGCGGCTATCGCGCGATCCGGCGCCGCAGCGCTACGGCGGCGCTCCCGCCGCACCGATCATGTGGGGCGGGGATCTGGTGACGTCGCCGGCGGCTTCGGCGGCGGGCGCGGGGCGGATCGGCGGCGCTGCCACGGACGACTACGATGACGGCTTCGACGCCAAGCTCTGGCGCGAGGATCAGCGGCGCGAGGATCAGAGGATGGAGCGCGCGGACGACGATCGCGCCGATCGCGCGCACGATCCGGATCGCTATGGCTCGCCGGGCGGCGACCTCGCCGGCTGGGAGGATGGACCGGCGCTCTCGGCGGCCGCTGCCGAGCTCGCCGGCCCCGCGCGCCCCGCGCGCCGGTTCGGCGATGGCGATGACGCCCCGCCGAATTGCTGGGCACTGCCACCCGACGCCGTGCTCGTCGCGGCTGCGCCGGTCGTCGAGGCGCCGGAGCTGTACGGCGGCCGCACGGGCCGCGCCGACGAGGGCTACGAGGACGCACCGGATCTCGCGCGCAACCTCGGCCCCGAGCGGCTGCGGTTCGGTGCTCCGCGCGCTCGCCCGCGGGCCGGCGCGTTCGGCCGCTTCCCCGGCTACTCCGAGGCCGATGTCGCCGCCGATCCGCTGCCCGCGGCGCGCCCGATCTCCACGCTGCCGCCCGGCTTCGACCCGACCGATCCGCGGCAGCGCCTGCGCATCCTCCACCGCGTCGCCGTCGCCGAGAGCGGCGCCGACACCTACCGCGCCGTCAACCCGGATCGCGAGTACGAGGATCCCGAGCTCACCGAGCTCTATCACCGCCGCCACGTCGGCCTGTCGTGGGGCTTCATCCAGTTCGCGCAGCGCTACGGCTCGCTCGGCCAGGTGCTCTCGGCGTGCAACCGCCGCGATCCGGCCGCGTTCCGCACGACGTTCGGCGCGCACAACGGCGCCGATCCCGCGGCGGATCCATCGACGCTCGCCGCCGGCCACCTCCTGCGCGTGACGAACGCACCGGCCGAGGACGACCGGCTCGCGCCCGTGCAGCCGCCCGCCGGTGGTGGCGCGGTCGTGCTGTGGGATCCGGCGTGGGTCACGGCGTTCCAGGCGGCCGGTGGCCTGCGGCCCTTCCAGGAGGCCCAGCGCGAGGTCGCCGATCGCCGGTACTACGAGCCGTACCTCGACTTCCTCGGGTGGCTCGGCTTCGACTCGGTGCGCGCACAGGCGATGTTCGTGGATCGCACCATCCACATGGGCGGCGGCGCGGCGATGCAGTGGATCATGAGCGTCGTCGGGCCGATCCAGAGCCAGTCGGATCTCGCCGGCGCGCTCGACCGGCTCGACGTCCCCGATCTCCGCACGTTTCAGATGTCGCCGCCGCCGGGCGCCACGCGCTGGCTCGGGGTCGACGGCGTGTTCGGCCCGCGCACGCACGCGGCGCTGGTCTGGGCGCTGCGGCAGCTCGGCGATCCGACGATGCACCTGCCCGCGCTCGACGAGATGCTCGCCGCGCTGTGCGATGACGCCGCGCGCCGCGCCGACCTGGCCAAGAGCTGGAAGCTCGCCGCCCAGCGCCTGCGCGCGCTGAAGGACGATCCGACGCTCGACCGCGTCCCGCCCGAGCCGCGCGGCGATGAAGCGGGCTCGCGATGACGGATCACGCCGCGCTCGCGCTCGAGGCCGCGCGCCGGCTGCGCCACAGCGCCGCGTTTCGCGGGCTGACCCGCGGCGAGCAGGAGACGCTGGGCCGCGACCTCGTGCAGATCGAGCGCGCGCTCGCCGGGCCGCAGCGCGATCGCTACGGCGGCGATCCGTACGCGATCGCCCAGGCGACGCCCGGCGATCTCCAGCGCGACCTCGCGGGTTCCAGCGGTGGCGCGCCGGCCCGGTCGAGCAGCGGCGGCCAGCCGGGCGCCGCACCGGCGGTGGCTCCGCCGGCGGCACCGCCCCCCGCACCTGCGAAGAATCCGCTCGCCGACATGAAGGCGGCCGGCGAGATCGTCGACGCGATCAACTTCCCGAGCTTCGTCGCGAGCCTGGTCACCGGGACGTTCAAGGCGATCGTCGACGCGACGGCCCAGCAGCTCCGCGAGTACGCCGACCTCGTCGCGAACCTGTCGCGCTCCGTCGACGACTTCGGCCGCGAGCACGTCAGCGATGACCAGGTCCGCGCGAACCTCGCGGGCAAGTACCCGACCGACCTCGTCCACAAGGCGCCGCCGCCCGGCCAGGCCGGCGCGACCAGGCTCGAGCTCGCGGCCGGCGCCGACGGGACCTCGCCGGCATGGCTCGCGCAGTACGGACTCGGCGGCCAGCCGCTCGACGCCGACCTCGTCACCGGCCCGCTCGTCGAGGCCGGGCGCACGCGCCTCGCCGAGGAGCGCATGCAGACGCTCGCGGCGATGGTGCTGATGGGCATCAACCGGATCGTCATCAACGACGGCGACATCCAGGCCAAGCTCCAGTTCCACGCGCAGGTCAACACGAAGACCGATGTCGAGCTCGCGACCGCGCAGGTCAATGACGGATCGATCGCACAGCGCTCGATCGGCGGCGCCGCGGCGCCCACGCTCATGGTCTCGACCGCGAAGGTCAATGCGCAGTCCGACGCGTCCGCGAAGGCGAACCTGACCGGCCAGGTCCGCATCCGGTTTCGCAGCGAGACGTTTCCGCTCGAGCGCTTCGCCGACACCGCGGCGATCCAGCTGATCAA
>VBLP01000051.1:0-1059 GCA_005887925.1 Deltaproteobacteria bacterium | reverse complement strand
GCCCGCCGGACCGACCGGAGGCAAGCCGTGATCGCATTCGAGGACCTCCTGGTCACCATGATCGGTGACCTGCCGCTCGCCGGCGGCGACCTCGTCGTTTCGGCGGTCGAGCTCGAGCTCCCGATCGAGTCGCGGTTCGACGCGCACGGCCGGCTCGAAGCATCGTGGCCGCGCGGGCGGTTCGGCACCGGCTTCGATCCGCCGCTCGGCGAGGTGACGCTGCGGCTCGTCGTCGAGGAGGACGGCGCGTGAATGGCAACCGGCCCACCAGCGCGCGGGGTGTCCCCGTCGAGGAGTTCCTCGCGGCGATCGGCGAGCAGCTGGATCGCGCGCAGGACGCGCTCGCGATCAAGGCGCGCACCGGCCGCCCGCTGACCTGGGCGCTGCGCGACATGAAGCTCGCGCTCCAGATCTTCGTCGACGTCGACGCGCAGGGTCACGTGACGTGGCGCAACGCGGGCCCGAACGAGGCCGGCGCGAGCACCGTGAACCTCGAGTTCACCACGATCACGCGGCCGATGATCGAGGAGAACACCTACGCGATGCAGGACGACTCCGACGCGCGGCCGCTCGACATGCTGGGCGCGGCATCCGAGCTGTCGGACGACGACAAGCTCCGGCTGCGCCGGCTCGGCGTGCGCACCGTCGGCCAGTTCCGCCGGCTCTCGCCGTCGGGCAGCGGCCAGTCCGGGCTCGCCGCGATCGGCGACATGGTCAACATCCCGGTCGGCAAGCTCGAGGCCGCGCTGCGCGCCTCGGCGCGCCCGTCGATCACCTCGCACGAGGCGGTGCGTCGCCCCGACGAGACCCTGCTGCGGGTCCGCGGCGCCAACCTGTCCGACGGCATCAACACCGAGGTCCGCCTCGGCGGCGATCCGGTCGAGGTGCTCGAGGCCCACCCGCACGAGCTGCTCGTGCGCCCGCTCGAGCATCATCGCTCGGGCCAGATCGAGGTCCTGGTCAACGGCGACCGCGCGACCAGCTTCTTCCGCCTCCCGCCTGCGCATGGCGCGAACGGCCACGGCGTCGACCGCGAGCCACCTGGGGGCGCGCCATGAC
>VBLP01000050.1 GCA_005887925.1 Deltaproteobacteria bacterium | reverse complement strand
GGATGGCCGGGACTCTTGTATTCGACCACCGAGACGCGCGGCAAGAGCGGCCAGAGGTGTCGCAGCGTCTGTGCGCTATGGTCCACCGGCTCACCTTCCGGCGTGAGCTTGCGTAGCAGCAGGTAATCGAGACGGGGCGGCTCTTCGGAGAGCGGAACCTCGGAGCGGACCTCGAACGATGGTGGGCCGCGGCGCCGGAGGTTGCGCTCGAAGCCGACATGCCAGATGACCCGTTTGGCGCCCACAGGGCGTGGCCTACGCTGAACGGCGGCTGAGGGCAAGCTTTCTGCCGACCGAGCGAGGCATTGTCAAATGCAGTCGGCTCTGGCGATGACGCTGAAGCCTCGGGCGCTCGAGTTGGTCCGAGCCGCTCATCACGGCCGACGCGATCCTCGATGATTCGGCGCTGGTCGAGACGATCTGGGACTGACGCAGCCCAGCGTGTTCATCGAACGGACACGATCGCCGCGGTGCTCACGCGTGTTCATCGAACGGACACGATCGCCGCGGTGCTCACGCGTGTTATCGATCGATGTCATGATCGATCGCCGAGAGCTCTTGATCGGTGCCGCCGCACTCGCTGCCTGTGCCGCGCAGCGGCGCGCGCCCCGGCCACCGCTGCGCGCCTGGCCACCGTTCGCGAGCACGATCGCGATCGACGGCGCGGCGGCGCTCGACCTCCTGATGAGCGACGTCGACGACAAGACCGCAGCCGAGATCGCGAAGACCAGCCTCGAGGTGGCGCACGCGTGCGGCCTGACCGCGGTGGTCATGACCGTGGCGCCGACGGGGAGGTTCTGGCTCGACGACGCGGCGTTGGAGAGGTGCAAGGCCAGCATCGCGACGATCAAGACCAAGATCGCGGCGTATCCCGGCGACCTGATGCTGATCCAGACCGCCGCGGATCTCGCGGCGGCGCACCAGTCGCACCGGCTCGGCGTGATCTTCACGTTCCAGGGGACGGAGCCGCTCGGCGAGGATACCGACCGGATCGCGATGTTCCGCGAGATGGGCATTCGCGTGATCCAGCTGACCCACAACCGCCACAACCTGGTCGGAGATGGCGCGACGGAAGCCGGCAATGCGGGCCTCAGCAACTATGGCCGCGAGGTGGTCGAGAAGCTCAACGCCGCCAGGATCGTCGTCGATCTCGCGCACGGCTCGCAGCGCACGATCAAGGAGGGCATCGCGGCCTCGAGGCGGCCGGTCCTGATCAGCCACACCGGATGCCGGGCGCTCTCGGACCTGCCGCGCAACACCGGCGACGCCGAGCTCCGCGCGCTCGCCGACAAGGGCGGTGTCGCCGGCATGATCTTCTGGCCGTACCTGCGCAAGGACACGCAGCCGATGGCGGCAGATCTGATCGCCCACCTCGAGCACGCGATCGACGTCGCCGGCGAGGACCACGTGGGCATCGGCAGCGACACGTCGGTGGTACCGGTCGAGCGCACGCCGGCGTACGAGAAGGAGAATCGCGAGCTGGTCGCCGAGCTCGTCGCGCAGGGTATCTTCGAGCACGGCCGGCCGGCCGACCTCTACATGTTCCTCCCCGACCTCAACGCCGCGAACCGCTACGAGATGCTCGCGACGCTGCTCGCGGCGCGCGGCCACTCCGACGCGCGGATCGCGAAGATCCTCGGCGGCAACTTCGCGCGCGTGCTGCGCGAGACCTGGGGCTGAACACGCCCTCGACGCCTTCGCCGGGCAGAACGGACTGGCAATGATCGCCATGCCCCGGTGAACAGAAATAACTGGACGGGTCGACCGTCTTGTTCTGTGTGAGAAGGACGCTCTCGTACCGCCACGCTCGCTGCTTCGCTCCGGGCCTCGCTCTCGGCCTTGCTCCGGGCCTTGCGCTGGGTCTCGCGCTCCTGGTCGGAGGTTGCCGGAGCGGGCCCACGCCGCTGCCGCCGCGAACCATCGGCCCGGGAACCAAGGGCGCGGTCGTGACCGATGCCGGCGGGCGGCCGATCACGGCGCTCGAGGCGGGCTCGTCGCTCGAAGTCGGCGCGCTGCACCTGCGGCCGAACACGACGTACGAGTTCCGGCTCGGCGTGGGACAGGACGCGGTGACGTCGCGGGCGGCCGCGGTCGGCTTTGCCCGCTCGACGTCCGATCGCGAAGGCAACATTCCGCCGTTCGTGCTGTGGTATCAGTCCGGCGTCGTCGGCTGCTCGCTGCGCAAGGAGCGCACCGCGGAGTCGCCGTTCACGTTCCGCAGCTTCGACGAGGCGGAGCGGGCGCTGGCCGGACGCACGCTGACGGTCTCGGTGCACGCGGTGGAGCGCGATCCGACGGGCCGGATCTCGCCGATGAAGCTCGCGACCGGCGAGCCGGAATCGATCATCCGGTTCCCGGTCGCGCCGAGGCGCAACCCCGCGGTGTTCGCGTCCAACGCCGATGGCTGCCTGCTCAACAGCCAGCTCACCGGCGAGGACGCGCTGTACGTCACCGGCCGCAACTTCGGCCGCGGCGACGTGCTCGAGATCGCGGTGGTGCCCAACCAGCGGTCGTGGACGGTGGGAGACGCGATCGTCGATGTCACCGGCGAGCGCGCGCAGCCCGCGCCGAAGCGCGTCGTTGTGCCCGACAGCGGCCAGTTCACCGTCAAGGTCTGGGACAGGGCCGCCCAGCAGCGAGGCACGTACGACATCATCGCCCACCGCGTCGCCGGCGAGAAGGACCTGCGCGTCGTCGCGGCCCGCGATATCATCTCGTACCTGCGCGAGACCGGCTTCGTGTTCTACCTGCGCTATCCCGTCGGAGGACCGACGATGGACATCGCGGGCCGGCCGCTCGGCGGCTCGCCGTACTTCGAGTTCGCCGATTCGTTCGCCGACACCGGCGATCCGGTGTGGGGCGCGGTGGATCCGACCTACGTGCCGGCGGGGCACCCGGGCGGCAGCTACGCCGCCTACTACGTCGTCAACCACAAGTCGGTGGCGCAGTGGGCGGCGTCGAACGCGCTGTCCGACGTGTCCGGCGGCATCGAGATCCATCCCGTCAAGGCCGGCTGCGTGAACGGGACCGATGTCATCATCTGGAATGCCCCGATGCCGGTCGGACAGTACGACGTCGTCGTCGACTTCGGCAGCGTGCCCGCTGCGACCGCCGCGGCCTACGCGACCGACGCGCAGTACAACGACAGCGTCGATTTCCTCGACGGCGCCGATCAGATCGGCTTCATCGTGGCCTCCGATCCCTATGCGCTCGGCAGCCAGCCGATCGGCCAGGACAGCTACAGCAGCGACGACTTCTTCGCCACGCTCGGCAGCCGCGCCAACGTGGACCTGCGCGCGGTGGTCCGCTATCCCGCGACGGCGGCGGGCACGGGGACGCCGGTCGCCCCGGGCGCACACCCGATCTTCATCATCGAGCACGGCAATCACACCTCGTGCAACACCGCCGGATTCGACGGCAACTCCAGCTATGACGCGGTCCACACCGGCTGCCCGAGCCGCAAGCAGAACCACCTTGGCTACATGGGCCTGCTCGACCGCCTCGCCAGCCATGGCATCATCGCGGTGTCGATCGACGCCTACGACCTCACCGGGTTCGTCCCCCAGCTCATCGCCGAACGCTCAGATCTCATCCTCAAGCACCTCGAGCTGTGGTCGCACATGAACGCCACCGCCACGTTCACCACGTATCCGGACTTCTTCTCGGGGCGCTTCGCCGGTCACGTCGACATGACCCGGATCTCGGTGTCGGGCCACTCGCGCGGCGGCGAGGCCTCGGTCGGCGCCTACATGCGCAACCTGGCCCGGGCGGTTCCGTTCAGCATCAACTCGGTCTCGTCGATCGCGCCCGTCGATGGCCAGAGCTACGTCCTGCCCGGCGTTCCCTACTTCGTGATCCTGCCCGCCGCCGATGGCGACGTGTGCGGGCTCAACGGCCAGCGCATCTACGACCGCGCCGGCACCGCGCTGCCGACGCCCGACGCGACCACCAAGAGCGGCATCGACGTGTACGGTGCCAGCCACAACTTCTTCAACACGATCTGGGCGGCGGATGGCGATGACGGCGCCGCCGGACGCGACGATTACATCCCCGCCGCGGATCAGCAGCGGCTGGGCGAAGCGTTCGTCGCGGCGTTCGTCCGCATCCAGCTCAACAACGAGGCCGTCTACGAGGACATGCTGCGCGGCAAGCTGCGCTTTCCGTCGTTTGCCGGCCGCAAGATCTACCCGATCCGGCACGAGACCCAGCACAGCAAGCTCGAGAGCGGAAGCGGCGCGCTCGCGGTGGGATCGGGAACCGCGAGTGTCGCGTCGGTGAGCTCGCCCTCGGTGCATCAGACCCAGGCGATCCGCGTCGGCTGGACGGCGAGCGGCGCCGTGACGTACACCGTACCGGCTGGACAGCGCGATGCGTCGAGCTTCGAGGTCCTGTCGTTCCGCGTCGCGCAGACCAACGCGGCGAGCAACCCCGCGTCGGGCGATCAGGACTTCATGATCGAGCTCGTCGGCGGCGGCCACACCAAGGCCACGTTCGCCAGCCGGTTCGGCGCCATCCCCAGGCCGTACCACCACATCAGCAACTGCACGCCGCCCAACCAGAATGTCATGACCACCATCCGCGTGCCGCTGCACTCCTTCATCATGAACAACTCCGGTGTCACGCTCGATAACATCGACACCCTTCGATTCACCTTCTCCAATCCTTCGCAAGGCGAGATCTATGTGGATGACATCGAATTCTCGCGGTAGCCGGCGCGCCGGCCTCGTCCTGGCCTGCCTGTTCGCGGCCGGCTGCCCCGGGCCCCAGGTCTCCGCCGTGGCACCCGATTCACCCGCCCCCGCCACACCCGCCGGCCCGCGTCCGGGGACCGTGGACAGCTCCGCCTACGCCGGGACGCTCGAGATCACCTCGGTCCGCGTGCGGCGGCCGACTCCCGAGCTCGAGCGGCTCGCCGGCCCCGACTTCGTCAAGACCGCGCAGGAGCCGCTCGCCATCGAGGTCCAGACCCAGAAGCCGCTTCCGACCGACGCGCGCAACACGTCCGCGATCCTGCTCTGGAACGGCGAGCGCTTCACCGACACCTGGTCGGTCCGGCCCAACCGCCTGGTCGCCTTCCTCCCCGATCGCAGCAAGATCAAGGACGTGAACTCCGTCGCCGCCGCCTGGATCGGCAACGAGGAAGCGTCGAGGAGCCGGACGCCGCTCACCTTCCGCGCCGCCGACATCGGCAAGTGACGGCGCAGCAGCAACGTGATCCGGTCGCGCAGGGGATGCGCGCCGTCTACCTGCCGCTGCCGCCGTGACCCGAAGCGCCGGTCCGGTGGCCGCCGCCGCACGCCGGCGCGCCCGGGAACGGTCGATATCCACGATCGCACGCGACCTTCGCCACCGCCGCGATACGCGCGTCGGCCGCTTTCGTCTGCAGGGCCGAGAGCAGGCCGCTCACGAGGGCGCTCTTGGCCGCTGCCTGGTCGGCGCCCGCTCGCGCGGTGTTGCGGGCCCGGGCGAACGCCAGGAGCTCGTCGTAGAGCAGGTTCAGCGCGGCCTCGGTGGTGCGGTGCGCCGGCGGGATCTTGGCGAAGTCCACGCCGCTCTCCCACATGTGGAAGAGCGAATGATGGTCCTGCCCGCAATCGGGGAGGGGGGTCGCCGCCATGCTCCACGTGCTCGAACCCGAGCTGCTCGGCCCTGCCATCGCCGTCCGGTCCAGGCACGCATGGTGCGAGATCCGATCCGCGAGTGCGTGCAGGTAGATCCCGAGACGCGCGTCCGCCACGCGGGCCGCGCCGCCGCCGACCGTGGCGTCGAAGTCCGACGCCGGCACCGTGTGGCCGTCGGCGGATTCGATCGGCAGGAGCCCGGAGTCGAAGGTGTTCGTCTTGGACTTGCCGGCGACCAGCGCGAGGCTGAAGGTGATCGGCGCCGGCTTGCCGTCCAGCGCGAAGCAGCCGTTGCCCGTGGCATAGTCGCCGCGGTTGCTCTTGTTCGTCAGGCCGGCCCGGCAGAGGAGCGGCGACGCCCCGGTGCCCGCGATGGCCCAGGCGCGCAGGTGGGCGATGAAGTACTCGGTGCTCGGCGCGCTCGTGCTCGGGTGCAGGCCGTCGACGGCGGCCGGCGCGGACGCAGATCCGCCCTTGTAGGTGGGGACCCAGTGGAACACGAGGCCGCCCGCCGTGAAGTTGTCGCGCCGGAAGCCGTTCATTTCGGCGGTCTTGTAGGCGCCGTACGGCTTCCCCTTCATGTCGGTCGGCTCGAACTGGCCGTAGTCGGGCACCTCGCCGTAGGCCGAGATCCAGCTGGCGTCGTCGGGGGAGAAGCCGACGGCCTGGGCGAGCAGGTTGACGCAGTCGGCGTGGAGCAGGCTGCGCTCGGCGGCGAGGTGTTTCTGCGCCGCCTCGTCCGCGCCGATCGACACCAGCGCCGCCGCCAGGCACGCTGGCGAGATCGTGCCCACCGGCTCGCAGACGGGAGGCAGCGCCAAGCAGTTGTACGGCGGGCCGCCGCCCGGGGGGAAGCACACGTCCTCGTTGAAGCCGAGCGCGAGCGGCGCCCGAAGCAGGAGCGCCAGCGCCGCCGCGGCGCCCAGCGGCCATGACCGGACCTGGGGCAATGCCATCACATCAACCTCCGAATTGCCTGAACCGCCAGCGTAGGGCGACGAGGTGCTCCAAGTCAACGCGGTCGCTCGAATGTTCAGGTGGTCTCACGCCCGTCATGCCGTCCGGCTTCTGGCCGGATCTCGGACAAATGTCCGGATACCGGACAGATCCCGGACACGGTGGGGCGGAAGCGGCGTGCGCCTGCGATGTCGATGAAGCTCGCCGGCGGAGGCGATTCTCCGTCGGAGTGGGCGTGCGCGGCGCGGCGCCGCGGTCGGGCAGATCCCCGGCGGCGGGTGATCGGTACGCGGGTTGCTCAGGCCGGGCGGCATGCGGATCCGATTCGATCGTGGAACGTTGGTGCTGGAAGCCGAGCACGAGGGCGAGGAGCCCGGCGCGGTGGAGGGCGTGGCCTGGGATGCCGAGCTGCATGCGTGGCGGTTGCCGGCGGAGCGATATCCGGCGCTGATCGAGCGGCTGGCGGCGGCGGGGGTGGAGGTCGCCGATCAGCTGCATGGCCGGGCGGCCGGGATGACGTGGACGCTGCCCCGGCTGCGCTGGTATCAGGAGACGGCGCTGGAGCGCTGGCTGGCGGCGGGGCGGCGCGGGGTGATCGCGCTGCCGACGGGCGCGGGGAAGACGCTGGTGGCGCTGGCGGCGATCGCGCGGCTGGGGGTCGCGACGCTGTGCCTGGTGCCGACGCGGCTGCTGCTGGACCAGTGGGCGCGCGCGCTGGCGGTGGCGTCGGCGACCCCGGTCGGGCGGCTGGGGGATGGCGCGCATGTGGTGGCGCCGGTGACGGTGGCGACGTATGCGAGCGCGACGGCGTGGGCGCCGCGAGATGCTGGTGGCGCCGGCGCGGCTGGGGCTGACGGCGACGCCGCCGGACGATGTGACGGCGCTGGTGCGCCATCTGGGGCCGGTGGTGTACGCGCTGACGGTGGCGGACCTGGCGGGGGATGCGCTCGCCGAGCACGAGCTGATCAGCGTGCCGATCGCGCTGGGGAGCGCGGAGCGCCAGCGCTATCGCGAGCTGCGCCGGCGGTTCGCGGCGGGCTACGCGGCGTTCCAGCGCAGGATGCCGGACGCGGCGTGGCACGAGTTCGTGCGCACGTCGTCGCAGACGATCGAGGGCCGCGCCGCGCTCGCGGCATGGCGAGAGTATCGCGCGCTGCTGGCGTACCCGGAGGGCAAGCGCGCGGCGCTGCGCGAGATCCTGATGCAGCATCGCGGCAGCCGCGCGCTGGTGTTCACGGCGGACAACGCGACGGCGTACGCGATCGCGCGCGAGCTGCTGGTCATGCCGATCACGTGCGAGATCCGGCGCAGCGAGCGGTCGAAGGCGATCGCGAGGTTCCGGTCGGGGGAGTGTCCGGTGCTGGTGTCGTCGCAGGTGCTCGAGGAGGGCTTCGATGTCCCGGATGCGGACGTCGCAGTGGTGGTCGGCGGTCCGTCGAGCCCGCGGCGCTTCGTGCAGCGGGTCGGCCGGGTGCTGCGGCCGCGCGACGGAAAGCACGCGCGGATCTACGAGCTCGCGGTGACGGATTCCGCGGAGGTGTCGTATGTCAAGCGGCGGCGCGCCGCGCTGGGCGGTGGCCGCGCGCTCGTGCAGGGAGGCGCGTCGTGATCGCGATGGTGTACGAGGAGCCGGCGCGGATCCCGCGGCTGTACGACGAGGCGGACCTGCCGTGGATCGGCAAGCTGCTCGATGTGGTCGAGCAGTCGGTGGGCGAGCCGTGGCGGGTGCTGGTCGAGCGCGTCGAGCACGCCGCGCTGCGGGTCCATGCCTCGCACCGCGCGGCGATGCTGCAGGCGCTGCGCCGCGTGCTGGGCGGAGCGGGCCGGCGCGCCCGGATCGCACAGCAGGTCCGCGCGCTGGTGCTGGGGCCGCCGGCGCTCGACGCGGCGGAGCGCCAGGCGCGGCTGGCGACGGCGGCGGAGTCGCTGGGCCTCACGGCCGACGACGTCGAGGGGCTCCTGTGGGTGGATCTGGCGATGGAGCGGCCGGTGGTGCTGCCGGAGGGCCGGCCGGCGGAGACCGAGCTGGCGGCGTTCGCGAACCTCGAGCGGATCCAGCGCTGCGTCCGGCGCGCCCACGACCTGCAGCTGCGGGTCTGGGACCGGGCCAACGAGCTGGTCCGCATGGTCGCGCGCTACGGGCTGATCTCGCAGATCCGGCGCGACGGCGACGCGACGGTGCTCGATGTCATCGGGCCGCTCGCGCTGTTTCATTCGACGCTGGTGTACGGCCGGGCGCTCGCGCAGCTGGTGCCGCTGCTCGCGGATCATCCGCGGTTCGAGCTCGATATCCGGTGCCAGCTCGGCGGCGAGGAGGCGCGGCTGCACGTCGCGCCGCCGGTGTGGCTGCCGCCGGCGGCGACCGCGCGGCGGCGGACGAGCATCGCGGAGCAGCTGGCGTGCGATCTCGAGGCCCTGGGCCACGCGGTCGAGCGCGAGCCGCCGCCGATCGCGAGCGACGAGCACGTGCTGTTTCCGGACCTCGCGCTGGTCCAGGGCGGCGTGCGCTGGCTGGTCGAGGTGCTGGGGTTCTCGACCCGCGACCACGTGGCGGCCAAGCTGGCGTGTTACCGCCGCGCGGCGATCGCGAACGTGGTCCTGTGCGCCGACCTGGCCACGGCGCCGGGCTGCGACCTCGAGGCGCAGGTCTGCGGGTTCACCCGGCGAGTCGATGTCGACGACCTGCTCGCGATGCTGCGCGCTCCGACCGGAGGGCAGTGATCGCGATGCGCGGTCGAGCCATGACCGCGACCGCGGCTGTGATCGGGATCGATGCGGGTCAGCTGCCGCCGCTCGTGCCGATCGCGAGGTGGATCAGGCCGGCCTGCTTGGCGCGCTCCATGATGTTGACGACGCGGCCGTGCGCGACGCCGCGGTCGGCCTTGAGCACGACCTGGGTCGCCTTGTCGCGCTGGAACGCGGCCTGGAACACCTTGTCGATCTGGTCGTCGCGCATGATCTTGCCGCCGACGGAGATGTCACCGGACAGCGGGATGATGAGGACCAGCGACTGCTTGGACATGTCGATCTCTTGCGCCGCGCCGGCCGGCAGGTTGACCTTGAGACCGCTCTTCTTCTCGATCTCGGCCTGCTCCTGCTCCTGGCGGACCCTGCGCTTCTCGCGGCGGGCCTCGACCTGCACCGCGAGCGCGCTGATCATGAGGATGATCAGCAGGACGAGGAACACGTCGGTCAGCGGCGTGATGTTGATCTCGGCAAAGATCGACTCACCGCCGTCGTCGCCTCCGGTGGAGGCCTCGTCGTCAGGCAGCTTCCCGATCGCCATCGCCATCGCCTTTCGCGCGTTTGGTCATGTCTCGTGCCTCGCCGGCCTGCGATTCGGCACGATCGCGGTCGGCATCGTCGCGCCGGAGCTTGCGGCTCGGCTGGGTCTCGCTCGGCGTATCGAGCAGGAGTTCGAGGAACTCGTCGGTCAGGAGCTTCATCTCGGTCGCGATGCGGTTCGCGCGCTGGCTGAAGAAGTTGAACAGGATGACGGCACCGACGGCGACACCGATGCCGACGGCCGTGACGATCAGCGCCTCGGAGATCGGGCCCGACACCGTGGGGAACGTGACCGTGTCGTCGCGCTTGAACTTGCTCATCGCGTTCATGATGCCGACCACGGTGCCGAACAGTCCGACGAACGGCGCGGTGGCGCCCACGGTGCCGAGCACCCAGAGCCGGACGCGCAGGTCCTGGTTGACGCGCAGCCGCTCGCGGTGGACCGCGGTGGCCACGTGCTCGGGCTTGGCCCGGCCGAGCCGCTCGTAACCCACGAGAAATACGTCGGCTATCGGCGAGGGCGAGCGCTCGCAGGCGGAGCGGCCCTCGTCGAACGCGCCGCGCGCCAGGCAGCGCGTGACGGTCTCGCCGAGGCTGCGGGCGCGGGTGACGAACTTCCACTGGGCGATCGCTCGCTCGATGGCGACGGCGAGCGCGGTCACGGAGAACGCCAGGACGATCCCCATGGCGCCGTAACCCTGAAGAAGGAGATCCCGGATCTGTTCCATGAGTTAACGCCTTGAACTGTGAATAGCACAGCGGTCCTGCCGAGACTCGTGCGCCGTGCCGTCTCCGAGTGTAATGGTGTCGAGGTGTTGACCGTGGCGCGAGCGCCCGGGTTGCCTCGCTCCCGCACGGGCCCGCACCGGCCCGCACCGGCCCGCACCGGCCCGCACCGGCCCGCAACCAGCCCGCACCGGCCGGGGTCGCAGCCCGGCCGCAATTGCCCCTGGCCCCGAAACCTGGTCGAATCCGTGACGATGACTCGTATGGTGAAGTGCGCAAAGCTCGGTGAGACCCTTCCGGGTCTGCCGTACAAGCCGTTCAACGACGCGCTCGGCCAGCGCATCTACGACACCGTGTCGGCGCAGGCGTGGGCGATGTGGATCGAGCACAGCAAGAAGATCGTGAACGAGTACCGGCTCGACCTGACCCAGAAGCGGGCCCACGAGGTGCTGAAGGAGCAATGCGAGGCGTTCCTGTTCGGAGACGGGGGCATCGTCCCGCCCGACTACGTGCCCGAGAAGCATTGATCGCGCTGGCCCACCACCTGCCGCGGGTCCGCGTGCCGTGGGTGCCGATCGGTCGCTGGCCGACGCCGCTCGGCGAGGCCGCGGTGGACGGCCGACCGGTGTGGGTGAAGCACGAGGGCGACTCGCACCCGGTGTACGGCGGCAACAAGGTGCGGACGCTCGAGGTGTGGCTCGGTCACGCGCAGGCGGTCGGCGCCCGGCGGATCTGGGCGATCGGCGCCTACGGATCCAACCACGCGATCGCGACGGTGCTGCACGCGCCGCTCGCGGGGCTCGAGGCGGCGGCGATGCTGTTTCCGCAGCCGGCGAGCGAGTGGGCGGTCGAGAACTGCCACGCGCTGGTCGCGTCGGGTTGCCGGTTGCTGCGGCTGCGCAGCGTGCTCGGCGTGCCGCTGGCCGCGTGGCGCGTGGCGCGGCGCGAGCGCGATGCGGTCGTCATGCCGCCGGGCGGTGCGACGCCGATCGGCACGCTCGGCGCCGTGGCCGCGGCGTTCGAGCTCGCCGACCAGATCACCGCGCGGCTCGCGCCGCCGCCGCAGCGGATCGTGCTGGCGGTGGGCAGCACGTGCACCACCGCCGGGCTGCTCGCGGGCCTTCACCTGGCGCGCGCGATCGGCGTGTGGCGCTGGTCGCTGCCGATCGTGCACGGCGTGCGGGTGACGCCGTGGCCGGTGACGTCGCGCCTCCGGACGGCCGAGCTCGCCAGGCGCACGCTGGCGCGGATCGAACAGCTCGGCGGACCGCGCGCGGCGGCCGGCCTCACCGAGCTGGCGAGCCGGCTGGTGATCGATGGCCGCGAGCTCGGCGCCGGGTACGGCCGGTGCACGCCGCGGTGCGACGCCGCGATGCAGGCGATCCGCGGTCCGCGGCTCGACGGCGTGTACTCGGGCAAGGCCGCTGCCGCGCTGCTGCGCCTGCATCGCGCGGGCGCCGGGCCGCTGATGTTCTGGGCCAGCAAGTCGACCGCGATCCTGCCGCGCGCGAGCGACGAGGCGCTGCGCGCCGCCCCGCCTGCGATCACGCGCTGGGTGCGCGACGCGGACATGGCCGCTCCGTCCTGACCGAAGCGATGTGGGTCTGTACCCACTGCATCACAATGCGGCTGCGCGCGCGACTCCCGTCCCGCGGCACGTCGCCGCTCGCCATCATGGCGATTGACCAGCTGTTCGAAGCTGCTTATACCGGTCCCATGGGCGTGCGAACCGGGTGTGCCATGCAGGGTCATGCGCCCGCCTGAGCGTCCGGATCCGGAGCGCCGAGCCGCTCCGCCCACGGGCCCGACGGTCGATGCACCGTCGTGGCAGGAGCCGGGACCGACCGGCGATCCAGCGAGCGCGGCGACGGTGGTCGCGGTGGCCACGCCGGACGCGCCGATCGCGCGCGGCTCGTCGGCGTTGCCGACCGCGACGCTCCGCCGGATCGAGCAGTTCCTCCTGCTCGAGCGGATCGGCGCCGGCGGCATGGGCGAGGTGTTCGCGGCGCTCGACGACAAGCTCGAGCGCAAGGTCGCGATCAAGCTGGTCGCGACGCGCGGCCACGACGAGCGCGCCCGGCAGCTCGTGCTGCGCGAGGCCCAGGCGCTGGCCCGGCTGAATCACCCCAACGTGGTCACGGTGTACGAGGTCGGCACGTTGGGCGACGCAGCGCGCCTGCCGCGCGCGGTCCGGCAGCGCGAGATCCTGCGCCAGTTCATCGCCGCCGGCCGCGGCCTCGAGGCCGCCCATGCCGCGGGCCTCGCCCACCGCCACTTCAAGCCCGACAACGTCCTGGTCGGCGACGACGGCCGCGTCCGGGTCGCGGACTTCGGGATCGCGTTCGCGGTGGAATCGGCGCGGCCTGGCCCCGCCGCGGCGGACGCGTCCGGGCCAGGCGCCGGGGGCGATGCCGGACCCGAGGACGAGCGCGGCATGGCGCTGGCCACCACCGCGGCCGGCGACTTCGCCGGGACGCCGGGCTACATGGCGCCCGAGCAGCTCGCCGGCACCGCGATCGACGCGCGCGCCGACCAGTTCAGCTTCTGCGTCGCGCTCCACGAGGCGCTGCATGGCGAGCGGCCGGCGCTGGAGGCCGCCGAGCCACCGCCGCGCCGCGAGACCGAGCCGTCGTATCC
>VBLP01000342.1 GCA_005887925.1 Deltaproteobacteria bacterium | reverse complement strand
GACCCTGTTCGGCGCGGTCGCGGGCGCCGCCACCGGCGCGGCGCTGAGCCAGGGCTCGTACGAGACCCGGGCGTTCGAGGTCGTGGTGCGGTTCGACAACGGCACGCGCGGCGTGTTCGCCTACCGCGACTACTCGCCGTTCGCGCCGGGCGACCGGATCGAGATGGGGCCCGACGGCCCGCAGCGCGTGATCTACTGATGTGACCACCGCAGGACGCGCGATGCACGTGCGTGAATGCGGCGGTTGCCGGCTCATCAGGGTATTGTCCTTCTTGCACGTCGGGCATCGCATCATGTAGCTCCGATCTCCGAGGACCGGTCCACTCGTAGTACATCACACGGGTGCCATCCTGTGCGCTATCACTCGCAGGTCATGTCATCGTGTTCGTGTCGCTCCTCGCCTGTGCACCGCCTGCCTCGCCGCGGATGGCAGCCGAGCCGATGAGGGTCCCGACCGGCGCCTGGCAGCGCGACTGGATCCGGCGACACGGTGGACCGCCCGACGCCAGCGTCGAGGTCCGCTACGTGCAGACGCCGAGCATGTTCGGGGACCTGCGAATCCCCGCGGACCGGCCAGACGTCTCGCAAGCGGCGTCGTTCGCCGACCTGAGCGACGCGCAACTCGCAACGCTCGCTCACCAGAACGGCTTCGTCGGCGTCACGACGATGGACGGCGCGAACGCGACCTGGCACCACGAGATCGACTTTCAACCGGCGGCCGGCGGCGCCGACGTCGGTCGCATCGAGCCCGCCGGCGAGGGCAAGATGTTCGAGCACGCGCTCGACGATTCGTACGTCGAGAGCTGGTCGGCGATCGAGCGGGGTGATGGCGGGTTCTTCGCCGTGCGGGTCGAGCGGGGCGGTCGCGTCGACCAGCTGCTCGCGGTCGCCGGCGAGCACTTCATCCATGCGCGGGCGCGCGCCGTCGCCCTGCCGCCGGGCGAATCGCTCACCGCGCTGATCGCGAAGACTCAGCCGCCACGCGACACGCTGATCGCGTACCTCGACTGCGAGATCTCGTATGGCACCACGCGCGGCTGGCAGATCGAGCGCTCGACCTTGCCGTGGCAGCAGGGCAAGCGCCTCGCGTTCGCCGATCGCATCGCGCTCGACAACAACGACCGGCCGGTGCCGCGTGCAGCCGCTGCCGAAGAAGCGTGGAGCTTTCCCGTCGTGGGCTTCTCGGCAGGCGAGCTCCGCGCGATGTTCGCCACCGGCGCTGATCGGTGAATGCGCGGTTGCCGGTTCATCAAGGTTGCGCGAACGCTTCGAGCCGCTGCCGCGTCAGTTTCGGGTGCGCAAAGAGCTCGCCGAGCGCGTAGGCTGCGGTTCTCGGGATCTCGACCTCACCCCTCTCCCATCTCGAGACGGTCTCCTTCCTGACGCCGAACATGTCGGCGACCTCGTTGGCACGGAGCCCGGCGAGCTTTCGCACGAACTTGAACTCCACGCCGGAGCGGATCCCGCGGTCGACCAGATGCTCCGCGGCGAGCCGCTCCTGCCGCCCGCGCTCGGTCAGCTCGATGAGGATCTCGCCGCACGACCGGCAGCGCTGGCCGCGCCCCTCGACCTCGACCCCCATCACGGTGGTCAGTCCCTCCCAGGGGCGGAGGGTATTGTCCTTCTTGCAGGTCGGGCATCGCATCATGTAGCTCCGATCTCCGATCTCAGAACAGGGTTACAACGATCACGTCGACTCCGATGTCACAGACCAGCGTCAGGTCATCGCCGTCGGTGTCCACGCCGCCCTCGACGCGCCAGTTGTCGCGGTCGGCCTGGCGCATTGCCGCGGTCGCGGTCAAGAGCGCCTTGCGGACGTCCGGCTCGGTCGCACCGCGGTCGTTCATACGCTGATTGGCATGTCGGGTGATGACGATCCGGTCGAGCCGAGACAAACGCTCGATCTCCGCAAGAGCTCTCGCATCGTTCACGCCGTACCCTACAACCTAGTAGACATAATGTCAACTATCTTCGACCAGTCTGCCTGCCATGCCGATCCGGCAGCGACGCAAGCCGCGGAGGTCTACTTGGACTTCGGAACCGGCTCGAGGGCGCCCTTGCGCAGGCCGATCTCGGGGACGTCGCCGTTGATCGAGGCGGGGAGCTGGACGGTGCCGCGCGGCGCGAACGCGAGGCCGAGCGCGGGCTGGGGCGCGGCGATGCCGCCGCCGGGCGGGCCGCCCCAGATGCCGCGGCGCGGGTTGGCGCAGGCGATCGGGCCGGTCCAGCGATGGCGGATCGCGTAGCGGCCCTGGAAGTTGTTGATGCTCGACGGCTGCGCGCCCTCCTCGAGCTTGCCGCCGTCGCGCACGAACTCGCGGCCACCGACGATCGGAGGCGCCGCGCGGAACACGAGGTCGTCCTTGAGGTCCCTGCCGTAGCGCGCGTGGAGCCGCGTGAGCACGAAGTCCATGCCGAAGCCCATCCCGACGCGGCGCCGGATCGGCATCGGCCGGCCGCCGGCGGGAGACGGCCCGGGCGGCGTGGCGATCTGCTGCGACGGGTCGAGCAAGTCGGCGCCGAGCGTCAAGAAGTCGTTGGCGTTGAGCGTGGGGCCCGGGCACGGATCACAGGTGGTGGCCTGCCAGGCGTACTCGGTCACCACGGCGCCCGGGTTCTTCTCGAGCGTGCGATCGAACAGCGCGGCGTAGAACGCGCCGAACCGGTCGCGCACGGAGTCCTTGACGTCGAGGTTGGTCGGGATCGTGACGTTCTTGTAGTTGGCGACCTCGTAGCGCTGGCCCGGCGCGAGGATGCTGACGATCAGGTCCTGGGTGCCGCCGCTGTTGGCGAGCCCGAGCCGGATCGGCAGCTCGAAGTGCTCGCTGTCGTAGTGGAAGCGCAGCGGCGACAGCGCGGCGCGGCCGCCCTCGAACTTGACCTTCTTGACGTCGACCTTGGCGACGAAGAACTTCGAGCCGCTCTCGACGTAGGGCCGGAGCAGCGGCTCGGCGCCCCGGGGGATGTTGTACTTCTCGCGGCGCAGCCAGGTGTCCAGGCCAGTCGATTCCTTGGCCGACAGGATGACGATCTGATACTCGCCGACGGTGAACTGGGCCTCGATGGTGACGCCGAGATCGCCGTCCTTCTTGGCGGCCTTGCGCGGCGCCGCCGCGCCGGCCGGCGCCGCGCTGGCGGCGTCATACATCACCACGGGCCGGCACGGGTCCTGTTCCCAGTACTCGACCAGGCGCGGCGCGCCCATGCGCTCGACGTTGGCGAACACCTGCGTTGGCAGGGTCTTGACGTCCTGTTCCTTGAGCACGACCGGCACCGGGATCACCATCGCGAACGCCTCGGGCGGCCCCTTGTAGTTGTTCTGCATCGACAGCACGGTGCGCGTGCCCTTGCGCATCAGCACGACCTGGGTCGCATCGGCAACCAGCTGCTGATCGCTGCCGGCGACGTAGAACCCACAGAATGCGCTCGCGGCGCTCGGCGCACTCGCCAGCGCAGCGACGACTGCGATCACGGCTCTCCTCATGATGGCCTCCCACGCAAGCAAAGCGCGTCCAGCGCGCTCGATCAAGCCGGCGGCACGCTGGCCGCACGCCAGCGGCGCATCACCAGGCGCGGCGCGCACATGGCCTCACCTCTTGCGCGGCAGGTTCATCTCGCCGCCGTCGAACCAGATCGACTTGCGCCTGCGCAACCGCACGCGCGCTCGCTGGTTTTCGCAGAGATCGTCTGCGGCGCGCTCCGACGGGTCGCCGGGCACGTCGAGCGCGCCGCGGCGCTCACAACGGCGCGCGGCGGCCCTGCACGAAGTGCACGATCGCCACGATGAGCGCGACGATCAGCAGGAGATGGATCGCGCCGGACGCCACGTGGAACACGGTGAACCCCAGGAGCCAGGCGACAGCGATGACGACAGCGATGGCCAACAGCATGGGTATTTCCTCCTGACGGAGGTAGTTGCATCGCGGAGGCCAACGCGAGTCGGGCCGGCTCGCCCCGCGCTGCGAAAACCAGCTGCGGGCATTCCCGAGGCGAGCGGCTGGCGACGAACCGGCCGTCACGGGTGGACGATGCGCGACGCCGGAGCGAGGCGATCGAGCGCCTCGGCGAGCTGCGGAAACGAGCCGTCCCGCGCCGCCCGGAGCCAGTCCTCCAGCGTGCGCGTGTCGAGGCCGACGTTCCAGATCCGGACCGCGTCGGATGCCACGGTGAGCAGCGAGCCGCCATCGGGGCTGAACACGGCGGCGCGCAGGTAGTCGGGATGAACGAACGGCGCGGCGAGCAGCCTGCCGCTCTTGACGTCCCAGATCTGCGCGATCTTGTTGCTGGCGGTGACGACGCGCGCGCCGTCGGGGCTGAACGCGGCGCTCTCGACCCGGCTCTCGTGCTCGAGCGGCGGAACCGCGAGCTTGCCGGTGGCGACGTCCCAGATCCGCGCGGAGTTATCCTGGCTGTTGCTGAGCAGCAGCGTGCCGTCCGGCGAGAACGCGGCCGCGATGACCAGCGCGGCGTGCCCGGACAGCGTCGATTGCAGCTGGCCCGAACTGGCATTCCATATCCGGACCTTGGCGTCGACGCCGGTGGTGACGATGCGCGCGCCATCGGGGCTGAACACCGCGCCGGTCAGCGCGATGCCTGGCGAATGCGGCAGCGCGCGCTGCAGCGCGCCGGTGTCCGCGCTCCAGATCCGGGCGGTGCCGTCCACGCTGGCCGTCACGACGCAGCGTCCGTCGGGGCTGAACCGCACCATCACCAGGGTCGCATCGTGCGCCAGCGGCGGAACCACGACCTCGAGCGATGCGGTGTCCCAGATCCGGACCGTGTGCTTGGGGGCCATCGTGGCGAAGCGCCGGCCGTCGGGGCTGAACGCGCCGAGCGCCGGGACGTGACCGATCAGCGTCTCGGGGCCCTCGCCGCCAGACGGATCCTTGCCCATCTCCTTGGGGAATGCGCGCAGCGTCGCCGGCGCGACCTCGCCGAGCTGGGCGGAGCCGTCGACCGCGATCATGGCGAACCGGCGCCCTGCATGATCGAACACCGGGTTCCCGACGCCGATCTGCGGCTTCAGCGTGGCCTGCAGCGCGCCGGTGGCCGACCACAGGGCGAGCTCGCCGTTGGTGCTGGTCGTCGCGATCCGCGTGCCATCCGGGCTGTACATGGCGTCGTAGCCGGGGCCCGCGGCGAGCACGCGCGGCAGCACCTGCGGCACGTCCCACACCCGCGCCACGCCGTCGGCGCTCGCGGTCGCGACCCGCGTCCCGTCGGGGCCGATCGCGACGTCCATCGATCCGGACTCGAGCTCGAGCCCCGCGACCAGGCTCTTGCTCGCGACGTCCCAGATCCGGACGACCTTGTCGTCGCATGCCGCGATCAGCCGGGTGCCATCGCCGCTGAATGCGACGTAGAGCACCTGCGGCGGATCGTCGAACGCCTGGCCGAGCGCGGCGCCGGTGACGGCGTTCCACAGCCGGACATGGCCGTCGATCGCCACGGTCGCGAGCCGCGCCCCGTCGGGGCTGAACGCGGCCATCTGCACCCGGCTGTCGTGCTTGAGCGGACCGGCGATCGCCCGGGCGGCGGCGGCGTCCCAGATCAGGACGTGCTCGTCGGTTCCGGACGTCGCGATCCGGGTACCGTCGGGGCTGAACGCGGCGCTCGCGACCAGGCTGAAGTGCGCCCTGGCGCCCGCCGCATCATCCGTGGTCCAGAAGTCCTGCTCCAGCGATGCCAGGCGCGCGCCGGTCCTCGCGTCCCAGATCCCGGCGGTCATGCCCTCGCTGGCGGTGGTCACGACCCGCGTGCCGGCGGGATCGAGCACCGCGGTGAGCACCGGCGCGTCGTGCGCGAGCGGCGGAGACACCGGCTGCCCGCTGCGCGCGTCCCACACCCGTGCGGTGTGATCGCTGCTCGCGGTTGCGACCCGCGTGCCGTCGGCGCTGAACGCGGCGGCGTTGACGCGATCGGCGTGCGGCAACGCGATCGGCGGCGGCGGGTTCGCGCTGACCTCCCAGAGCCAGGCCGCGCTGTCGTCGAGCGTGACGACCCGCGTGCCGTCGCCGCGGATCGTGGCAGCGCTGAACTTCCGCACGTGACCCAGGGGCGGCGTGATCGGCGCGCCGGTGGCGGTATGCCAGACCCGGGCAGTCCCGTCGGCGCTGGCGGTGACCATCCGGGTGCCGTCGCGGCTCAGCTCGACCGCCGCGACCGGCCCGCCGTGGCGCACCGCCGCCACCACTGGCCCTCGACCACCGCCTGGCGGCCGATCTCGCGGTACTGCTCGCCGAGCAGCTGGACGGCGTTCCGGCGCTCGATCTCGGCCTGCTTGCGCTGGGCCTCGGCGTCGGCGCGCTGCTCCTCGGCGATGCCGGCCTGGCGCCGCGCGATCACCGCCAGGGTCGCGGTCACGGTGGCGAACGTCGCCAGGCCCACGACCACGGCCGCGATCCGGCGGCGCCACCGCCAGCGCGCCCGCATCAGCGCGTCGCGGCTGGCGTCGATCAGCGCGGTGACCTGCGCGCTCTCGCCGAGCTCGCGCGCCGCGTCGGTCCGCCGCCACACGATCGCCGCCGCCAGCTCGCCATCGTCGAGCAGCCCGCTGGCGCCGCGGCCGCGCGCGATCCACTCCTCGGCGCTGGCCTGGATCTGGCGCCGGCGCTGCTCGTCGGCGCGCCGCGCCTCGACCCACGCGGCGAACGGCGGCCACGCGGTGATCAAGACCTCGTGGCACAGGTCGATCTGCTCGTCGATCCCACGGGGGAGGACCCCCGCCCCGCTGCCAGAGCCGTCGGGGTCCCCACCCCCCGCGCTTGCGCTTGGCCCACGGGGGAGGACCCCCGCCCCGCCGCCAGAGCCGTCGGGGTCCCCACCCCCCGCGCTTGCGCTTGGCCCACGGGGGAGGACCCCCGCCCCGCCGCCAGAGCCGTCGGGGTCCCCACCCCTTCGTGTGCTGCCGGCATCGGCCGTGACCAGGCGCGCGGCGATCAGCTGGCCCAGCACGGCGCCGAGCTCGGCCGGCGACTCTCCGGCGGCGAGCTGCGCGCGGGTCTGGCGGCGCCGGGTGTTCGGCCGGCCCTCGCCGAAGCTGACCAGGCGCAGCAGCAGCCGGCGCGCGATCACCGCCTGCGCCGGCGTCATGTCGTGCAGGCAGCGGTCGGCGCGCGACGAGATCGCCACCGCCAGGCCGCTGCGGCCGCCGTCGCCGAGCGCCTCGTACTCGGCCAGCGTGAGCAGGCGCAGCCGGCGGTGGTTCCACAGCTGGACCAGGGTCTCCTGCAGGAGCGGCAGCACGCCGGGCTCGCCCGCGGCGTCGGCGAGCAGCCGCTCGATCAGGCCGGGCTCGAGGTAGACGTCGAGCGCGCGCGCCGGCAGCTCGATCGCCTCGCGCAGCGCAGCGCCACGCAGCGGCGGCAGGTCGACGTGCCGGCGCCGGCCGTCGAGCCACAGCGGGCTCTGCATCAGCTCGGCGTAGAAGTCGGCGCGCACGGCGAGCAGGAGCAGCACGCGCGGCTCGTCGCGCAAGGCGCGCAGCGCGGCGGCGAAGCCGTCCTGCTCGGCGCGCGGCGCCAGCGTGAACAGCTCCTCGAGCTGATCGACGAACACCACCAGCCGGGCGCCGGCGTGGCGCGCCGACCACGCGGCGACGGCGGCCGCGTCCGCCGCGGTGGCCTCGAGGCAGTCGGCGAGCCGGCGCAGCGGGGCGTCTCCCGGGCGCATCGTGCGCGCGACCAGCGCGGGCGCGCCCGGCTGCGCGGCCAGGCGCGGCAGCACGCCGGCGTTGATCAGCGACGACTTGCCTGAGCCCGAGGGGCCGATCAGGTAGATCTCGCGCTCGCCGCCGGTCACCAGCGCGACCACCGCGGCGATCTCGGCGTCGCGGCCGTGGAAGTATCTGGCGTCCACGGCCTGGAACGGGCGCATGCCGGGATACGGGCACGGCAGCACCTCCTCGACGGGCGGCGGCCGCGCCAGGTAGCTGCGCAGGTGCTCGACCTCGCCGTCCCAGTCGCCGCGCGACCGGAAGTCGAGCATCTCCTTGTACCGGATATGGAGCGGGAGGCTGCAGTCCTCGACGTGCAGCGCGATCAGCTCGATCCGCTGATCGAGCGCGGCGCCGGCCGCGATCTGCTCGACCTGCGCCGACCACGGGCCGACCAGGAATGCGGGCGTGATCACCTCGAGCACGACGCGGCCGGCTGCGAGGGTGGTCTCGAGATCGGCGACCACCAGCTGGGTGACGTCGCGCGCTTCCACCGACTGACCCGGCGCGGCGCCGAGCGCCGGCACCAGGAAGCCGCGCACGAACGGCTCGTCGGCCGTCGCGTACAGCACCAGCACCGACCGCGCCGCGGCCGGCGGGTCAGTCATCCAGGCCCCGGGCCAGCTCGAAGAACTCCCGGACGGCGTCCGGCGTCGCTTTCTCCGACTTGAGCAGGCTCGCCTGGGGATCCGGCGGGACGTCCTTGCTGCCGGCGAGCAGGTGCGTCGTCACGCCGGCATTCGAGATCTCGAGCTGGTTGGCCGACATCAGGAGGTAGATGCCGGGCTCGAGCCGGTGGGTGCCGATCGCGGGCTGCGGCGGAGACTGGTTGTACCGGAACAGCAGCGGCGGTGTGCCGGAGGATTGCGGCGCGCGGATCGTCAGGGTGGTCGGATGCTCGATGTAGAGCGCGGTGCGCATGCTCAGCTTGTCGCTCTTGGTCTCGTCACTCATGGTGTCCTCGCTCATGGTTCGCGTTGCTCACGGAAGCGGACAGGTCGCCCGGCCGAACGCGGCGAAGCCCGCGCCGTCGTCGCCGGCGCTCTGGATGCGCGCGAGGGCGCGGGCGAGGTCGCCGGTGTCCGCGCGGGTGAGCTGATCGACGAGCCGCTCGGCCGCCGCCCTCGACACCGGGCGCACCGTCGCGATCACCTGGTCGGCGCCCGCGGCGAGCAGCGCCATCGCGAGCGAGCGCGTGCCGCCCGGGCCGGCGTCCGGCGACGCCAGCACGACGTGCGCCGCGGCGCGGCCATGCCCCGCGATCTCGAGCGATCGCACGCGG
>VBLP01000341.1:16518-24199 GCA_005887925.1 Deltaproteobacteria bacterium | reverse complement strand
GTCCGCGGCAACGTCACGCTGCCCGCGTACCGCGGCGACATCATCAACCGCGACGGCTTCACCGCGAGCGACCGCGCCCCCGATCCGACGCTGATGCTGCGCGCCTACGAGCGCGCCGGCCTCACCCTGAACTTCATCCGCGCCCTGGTCGACGGCGGCTTCGCCGACCTCCACCACCCCGAGTACTGGGACGTCTCGTTCGCCGCCGGCTCGCCGCACGCCGCGCAGTACGTGCGCATCGTCGAGTCGATCCGCGAGTCGCTCGACTTCGTCTCCGCGATCACCGGCGTCGAGAGCGAGGTCCTGCGCCGGGTCGACATCTACACCAGCCACGAGGCGCTCGCCCTGGCCTACGAGCAGGCCCAGACCCGGCGCGTGCCGCGCCGTCCGGGCTGGTACAACCTGTCGACCCACTTCCCGTGGATCGGCATGCGCACCGCGCAGCTCGACGGCGCGCACGTCGAGTTTCACCGCGGCATCCGCAACCCGCTCGGCATCAAGCTCGGCCCCGCGATGACCACCGACTGGCTGCTCGGCCTGCTCGACGCGCTCGACCCCGATCACCAGCCCGGCCGCATCACCCTCATCCACCGCATGGGCGCCGCGCAGGTCGCCGCCAAGCTGCCGCCGCTGGTCGAGGCCGTGCGGTGCGCCGGCCGCGAGGTGCTCTGGATCTGCGATCCGATGCACGGCAACACCGAGACCACCGCGGCCGGCATCAAGACCCGCCGGTTCGACAAGATCGTCGACGAGCTCGAGCAGAGCTTCGCGCTCCACGCCGACCACGGCTCGCGGCTGGGCGGTGTCCACATCGAGCTCACCGGCGAGAACGTCACCGAGTGCACCGGCGGCGCGCGCGGCCTGGTCGAGGCCGACCTCGAGCGCGCCTACAAGACCCGGGTCGATCCGCGCCTCAACTACGAGCAGGCCCTCGAGTGCGCGATGCGCATCGCCCGCCACCTGCGCGGCGGGAAGTGACCGGCGCCGCCGCGTTCCTCTCCGACCGCGCATGGCCGACTTCACGGATCTGATCGAGCGCTTCTGGGACGCCCTGTCGCGCTGGGCCGTGCCGGTGATGATGACGCTGGCCTACGCATTCCTCGCGCTGACCTCCGAGACCAACACCACCGGCAAGGCCTGGATGGCCGCAGGCCTGGTCCTCGTCATGGTCGTCTGGTTCACCTTCCGCGCGCTGACCACCTCCGCCGCCCTGTCCCGTGCGCTCAGCGTCGGCGACATCGCCAAGCTGTTCGAGCTCGCCGAGCAGCCTCTGGCCCGCCGCGGCCGGCCACCGCGCCGCGCCCGCTTCCTCGTCGCGCGCGGCCTCGCGCACCTGCTCCGCGGCGAGCACGCCGCGGCCCTCGCCGCTCTCGACGAAGCCCCGCCGCCGCCCGATCTCCAGTCGCTCGCCACCACGCTGCGCATCGTCCTGCTGATCGAGCTGCATCGACCCGTCGATCCGACCGATCTCGCCGTCCGCGCGCCGCGCGCGCCCTGGCTCGCCTGGCTCGCCGACGGCCTGCTCGCCTGGCGCGCCGATCGCTTCGACGACGCCGCGCCGCTGCTGGCCCGCGTCACCGACGATGTCCGCGCGGGCAGCGCACTGCGCGCGATCGCCCATCTCTACGCAGCCCGCCTCGCCGACGCGCGCGGCGATCTCGCCGCCGCCGGCCGCCATCGCGCGTCCGCCACCGAGCTCGCCGACCCCGACGCCGCCTGGCTGCGCGGCGAGCCAGCGCCCCCGCCGGCCTGAACCATTCACGGCAGCCCAGCGGGTCGAGCCTGGCATGGAGCTCGTCGTGCTCAGTCCTCGAACACCTCGGCGAGAGAATGAGCCATCAGCACCCGCTCGAGATAGCGATCGAGCGCTTCCGGGGTCGCTGCAAGCAGGCGGGTCTCGTCGCCGGGGTCCAGCGCCGGCAGCTTGAACTTGAGCAGGAGCTGGTGGCGTAGTGCGGCGATCCGGCCTTCGATCCGGCCCTTCTCCCGGCCTTCCTCCCGGCCTTCGATCCGGCCTTCCTCCCGGCCTTCTGTGCGGCCCTTCTCCCGGCCTTCTGTGCGGCCTTTCTCCTGGAGGTAGTCGGCGATGGTCATCTCGATCTCCTTGGTATGTCGGCCCAGCTGGTCGAGCTTGGCATGGAGCTCGTCGTGCTGCGTGCAGTGGATGACATGAAACATGTAATTGAGCAGCGTATGGAAGTCATCGCGGCCGGTGGGTGCGCGCTGCGCCTCGAGCATCGTCGAGATCCAGGCATCGAAGCTGCGCAGGATCTGTGCCGGCTTGCTGCCGTCGCGCAGCAACCACAGTGCGAGCTTGGGGAACGCTGCGAGCGACTGCGCCTGGAGCTCGTCGTCGCTTCGCTGCGCGAGGTCCTCGATGATCAGCGAGAACCGCGGCACCAGCTCGGCCGCTCCGGGGAGCGCCAGGACGCGCGGATCGAGCATGTCGTCGAGCGACCGTGGTGCCGCCCACCTGCCGTCCGCGTGGCTGATCACGACGACGAAGATCGGCGGCAGCCAGGGTGCGGGCTGCTCCTTGTGATCTCGCTCCCAGATCCGCAGCTGATACCGGAGCCCGCGGAGCGGCATCGCCGGATCGGCGGTGGACTGGTGCTCTAGCAGCGTGAACAGTCGCGCAGTCTCGTGGGTCTGCAGCGGCGCAGAGAACAGCAGGTCGCCGTGGTGGTCGGCGAGCGCGACATCGACGAACGACGCGGGCTCGGCGGTCAGCCGGTCCCAGGCGACCGCGTCGCGGAGCGCGGCCGGCAGCACGGCGCGCAGCAGTGCGGCCGCGTGCGCCGGGGTCGCGAACGCCGACTTGAACAGGGCGTCATGCGGGCGAGGAGTCATGTGCGGCCGCGGCAGAGCAAGCACCGCGCCACGCCATGTCCCGAGAATCACGGATGCGGATGTCCGGATTGTCCAGCCGCCGGACGCATTGTCCGAGATCCGGACGTAACCCGGACAGCGCGTGCCGGCGAGTCGTGCCGGTGGCGGTCGAGCGGATGCTCAGAACCGGCCGATCGCGGTCTTGTCGGTCGCGCCCGGCGAGCTGCGCGGTGAGCGGTACCAGAGGTAGCCGCCGACGCCGGCAGCGATCAAGCCGGCCGCGCCCAGGTACGTGGCGACGTTGCCGAAGGTCCGCGCGCGCTCGTTGGCGGGCTGGCCGACCGCGTCGCACAGGTCGACGCCGTTGCGGTTCATGCAGTGATGCTGGTCGAACTGCTGGTTGTGCAGATAGCGGCCGTAGACGGCGAGGCCGATGCTGGTGGCGAAGGCGGCGCTGCCGGCGATCGTTGTGATCTGGCCGATCCTGCGCCACGAGCTGGTGACGGTGACCGACCGCGCGAGCCGGGGGACGACGATCGTCTTGTGCTCGGCCCGGGCGATCACGAACTGGACGCGATAGGGCAGGCGGCCGACCGCGCTGACCACGACCACGCGCTCGCCGGGATCGATCGGGATGCCCTGCAGGCTGTCGGATGCGACGGTGTGGCCATCGACCAGGACGGCGGTGTCGGGGAGCGGCTCGGTGAGCTGGATCGACAGATGGGGCATGAGGGGCTCGAGCGCCGCCAGGTGCTGCTCCGCGGCGCGCAGGTGCTCCTGCAGGCCTTGCTCCTGGGCGCGGTTGCGGGCATCGGAGAACTTGGTGACGGCCGACGCGATCTTGCCGAGCTTCTCGTCGCACAGGGCGACGTTGAGCAGCGTGCCGATCGCGGCGGGGTTGTACTGGAGCGACAGCTCGAACTTCTCGCAGGCCTGCACCAGGTTCGACGCCATCAGGGCCTTGCCCTCGGCGAACAGCTGGTCGGCCTTCTCGACCTGCGGATCGGCGTGGGCGCGGCCGGTGGCGGCGGCGAACGCCGCGAGCGCCAGCCCGGCATGCCACCCGATGCGCATCACAGCAAGTCTATCAGCTCTGCGTTCCACGGGCAGTTCCGCGCTACCGGCGAGACGCGGAGCCGGCGTCGCGCCAACCGTCGTGGTGCGGGGTGTCGAAGACGGTCTCGCCGACGGGCTTGCCGGGCGCCTGGGGCGCGGCGGCGGCGCTGCCGCGGTTGTCGCGAGTCGATCTTGGTGCGCCCGGCGGGCGGCTCGCGGGATCCGCGCCGCGGCGATCGGGGCGTGCGGACCCGGTGGCGCGGTCGGCGGATCCCGCTGCGTCGATCGCGTCGTGATCGGACGACGCGGCCGGATCGCCAGCAGCGCGTGGAGGCGACGTCGCTGGATCGGTGGCAGCGTCGGGCGGCGGCGACGATGGATCGACGGCAGCGCGATCGGTGGGAGGCGGCGGCGGCGGGAGGGCCTGGATGCGGGGCTCGCGTGGCGTGGAGGAGGGCCCGCGCGCGAGCAAGACGGTGACGCCGAGCGCGACGGCTGCGGTCAGCGCCACGCCGGCGATGAGCGGAACATGCCGGCGCGGTCGCGCGACGGCCATGGTGTCGGTGATCGAGGAGGCCCAGCGGTCGGCGCGAGCGGAGGTCGCCGTGCGCGCATCGCTGAGCCGGCCGGTCGCGAACAGCGGATCCGCCGGATGCGGCTCGCCGGCGGCGGACGCGGCGGTGGCGATCGCCGCGGCGGAGCCCGAGGCGTGGAGCGCACCGCCGGAGCCGGGGATCGCCGGGGCGGCGCCGGCGACCGGAATCGCCGACGCGGGGGCGGTGGCGGGCACGGTCGCTGCGGCAGGGAGGGTCGGCGCGGAGCCGGCCGCGGCGCGCATCGCCGACGCGGAGGCGGAGGGGCCGGGAAGTGGGGGCACGGCGGGGCCGGGAGGCGGGGTCACGGCGAGGCCGGGAGGCGGGGTCACGGCAGGCCCGGGAGGCGGGGTCACGGCAGGGCCGGGGAGCGGGGTCGCGCGCGCGGGGCTCGCGAGCGGGCGCGAGGCGGAGACGCTGGTCGATGGGTTCCGCGCCGCGGGCTGGGCCTGGCTGCGGCGCAGCGTGCGCGCCATGCGCTCGGTGAGGACCTGGGCCTGGTGGGGATCGTGCGAGAACGGAACGAGGGCGCGCGCGAGCTCGGCCATCGACTGGTAGCGCTGCTCGGGGCCCTTCTCGAGGCAGTGCAGCACGATGTCCTGGAGCGTGGGCGGGGTGTCGGTCATCACGGCGGGCGGATCGACGGCGAACTTGACGCACATCTCGGAGAAGCTCTCGGCCTCGAAGGGGCGGTGGCCCTCGAGCATCTCGTAGAGCACGGTGCCGAGCGACCAGATGTCGGTGCGCGCGTCGACGTTGCGCGCGGAGCGCATCTGCTCGGGCGACATGTACGCCGGCGTGCCGAGCAGCGACTGGGTCTGGGTCAGGGCGATGTCCTTGCCGGTGAGGGCCTTGGAGATGCCGAAGTCGAGGACCTTGAGCAGGGTGCTACCGTCGGGCCGCCATGTGATGAACAGGTTGGTCGGCTTGATGTCGCGGTGGACGATGTGGAGCGAGTGGGCCTCGGCGAGAGCCTCGCAGGCCTGCAGCGTGAGCTCGATGGCCCACGGCACGCCGAGCCGGCCGCGCTGGTCGAGCAGGTCGCCGAGGTCCTGGCCCTGGAGGTACTCCATGACCATATACGGAACGTTGGTCGGCGACCGGCCGACGTCGGTGACCCGCGCGACGAACTCGCTCTTGAGCTTGACGGCGGCCTGTGCCTCGCGCATGAAGCGCTCGACGGCGTCGGCGTCGTCGATCACGTCGCGCCGGAGCATCTTGATCGCGACGCGCTCGTTGAGCGAGAGGTGCGTGCACAGCGCGACGACGCCCATGCCGCCGTGCCCGACGATCGCGTCGATGCGATACTTGTCGACGAAGATCTCGCCGATACGCACACCCGCGTCGATCGCTCGTGGAGTGCCCACCACCGAGCAGAACCGTAGCCTGCCAGCGTCGTAGGCTCAACCGCAGTGATGCTGCAGGGCCCGGCTCAGTGCTGGATCTGGTGAATCTTCAGGACGTTGGTTTGCATGCCGGAGCCGACCGGCACGGCCATGGTGATCAGCACGTTCTCGCCAGGTACCGCCAGGTTGCGCTCGATCAGCGTGGCCTCGACCCGGTCGACCAGCTCCTCGGTGGTGGCGGCGGGTGAGATCAGGACGGGTGTCACACCCCAGACCAGCGCGAGGCGGCGGAAGCTGACCTCGTTGGTCGTGAGGCACACGATGTGGGCGTCGGGCCGGTACTCGGATACCAGCCGGGCGGCGCCTCCGGACTCGGAGACCGCGACGATGGTCTTGAGCCGCATCGCGCGGGCGGCGGTCATCGCGGCGTGGGCGATCGCGTTGGCGGACACGGCGAGCTGGATCTCGGGGACCTCGACACTGGCCGCGCCATGGTGCGGACGGCCTCGACGGGGTAGAGCCCCGAGGCGGTCTCGCCCGACAGCATCAGGGCGTCGCTGGCGTCGAGCACGGCGTTGGCGACGTCGGAAGCCTCGGCGCGGGTCGGCCGCGGCTGGGTGATCATCGACTCGAGCATCTGGGTCGCGGTGATGACGATCTTGCCGCGCTTGTTGGTCTCCTCGATGATGCGCTTCTGCCACAGCGGCACCTTCTCGGGGCCGAGCTCGACGCCGAGGTCGCCGCGCGCGACCATGATGCCGTCGGCGGCGTCGATGATCTCGCCGAGCCGCTCGAGGGCCTGCGGCTTCTCGATCTTGGCGATCACGGGGATCGAGACCTGGTCGACGGTGAGCAGCCGCTTGGCCTCGATGACGTCCTCGGCGCGCCGCACGAACGACAGCGCGACGTAATCGACGCCGTGGCGCAGCGCGAAGCCGATGTCGACGCGGTCCTTCTCGGACAGGGCCGGCGCGGAGACGTCGACGCCGGGCAGGTTGATCCCCTTGTTGTTCTTGAGGATGCCGCCGGTGACGACGACGGTGTCGACCTCGCGATCGCGCACGTGGGTGACGGCGAGGCTGAGGTAGCCGTCGTCGAGCAGGATCTGATCGCCGGCCTTGACGTCGCGCGGCAGGCCCTCGTAGGTCGTCGAGATCCGCCGGACGTCGCCGACGATGTTCTCGGTGGTGATCGTGAGCTCGGCGCCGGGCCGCAGGTCGATCTGCCCGGCGGCGAGCTTGCCGACGCGGATCTTGGGGCCCTGCAGGTCGAGCAGCGCGGCGATCGCCTTGCCGCGGCGGTCGGCCTCGGCGCGGACGATCTCGAGCATCCGGGCGTGATCGTCGTGACTCCCGTGCGAAAAGTTGAGCCGTGCGACGCTCATTCCGGCGTCGATCAGCTCGCCGATGCGCTCGGGCGTCGACGACGCCGGCCCGAGGGTGCAGACGATCTTCGCGCGTGGCATGACGCCGCGCAGTAGAGCACAACTTCACAAGCTAGCCGCGCTCACGTCTTGCTGAAATCGGAGCTCGTGGGCCATAGGTCTCTCTAGGAGAGCTGCGTGCGAAGATCGATTCGAGTTGTCATGTTCGCGGCGATCGCGGTCCCGGCGCTGCCGAGGCTGGGCGGGGCACAGCCGGGAGAACCGCCGGGCACCCCCGAGGCCAACCCGGCGCCGGCGCCGCGGCTCGACGAGGCCCGGATCCGCGAGCTGGTCGATCGCGAGGTCGCGCGGATCCTGACCGACCGCGCCGCCAAGGAAGCCGCCGACCGCGCGGCGCGCGAGACCGAGAAGGAGACGGCGGCCGAGGACACCGACGTCAAGGGCACGAGCGGTTTCATGGACACCCGGCTCGC
>VBLP01000341.1:14185-16477 GCA_005887925.1 Deltaproteobacteria bacterium | reverse complement strand
TTCTTCGACAACTACGACACCCGGTACTCGGGCTTCGAGACGCTGTCGCACGCGACGATGTACCGCGAGTACGCGACCGGCCACCTCGAGGCCGAGGGCGCGCTCGTCGTCCGGATCGACAACCTGAGCGAGACCAACCTGCGCCTGTCGGACGACGGCAGCTACGTGACCGTGTCGGCGTGGAAGGACCCCAGCCACAAGGACCCGACGCGGTTCAGCGTCACGGCGTTCCCGGTGTCGGCCGATCGGTTCCGGCTCGGCTACTCGTACCGGCTGTCCTGGGGCGGGAGCCCCGAGTACGGGGCAGCATCCTCGGTCCCGGGCATCAAGCTCCAGTACGATGGGCCGAGCATGTACGCTTTTGTCGGTGCCAAGAGCGCCGTGCTGACCGATCCGAAGGACGGCGAGCAGAAGGCGGCCCTGGCGGTGCTGGGGGGCGCCGGCTTCGACCCGCACCCGATGCTGCGGCTCGAGGTCAACGGCGGCTACTTCGACCGCGGCCCCAACCCGCTGCCGGATGTGCTGGGCAAGAAGGTCCAGCTGTTCGGCGCGTCGGTGCAGGCATCGCTCCACCGGGGGATGCCGCTGCGGTCGTCGCTGGACTACCGGCTGTACAAGTTCAACGGCGAGTCGGTCAGCGGCCTGTTCGCCCCGGAGAAGTACCCCGGGGGGCTGGCATGGCTGGCGCAGAGCGAGCTCACGGTGCTGGGGCAGACGCTGAAGGATCCGGCGATGGCCGGCGCGACGATGCGGCAGCTCGGCAAGGCCGGCGACCTCAACGTCCGCGTGAAGCTGGATCGGTACCGGATGCGGCTGGACCTCAGCTACCGCGATCTTGCATTCCTGTTGCATTCGGCGCCGAGCCTTCCGAGCTTCGAAGGCTTTCCGAGCGGCTACACCGCCACGGCCGATGCGTTCGCGGCGATCGGCGCGGACCACAACTGGGGGGACTGGCTGACGCTCGGCCTGATCGGCGGGATCGAGAAGCCGGCCACGCTGACGGCGCCGAAGGGGGTTCCGGTGGTGCCGGGAGCGGGGACGGACCCGATGGCGACCTCGACCGCGGTCATCCGGAATAATAATGTGGACACGCTGATCATGGTGCTGCGGCCGGGTCAGAGCGCGGTCGCCCAGGTCGCGGTCAAGGCGACGGCCAGGGTCGATTTCGCGAAGGTTTTCTCGGCGTTGGTCGAGCTGTTCTATAGCCACGACGGCAACCAGACCCGCGCGCGCCGGGCCTGCGTCGACCCGGATACCTGCACCGTCACGTACGAGCCGGGCAAGTTTCATCAGCTGGGGCTCAACGCCACGCTCCAGGCGCGGTTCTGAGCGAAAACTGCTGCGTGGAAACAAGAAGCTCGCTCAGCGGCGACGTCAGAGCACAGTGAGTTTCTTGGGCGACTTGCTCAGGCCCGTGGGGGATCGAGGCTAGACTCCAGCGGCCGATGCAAGGCCTGATGCTTCAGGCGGGTATGACGAACGCGATCGGATGTGAACCGAGTGCAGGTGAGGGCGCCGGGACCGGCTCGGCCGGCACGGCGGCGCTCGCGCTCGCAATCGTGCGTCGCTCGGCGAGCTTTCTGCTCGATCTGCTCGATCGAATCGTCCATGGAATCCGGTGCATGGCGCCGTTCGCGCTCGGGCTCGGCTGCCAGTCGGCCAGCGACACCGTCGACGTGCCACCCGCCGTCCACGACCCGGCGCCGGCGCCGGCCCCCGACAAGCCGGCCGAGACCGGCCCCCGCCAGCTCGGCCAGTTCACGATCACCTTCTACTACGTGATCGGCGAGGACGAGGTGACCAAGCCGGTCGCCGCCAACGACAACCGGGGCGGCGACCCCGAGTTGACGGCGATCGCGCCGGACCTGGTCACCCTGTATGCCGGTGGCGGTGACTGCGAGCCGATCGCCGAGGTGTCGAAGGAGTTTGCTTCGCAGCTCGCCGTGCAGGGCACCGGCAAGCTACATGATGGCCGCGTCGTGAACATCTGGGGCGCCTGTAACTGCAAGCACACGCCTTGCTTCAAGGTGACCCGTGCGCAGTGGGGGACGGCGGGGAGCGGCAAGCCGCTGCAGCCGTTCCGGACGGTGGCGGTCGATCCCAGGGTCGTCAAGCTCGGCTCGCTGCTGTACGTGCCGCTGCTCGAGGGCCGGACGATGCCGGGCCGCCCGCCATGGGGCGGCTATGTCCACGATGGCTGCGTGATCGCCGATGACACCGGGGGCCACATCGCCGGCAACCGGCTCGACCTGTTCGTGGGCCGCAAGGGGTACTTCCTCGGCCTGTCCGGCA
>VBLP01000341.1:0-13884 GCA_005887925.1 Deltaproteobacteria bacterium | reverse complement strand
CAGACATCGGCATCCGCCGGGGCGGTGACGGTGACGGCCACGCCGTCCCGGGTCCATGCGGCGGTGGCGGGGAGCAGGCCGGGGCGCGCCGCGCGCTGCACGGCGTCGGTGACGGCCGCCAGGTTGGAGCCGAGGACCCCGCTGGCCCCGCCGACCACCAGCTCGGGGGTGTAGACCCGGGCATCGCCGACCGCCCTGGAATACTGATGCTGTCGCTCGGTCCAGGCCGGCGATGAGTAGGGATCGGCCCAGCCGAGGTCGTTCCAGTAGTCGACGTGGAACGCCAGAGGTGCGAGCACGCGGTCGCCGAGCGTACCTGCCGCCGCGAGCCGCGACAGCAGCTGGTCGGCGGGCGGGCAGCTGCTGCACCCCTGCGAGGTGAACAGCTCGATCACGAGCGGGCCTTCCCCGCCGGTCGGTCGCGGCTCACCGTCGGCGCGGGCGCAGGCGAGCGGCAGGCCGAGCAGGCACAGGGCGTAGCGGGCTCGCATGGCCGATCTACGTTCGATCCTCGCCGGGGTTACCGCACCGAGGCGCGCGCACCGTCGTGATGACCATCACGACGCAGCCGGCCGTATCACCGCGCGTGGCCGGCGTGACCCTGCTTACCCCGGTTCGCGCACGTACCTGGAGCATCATGAGGCACCGTCCGGGCCGTCGGTTTGTCTCCCAGAGACACTGTACCTCTGTGAAGACCGACGGTACCGTTTGGTCATGCGGTGGCAGCGATACCCGCGCATGGGTAAACGTATTCTCGTGACGATCATGGCCTGCGGGACGTGGGTGGCCGGTGGCGCGACGGCAGGATGCAGCTTCGTCCTCGATTCGAAAGCGGATCAGTGCGAGATCGACTCGGACTGCAACCATCTCATCACCGGTCATCCGCTGTGCCAGCAAGGCGTATGCGTCGACGCGGGGCTGCAACCGACGGGCTGCGTGTTCACTCCGCCGACGAAGCAGAGCGACTTCCTCAACGCCTGCTCGACGTCGAAGTACGAGCCGTTCGACAACTGCGGGCGGCTCGGACTGGGCTGTAACAACGCGTCGATCGCGCTCCCGACCACGGTGGATCCGCCGTCGACGCCTCCCGGCACGTTGCAGATGACGGTGGATCCACCGACGGTGTCGTGCAGCCTCGGCATTCCGCAGGACCACGTGATCTACATGTACGGCGCCGCGGACTTCGCCCCGATGCTGCTGGCGGCGCAGAAGTCGCTGTCCAAGCTCACCCCGCCGTATCGCGCGGTGTTCCAGAACGCGTCGTCGTGCAACGGCGTCAACGCCGTCTTCGACCCGGCGAGTTTCAGGCTGATGAAGGATCCGACGCTGACCTCGATGAACGGTGGCTGGGCGTTCTATTACGACGTCAACGATCCGAACAATCCGGTCCAGGTCAACTGCCTGATCAACTCCACGCCGGGCACGCCCGGCACGCAGGGACCCCCGATCACGCCGTATGTCGGGGTCTCGGATCTCTACTCCCAGACCTGCAACCCGGCGTTCATCCCGGGTAGCTCGGCCGGGTCGCTCGCGGAGTATGTCGGCCCGGTCGTGCAGTTCGGGTTCTCGGTGCCGGCGACCTCGAAGCAGACGTCGATCAGCCAGGAAGCGGTGCACTTCATCTTCGGGCGCGGCGGGAAGGCGCCGGCGGGAACGATGATGATGGACGCCCAGCCGTGGACCGATCCCACGACGTACGCGATCCGCAGCTCCGGAGCGGCGTCGACGGTGCTGACCGCCCTCCTGGCCGACGTGCCCAGGACCAAGTTCTGGGGCGTCGAGACTCCTCGATCGGCATCCTGTCGATCGACTACAACGACAAGAACCGCGACAACCTCCGCGCGCTGTACCTGCAGGCCAAGGACCAGAGGGTCGGCTATCTCCCCGACTCGAGCGCCGTGGCCTACGACAAGGCGAACGTGCGCGACGGCCACTACCCGCTGTGGGGCTACGTCCACTTCTTCACGCCGCTGCAGGGCGACGGCAACCCGGCGCCGCAGGCGAGCGCGGTCGTCCTCAAGTTCCGGGTCGAGCGCATCGATCAGTCGCTGGTCGACGACATCATCGCAGCGTCGCTCGTGCCGCAGTGTGCGATGAAGGTGGCCCGGACCACCGAGATGGGCGACTTCATGACGCGCAGTGGCTTCAGCTGCGGCTGCTACTTCGAGGCCAAGACCCACGGCGCCGGCCTCGCGAACTGCAAGACCTGCAACTCGGCGGCGGATTGCACCGATTCGACCCACCCTGCCTGCAACTACGGCTACTGCGAGACGAGGTAGCGGTCACTCGCGCAGCGCGCGCAGGATCTCCTCGCGCACGACGCTGACGAGCTCGGCCGAGCGGGCGCCGCCGGGAGCCACGGTGGGCACCGCGGCGTGCGGCGCGGGTGCGCACGCGACGACCGCCCTCGATCCGGGCATCGGCTCGCCGGCCAGCTGCGCGGCGGTGGCGACGGCGCGATCCGCGGCGCGGCCGATGCTGGCCCTGGCGCGGGCCGCGAGCAGCGGCGCGATCGCCGCCTCGGGCAGCGGCTCGATCCCGCCGATCGGCGCCGCGGCGATCGCGATCTTCGCCAGGTGCTCGACGAGCTCGAGGCGGAGGAACGCCTGCTCGGGATCGGCGCCCCACGCGATGGCGCCGTGGTTGCCGAGCAGCACCGCGTCGACCAGCTCGCACCACGGCGCGAGGGCGGCGCGCGCCGGCTCGCCGGGCTGCGCGTACGGCAGCTTGGGGATGCGCGGGCCGAGCGAGACCACGGCCTCGGCGAGGAACGGCCGCTCGATCGGATTGCCGGGGCTCGCGCTGATCGCGGTCGCGTGCGGCGGATGGGCGTGGACCACGCAGCCGACGTCGGGCCGGCGCTCGTAGACCACCAGGTGCAGGCCGATCTCGCCGAACACCCGGCCGGCGCCGTGGACCTGGCCGCGGGCGTCGACCTCGATCAGATCGCGATCGCCGATCAGGCGCTTGGACGTCGCGGTCGGGGTGGCGACGAAGCGCGCCCCGTCGCGCGCGGTGACGTTGCCGTCGTGGTTGGCGACCCAGCCGGCGGCGTGAAGCTGGCGCGCGATCGCGGCGACCTGGACGCGCAGCGGCTTCACGCGGGCTCCACGTGATCGACGATGCCGACGATGATCGACCGGATCGGGACGATGTCGCCGATCTTGAGGATCTGGCGCACGCCGTTGCCCTCGGTCAGCACGACGACGCGATCGCCGACGCCGGCCTGCACGTGGTCGATCGCGACGAAGCTGGCGCCGGCATCGCCGCCGCGCTGCGCGACCACCCGGCAGTACCTCACGGCGCCGCCTTGCCGGGCGCGATGTCGCCGATGCCGTCGACGATCCCGACGATCGCCGCGTCGACCGGCACGAACCACGGATCGCAGGCCAGCGCGGCCTCGCGCGAGCCGACGAGGTAGACCAGATCGCCCTCGCCGGCCTGGACGGTGTCGACCGCGGCCTGGACATCGCCGACCGGCGCGCCGTGCTCGTCGACCGGCTGCACGAGCAAGAGCTTCTTGCCCTCGAGCCCGGCCGCCTTGCGCTCGGCGACCACCGTTCCCTTGACGATGCCCAGGTACATCGCAGCGAGGGTAAGCGCGCGGCGCTGCGCCGTCAAACGGCAGCGCGCGGCGCGCCCGTCTAGAACGAGCCGGCGATGTGAACGCCGGTGGGCGAGATCGCGACGTGGGTCTCGCTCGTGCTCGACTGCGACAGCGAGTACTTGAGCGTGATGCCGCCGGCGACCAGCGCGAGCACGCCGGAGATGTCGGCGGCGAGCGAGAGGCCCTTGACCAGGGTGCTCTTGCTGTCGAGGTCGGAGCGGCTGGCCGGGACGCTGTCGCGGGCGTTCTTGAGCGAGCGCGACTCGAGGTACGCAGCGACACCGGTGCCGAGCGCGACCGCGCCGAGGCTGCCGGTGATGATCCATCCGGTGGTGATCGCGCTGCGGCCGCTCGGCTTGGGCGGGGCCGTTCCCGGCGCGGACAGCGGCGGCGGTACGTCGTCGCCGACCGACAGCACGAGCCTGACCGTGTCGCCGGCGGCGACCTCGACGACGCGGTTGTCGACCGGGCGACCAGCGCGCAGCGCTGTGACCTTGCGGCGGCCGATGCTGACCAGGATCGGCTCGTCGAGCGGTGTCTTCCCGATCAGCTCGTCGTCGACGGTGATGTCGAGCCCCGGAGGCCCGCCGCTCAGCGCGATCTTGCCGACCCGGGTCTGCAGCGTGTCGATCGTCTGCTCGATCTCGCGGCGGTGCAGCGCCGACGCGCCGGCCTCGTTCAGGTAGCGCTGCAGCGCGACGAGGGCGGCCGCGTAGTTCTGGAGCTGGTAGTAGGTCTGGCCGATGTTGTAGAGCACCGTCGGGTTGGGCGCGAGCTCGTAGGCGCGGCGGAACTCGACGAGCGCGGCGTGGTAGTCGGCCTCGCCGTACAGCTGGACACCGCGCTGGAAGTGCTTGCCGGCCTCGCTGATCGGCGCCGGCGCGTCGGCGCGCGCCATGGAGATCGGACCGGAGAGCAGCGCCAGGCTGGCGAGCGCTGCGAGCGTTACGGTGTGTCGAAGGCTCATGGTCCCCCTCCATAGGGATTGATCTTGTCGATGTCGCGCTTGGGCGCCTTGCCACCCTTGGGATCGACGCCCTCATCGGGCGGCGGCTGCGGGGTGGGTGGCGTCGTGTCGATCTGGCGCGGCGGAGGCGGCGCGGGCGGTGGCGCGGGCGGCGGCACCGGGTCGGGCACGCGCGCCGGCGGATGCGGCTCCGGGGTCCGCACGCGCGTCGGCGTCTGGCGCTGCGGCTGCGGCTGCGGCTGCGGAGGTGGGGGCAGGCGCTCGAGGCTCCAGTCGAGCGTGACGTTGGCGTTGAACGTCACCGACACCATCTTGGCGACGTAGCCCGGCGCGGATGCGCGGATGTAGTGGGTGGCGTCGTCGACGGTGTACTTCTTGGTGAACGGGTTGCCATCGACCACGGCGCCGTCGATCGACACCGACGCGGTCCCCGGGCTGACCCGGACGTCGACGTCGATGAAGCTCGGCGTGGGCCGCGGCGGCGTCGGAGGCGTGGTCGGTCCCGGCGCCGGTAGCGGCTTGGTCGGCTGGGTCACCAGCGGCGCGGGCTCGGCGCGAGTCACCGAGCCGGAGTCGTGGGTGGTGCGCGCGATCAGGAAGATCACGCCGATCGCGACCAGCACGCCGGCGGTCCCGGTGATGACGACCGGCCGCAGGCCGCGGACGATCTCGGGCTTGCGCTGCTCGGAGCTCGACGACGACGACGCCTCGGCCGACCGCGCGTTCGGCGAATCGGGCGAGGTCGCGAGCTCGGGATCGGTGGGCGGTCGGGGGACGGCGCGCTCGCCGGACGGCGTCGGGCTGCCGAGCGAGCGCGAGTTGACGTCGATGATCGGCAGCTTGGCGTCGCGCATCGCGCCACCGCGGGCGCGCGCGATGTGCGCCTCGATCACCTGGTTGGTGTTGATGCGGTCCTCGCGGAACAGCTCGCTGACGCACGCGCCGACCTCGCGGGCGGTCACGTTCATCCCGGTCGTGACCAGGTAGCGCTCGAGGTCGGCCTGCATGGCGCCCGCCCTCGCGTAGCGCTCGTCGCGATTCCACGCCATCGCGCGGGCGCAGATCTCGTCGAGCTCGGGCGGCACCCACGGCTTGATCTCGGAGGCGCGCGGCGTGTCGTTCGACACCAGCGCCCACAGCTTCTCCTGCTCGTTCTTGCCCTCGCGCATGCGCTTGCCGGTCAGCGCCTCCCACAGGATCACGCCGGCGGAGAACACGTCGGCGCGCGCGTCGACCTTCCAGCCGCGGCCCTGCTCGGGCGACATGTACGAGACCTTGCCCTTGACCACCCCCGCGTGGGTCTCGTACATCGAGTCCGACGCCTTCGCGATGCCGAAGTCGAGCAGCTTGACCTGGCCGTCGAACGTGACGAACACGTTCTGCGGGCTGACGTCGCGGTGCACGATGTTGAGCGGCGAGCCGTCGAAGTCGGTGAGCTTGTGGGCGTAGTCGAGGCCGGCGAGCATGTCGCAGACCACGCGGATCTGCATCGGCACCGACAGCCCGAACCCGGCGACCTTGGAGCGCCGCCGGATCTGATCGAGGCCGCGGCCGTCGAGGTAGTCCATCGCCATGAAGTAGCGGTCGCCGTCGTTGCCGACCTCGTTGGTCTGCACGATGTTGGGGTGCGACAGCCGGGCGGCGAGGCGGGCCTCATCGAGGAACATCGTGAGGAACGCCGGCTCCTCGACCAGCTCCGGCTTGAGCTCCTTGACCACCACCAGCTTGTTGAAACCGCCGGGGCCCTGGACCATCGCCAGGTACACCACGCCCATCCCGCCGCGGGCGATCTCTGCAACCAGATGGTACTTGCCGAGCATCCTCCCCGGATCGGCCAACATCGCTGGGGGGAGCGTACTACCCGGCTGCGAGACGGCGGAAGAAGTTTTGGTCGTCCGGGTCGTCCCCGGTCTGCGGTCACTAGCCGTCACGTCGCGGTACCTCTCCTTCGCCATGGCGCGGTCGCCGGCAGATCGCAGACACCAATCGCTCCGTCGGAGCCGAGCGGATGCGCCCATGGTGCGTGCGAGGGTGGTGTTTCATCGTCGTGCCGTAGACAATCTTTGCTTCGTACCACGAGCGCTGCCGAGTCTCCATCCCCCCGAGCATCCTGGCCGCCGCCGGTCATCCCTGAGGATGGCCGATGGATGGCCACGATTATCACCGCCTATGGTGCGGTTCAACCGCGATATTGTCGCGGGAATCGCTGCCGCGCAGTGCTGCATGCGTCGACGACATACCTCGTGATGGATCCGGCGGCGTCCCACATCGTGAGCGTTCGGAACCTCTCGAAAATTTGAGTGTTGCACAACACGCGATTCCTCGAGGAAGGGCCGTCTCGTGCACGTCAGTGCACGCCAAGGCCGAGCCGGCTTCGCAATGGTAGCCAGCCCGTCTGCGCGATTGCCGAGATCAGGTGGGAGACAGTGTCTCCGCGTGACACCGCGAGCCGGGCGATCGCGGCGGGGTCGCCGCCGAGCAGCAGCGCGGCGCGGTCGGCGCTGCGCTCGCATGCCGCCTGGTAGCGGGGGACGTCGAGGGCGGACGGCGCGACGCCGGCGAGCAGCTGCTCGAGCCGGGTCCGGACCTTGACCGGCAGCGCGGCCTTGACCATGTCGTCGTGGCCGCGCTGGACATCGGGATCGTCGACCAGCGCGGTCACCGCATCGCGCAGGGCGGCGGGGCCGAACAGCCGGACCACCGAGGCGAGCAGGCGGGCGAGGTCGGCCGGAGGCAGCCCGGCGAACGCGACGTGCTCGGGGCGGGTCAGCTCGACGGCGCGGGCCAGGATCGCGCGGATCTCGAGCGCGGGGGTCGCGTCGGTGAGCAGGCGCGGGCCGAGCACGATCATCGGGGTCGCGGCGGCGATCACCGCGGCTTCGGGGCCGGCGTCGCGCTCGTACAGCATCACCGCGCCGGCGCCGAGCGCGGTGGCGATCCGGGACAACATCGCGGTCGCCGCGGCGTTGCGCGTCGCGGGCACGCGGCGGGCGCCGGCGGCACCACTGCGCGCGAGGGTGTCGTCGAGGTCGGGCCAGACCAGCGCGGCGACCTCGGCGAGGGCGGCCGCGACCGGGGCGAGCTCGACCTCGCCGGGATCGCGGACCAGCGCACGGTCGCCGTCGAGCGCGGCCTTGTACGGCTCGTCGTCGCGCATCGCGTGCGGCGTGTGGATCGACAGGAACGCGCGCTGGTGGACGTCGGCGGGGTGGCCGCACGCCAGCGCGAGCTCGAGCGTGGCGCGCGCGGCGTCGGCGGCGCCCAGCCGGCGCAGCTCGTCGGCCCACGCGATCAGGTCGCCGAGCGCGCCGGTCGCGGCGGTGATCGCCTGGAGCTGCGGGGCGATCGCCTCGCGCCGGGCCGGGTCGTCGGCCTGGCGCAGGAGCTCGACCATGTCGCGGCGTGCGTGGGTCGCCCCGTCGGAGTCCGGCGCGATCGCGACCGCGCGCTCGTAGGCGGCGAGGGCCTGCCGCAGGTCGCCGCGCTGCGCCCGGGCCTGGCCGAGCCGGTACGACAGGTGCGCCTTGCGCGCTGCCTGGGCCGGCATCCGGTCGTCCCTGGCGCCGAGCAGGCGGGTCAGCATCGACGCGGCGGCATCGACGTCGCCGTGATCGATCGCCAGGCCCGAGGCGAGGTCGACCGCGTCGACGTCGTAGGGGTCGCTGTCGACGGCGCGATCGGCGGCGGAGCGGGCGCGGACGCGGGCGCCGGCGGCACCACTGCGCGCGAGGGTGTCGTCGAGGTCGGGCCAGACCAGCGCGGCGACCTCGGCGAGGGCGGCCGCGACCGGGGCGAGCTCGACCTCGCCGGGATCGCGGACCAGCGCACGGTCGCCGTCGAGCGCGGCCTTGTACGGCTCGTCGTCGCGCATCGCGTGCGGCGTGTGGATCGACAGGAACGCGCGCTGGTGGACGTCGGCGGGGTGGCCGCACGCCAGCGCGAGCTCGAGCGTGGCGCGCGCGGCGTCGGCGGCGCCCAGCCGGCGCAGCTCGTCGGCCCACGCGATCAGGTCGCCGAGCGCGCCGGTCGCGGCGGTGATCGCCTGGAGCTGCGGGGCGATCGCCTCGCGCCGGGCCGGGTCGTCGGCCTGGCGCAGGAGCTCGACCATGTCGCGGCGTGCGTGGGTCGCCCCGTCGGAGTCCGGCGCGATCGCGACGGCGCGCTCGTAGGCGGCGAGGGCCTGCCGCAGGTCGCCGCGCTGCGCCCGGGCCTGGCCGAGCCGGTACGACAGGTGCGCCTTGCGCGCTGCCTAGGCCGGCATCCGGTCGTCCCTGGCGCCGAGCAGGCGGGTCAGCATCGACGCGGCGGCATCGACGTCGCCGTGATCGATCGCCAGGCCCGAGGCGAGGTCGACCGCGTCGACGTCGTAGGGGTCGCTGTCGACGGCGCGATCGGCGGCGGAGCGGGCGCGGACCCGGTCGCCGGCGGCGAGGTAGTCGCGCGCGGCGCGGAGGTAGCGCGCGGCGCGGTCGGCGGGGGTGGCGCCGAACGCCGCCATCAGCTCGGCGGTGCGCGCCGAGCCCGGGTGGTCGCCGGCGAGGTCCTGGCGCACGAGCAGCTTGTCGAGCAGCGGGACGTGCCGGGCCTCGAGCGGCTGGGCGGCGGCGACCGCGGCGGCGTAGCAGGTCCGCGCGCGGTCCTCGTCCTGGAGCATCACGAGCGCCATGTCGCCGAGCGCTTCGAACAGCCGCATCCGCTCGGCGGGGTCGTCGGTCGCGGTCGCCTGGCGGGTCAGGAGGTCCGCCGCGCGGCGGTGGTCGCCTTGCTCCATCGCGACCTCGGCGAGCGCCTGCAGCGCCGGCGCGTACTGCGGCTTGAGCTCGAGCGCGCGGGTGTAGAGCCGCGGCGCCTTCTCGGGCCGCAGCGACCGGATCTCGGCGAGCGCGGAGTGGTAGAGGCCCTGCGCCCCCTCGCTGGGATAGCGCGGCGCGTCCTCGTGGTTGGCGAGCGACGACAGGTGGAGGGCGGCCTCGCGCCAGCGCCGCGCCTTGTAGCGGTTCTCGCCGAGGGCGAGCTTGATCAGGAGGTGGCCGCGGTGCAGCCGGTCGGCGGCGACCAGGGTCTGGTAGGCCTCCTCGTCGCGGCCGAGCTTCTCGTGGGCGTTGGCGAGCCGGCGGTGGAGGTCGGCGATCAGCGCGGCCGGCGCCGCCGACAGCATCGAGCCCTCGAGCACCTCGCGGAGGAATGCCTCGAGGTCGGACCAGCGCTCGGCGTCGGCGTAGAAGTCGGCGAGCGCGACGATCGCCGGGAGGTGGTCGGGGACGCAGCCCAGCGCCTCGAGCAGGCGGCGCTCGGCGGCGGGCTCGACCCCCGCGGCGCGCGACAGCGCGGCGAGCTGCGTCATGATCCGCGCCTTCTCGGGCGGGGTCAGCGAGCCGTCGTCGAGCCGCTTCTCGAGCACGCGGGCCGCGGTCTCGGGGTCGCCGCCCTTCTCGACCAGCCCGGCGAGCGCCCAGGTCGCGTCGGTGTGGTACGGCCGGAGCGCGAGCACGCGCTCGTAGGCGGTCTGCGCCGCCGCGGTGTCGCCGACCCGCGATTGCAGCACGTCGCCGGCGGCCATCAGCGCGGCGATCCGGACATCCTCATCGGACGCGCCGCCGGCCTCGCGCAGCTTGGCGTCGGCGAACGCCCGGGGATCGTCGTCGGGCGACGCCAGCTCGGCGAGCACCGCGAGCGCGGTCGGATGCTCGGGGACGAGCGCGAGCGCCTGCTCGATCGCGTGGCGCGCGCCGGCGGGATCGTCGAGCCGCTCGACCTGGAGCTGGGCGAGCCGGATCCACAGCGCGGCGACCTCGCCGGCGGGCGCGCGGCCGGCGTCGGGCGCGGTCAGCGCGTCGATACGGCCCTCGAGGATCGCGGCGGCCTCGCGATCGCGGCCGGCCTGGATCAGCGCGGTGACCAGGAGGTCGGCGAGCCCGGGGTCGTCGGGCGCGATCGTCCGGGCGTGGCGCAGCGCCGCGGCGGCCTCCTCGGGCGAGCGCAGCCAGTCGAGCAGCACGCGGGCGCGCCGCGCGAGCAGCCCGGCGCGCTCGGCGGGCTCGCGCTCGAGCGCCGCGCGCCGGCGCAGCACGTCGGCGAGCTCGGTCCACCGCGCGCTCTCGGTGTACAGCGCGTCGAGCGCCGCCCAGGCCTCGCTGTCGTCGGGCCAGGTCGCGACCAGCTGGGTGTAGGAGTCGATCGCGCGCTCGGGGAGCTCGAGCTCGCGCTCGTAGATCCGGGCGATCGCGCGCAGCGCATCGCGCGCTTCGGCGCTGCCCTCGGCGATCTCGCCGACCCGGGCGAGCGTCTCGATCACCTTCGACCACCGGCCGACCGCGCCGTAGAGATCGGCGAGCTGGACCAGCACCGTGGTGTCGGCGGGCGCGAGCAGCCGGAGGCGCTCGAACGCGTCGATCGCGTCGTGCGGCCGGCCGAGCTTGTCGGTGTAGATCGCGGCGAGCTCGCGCAGGAGCTGCCCGCGCTCGGCCTCGGGCGCGGCGGTGCCGAGCCGCGGATCGGTGCGCTCCTCGAGCGACGCTGCGAGCTCGACGTAGCGGCCCTGGGCGCGATACAGCGCCTCGATCCGGGCGCGCGCCACCGGCTCGCCGGGCAGCATGCCCAGGACGCGGCGCAGCTGGGCCTCGGCGTCGCGCGGCTTGTTCTGCTCGCCGCGGATCGTCGCGACCTCCATCAATAGATCGGCCGCCTCGGCCGCGGTCTCGGCCTGCTCGGCCATGCCCTCGTAGAGGTCGGCGAGCCGGTCCCAGGACTTGTGGTCCTGCGCCATGCGGTGCATGCGCGCGCGGACCTCGGCGTCGCCGCCGGGCGCGCGGCGGGCCTGGGCGAACGCGCGGGCGAGCGCATCGAACGCGCGCACGATGTCCTTGCCGCCGGTCTCCCAGACCTCGGCCGCGCGGAACAGCCAGCGCAGCCGCGACGCGGCGTCGGGCGCCGGCATGCCCTCGTAGGTCACCGCGAGCTCCTCCCACGGCGACTCGAACGCGCGGTGGGGCAGGGTCGGCAGCGGCGCGCGGCGCACGCTGGCCTGGGCCTTGCGCGGCGCCGGCGGCGGCGCACCGGGGCGGGGCGCCAGCCCGGGGAGGCCGGGCCGGATCTGCGGGGGGCGCGGCGGCGGACGCGGCGGACCGCGCACGCCGGGCGGCAGCCGCGGCGGCACCATCATGGTGCGGAGGTCCTGCGGCGACAGCGTCATCGTCGCGTTCTCGTTGACGAACGGGTTGCCGGCCGGCGGGGTGATCGGGCGCCTGGCGTCGGCGAGCTCGATCTCGTCGACGCTGAGCGGCTGGGTCGTGTCGCCGACCGCGAGGGTCGCGGGCCCGAGGTCGGCGTCGGCGAGCGGCTCGGTGCGCAGGCGGCGGATGGCGGGCAGGCCGCCGGGCGCGCGGCCGGCGGCGGCGACCGCCTCGGCGACCTGGGTCTCGGCCTGGACCGCGGCGGGCGGCGGCTCGGCGCTCGGCGTGCGATCGGCCTCGCGGTACTTGCCGATCACGCGGGCGAGCCGCCACAGGTGCGACGTGACGTCGGTGTCGTCGGGCGCGAGCACGAGCGCGATCAGGTAGGTGCGGAACGCGCGCGGCGCGTCCTTGAGCTGGTCCTCGATCACGGCGGCCCTGCGGCGCAGCAGCGCGGCGCGGCGGGCCGGGGTCGGCGCGCGCTCGATCAGCGCGCTGTCGACCGCGCTCACCTCGTTCCAGGCCCGCGCCTTGCCGGCGAGCGCGACCAGCGCGTCGCGGATGTCGTCGCGATCGGGCGCCCAGGAGAACGCCGCGAGCACGTCGCCGACCGCGGACCGGGGATCGCCGAGGCGGTCCTCGAGCACGCGGGCGCGGCGCAGGTGCAGCGCGACCCGCTCGGCCGGCGTCGCGGCGTCGAGCGCCGTGTCGTAGGCCTCGAGCAGCGCCTTCCACGACGAGCGCTGATCGTGCTCGGCGGCGAGGCGATCGAGCTCGCCGAGCAGGCCGGCATCGCGCGGCGCGACGGCGAGCGCCTCGGCCAGCACCGCGATCGCGCGCGGCTTGTCGCCGAGCCGGCGCTCGAACAGCGCCGCGAGCTCGCGCGACAGCGCCACGAACCGGGCCGGCTCGCCGGGCTCACCCGGCTGGCCGAGCGCGATCAGCCGCTTGCGCTCGTCGGTGATCACCTCGGACAGCTCGCGCCACAGTCCGTAGGCCTCGCCGGCGCGGCGCACGTCGTTCAGGGTGTCCTCGTCGGGCGCCTCGTCGTGGGCGCGCCGCCACCACCGGAACGCCGCCTTGGGGTCGCCGAGCTTGTCGGCGGTCGCCGATGCGATGCGCTGGACGATCGCGCGCCGCGGGCCGCCTTGCTCCGGGGCCCGCGCGGCGTCGGGGGCGTCGCCCGCCGCGAGCTGCGCGAGCATGCGCTCGAGCATCGCGACGTGCTCTCGCCAGCGCCCGAGCCGGGCGAGCAGGTCGGCCGCCGCCGCGAGCGCCTCGCCCTCGCCGGGCTCGAGCTCGAGCACGCGCTTGAACGCCTGCAGCGCGCGCGTCGGGTTGCCCAGCCGATCGCGGCAGATCAGGCCGATCTCGAGACCCCGGGCGATCTTGCGCTGCGGCTCGGGCGAGAGGTACATCTCGCGCTCGGCGATGCGGACCGCGGCGTCGAAGTCGCCGCGCGCCTCGTAGAGCCGGCGCAGCGCGGTGTGGGCCTCGAGGTGGTTGGGGTTGAGCTCGCGGATCAGGTGGTCGAGCACCTTGATCGCGTCGTCGGGCGCGCCGAGCTTGTCCTCGAGGATCGCGGCGCGGTCGATCGCGGCGGCGGTCGCGCGCGCACCGTCGTCGGGCAGCGCGCGCTCGGACAGGAGCGCGACCTGCATGCCGAGCACGTCGGCGAGCTCGCGCCACTTCTGCGCGCCGCGGTACAGCCGGGCGAGCGCGTCGAGCGCGGTGCGGTTGCGCGGTGTCAGCTCGAGCAGGCGGTGCCAGGCGCGGATCGCGCGCGCGGTGTCGCCGAGCCGCCTGTCGAGCACCGTCGCGTAGCGCTCGAGGTCGCGCGCGCGGACCGCGGCCTCGGGCGTCCCCGCCGCGGGCAGCGGGCGGCCGCCGTCGAGCCGCTCGAGCACCTGCGCGAGCTCGGGCCAGCGCTCGGCGCGCTCGTAGAGCTGCGACAGCTGTGCGAGCGCCTCGGGATCGGCGGGCGAGGTCCGGATCGTCTGCTCCCAGCGCTCGAGCGCCGCGGCCTGGTCGTCGCGCGCCGCGGCGATCCGGGCGAGCCGCTTGAGCAGCTTGGCGCGCTCGGCGGGCGAGGTCGACGCCGCGGCGTGGTACTCGAGCGTGTGCTCGAGCCGCGGGTC
>VBLP01000340.1 GCA_005887925.1 Deltaproteobacteria bacterium | reverse complement strand
GCCCGCGGAGCCGCTCGCGCCTGCAGATCCGCTCGCGCCTGCCGACCCGCCGGCACCTGCTGATCCACTCGCGCCCGCGGAGCCGCTAGCTCCTGCAGAGCCGCTTGTACCGCTGCTCGAGCTTGACGAGGGCGCCGGAGCGGGGCTGCCACCACCACCACCACCGCCGCCAGCACCACCACCGCCACCACCGCCACCGGCTTGCTTCTCCTGGACCTGATCCTTGTCCTGCTCTTCCGCGGCAGCGCCGAGCTCGCCCGCGCCGGAGCCGGAGACGCTCGTCGCCGCGGAGTTGGAGACGTTGATCGTCGTGTTGCCTCCGCCGATCGTGATGCCGCTGCTCGCCTTGAGACCGAAGGTCTTCTGCGAGTGGGTGAGCAGCGACTGGCCCTTGCCGGTGATGCCCTCCGACGTGCCCACCTTGAGCGCGTTGGAGTGCATGATGACGTTGGCCTTGGCGGTGACCTCGATGTCGCCGTCGCACTCGATCTTGACGATCTTGTTGACCGAGTCGAGGACGAACTTGTTCTTCTTGGTCTTGTCGACGATCGTGATCTTCTCGGCGCCCTGCTTGTCGTCGAAGATGATCCGGTGGCCGCAGCGCGACTTGATCAGCTTGGTGTTGTTCTTGGCCGAGTCATTGACCTCGACCGGCTCCTGCTTCTTGCTCCACAGCGCGCCGATCACGATCGGCCGGTCGACGTCGCCGTGCTCGAACACCACGAGCAGCTGGTCGTCGATCTCCGGCAGGAAGTAGGTGCCGCGATCGGGGCCGCCCATCGGCACCGCGATCCGCGCCCAGAACGTCGTCTCCTGGTCATTGAGCCAGGGGAACTTGACCTTGACGCGGTACCCGGGGTTGCCCTCTCCGTCCTTGTTGTCGACGACGATGGCGAGCTGCACGCCTCGGATCTTCGAGGCCCGCTGCGCCTGCGGCATCACGCGGTCGATGGGTAGGAAGGTCACGGGTTACTCGATGTCGATCTTGGGAGCGTCGTAGTTGCTCTCTTGGCTCGAGGTCAGCTTGGCGGCGCTCGAGCCTTCCATCTGGAAGTCGGAGCCCGCCTTGATGTCGATCGTGGTCTTGGCGTTGATCTTGATGTTCTCGGCCTTGATGGAGAGCTTGGTCTTGGCGGTGATCTCCATCTTGCCTTCCATCGATGAGATCGAGACGCCGAAGTCGCCCGACATCGGCGGCTTCCAGATCGCGCAGATGTTCGGGCCGGCGCCGTCCTTGGGGAACTTGCCCATGCCGACCATCAGCTTGGTGGTCTTGTCGGCGAACCACACCTTGGTGCCGCTCTTGGTGTCGTCGAACACCAGCCGGTGGCCGACCCGGCTGCGATAGCCGCGGAAGTTGTTCGCGCCGTCCTCGTTGGGCTCGGGCGAGAAGTCGGGCTTGCTCCACACGCCGCCGACGATCACGGGCTGGCTGATGTCGCCGCCGATGAACATGACGACGACGACGTCATCGATGTCGGGCAGCGTGTACCACCCGAACTTCTTGCCCTCCATCGGGGTCAAGAGCTGCGCCCAGTGGGTCTGGTCGGTGTCACCGTCGTCGAGCCACGGCAGCCGGACCTTGATCCGGTCGAGGTTGTCTGGATCCTTGTTCTGGCACACGATGCCGTAATGCAGTCCGAACTGGACCGCATCCAACGACTCCACGCGTGGTCCGCCGGCGCCCATTATTCCGTCTGTGCATCACGGGCGAAGCGGAGGATGGTCACGAAGCCACCCCCCTCCTTGGCCTTCGATGCGATGTGGCGATGGGTGAGGCCCATGATGTAGTACTTGCCGTTGAACGGATCGCCCTTGCCGATCGCGTTGGCGACGACCTTGACGACCTTGCCCAGATCGAACACCGGGTTGCCCGCGACCTCGGCCTCGCCGGTGACGTAGCTGAGCGAGGCGTCCTGCAGGCGCGCCTTGGCGAGCGCCTTGGCCTCCTCGGCGCTCCAGATCGGGTAGTCGACCATGAAGGTCTCTTCGTTGCCGAGATCGCCCGAGCCGGCGACCGAGGTCTGCGAGCCGAGCTTGGAGCCCTGGACGGAGGCGTCGCCGGTGATCAGCTCCTTGGTCTCGGGGTTCCACCCCTTGACGGTGACCTTGTTGATGATCGCCGATGAGTTCAGCCGCGGTGCGAGCCGGTGCAGGATCGCGTCGGCCGCCTGGTCGACGTTGAGCGTCGCGATCGGACCGCTCTGCAGATCGGGCTGCTTGACGTAGACGGTGGAGTCGACGCACCAGACGTGGCAGCCCATGCGCGCCGCGCGGGTGCGGAGGAACTCGAGGTCGGTCTGGTTGTGCTGGTAGACGTGCTTGTACTGGATCGACGCCTCGTGCTTCCACTCGAGGGTCAGGCTGGCGTCGCCGACGACCTGGTTGAGGATCTGCTGATCGGTCTTGTCGGTGAACGTGATCGACTTGCGCTTGCGCAGCAGGCGATGCAGCTTGTTCATCGCCCGGATCGTGATCAGGGTCTTGTTGCCGCCGCCGTAGACGGGCTCGAGACCGACGATCTCGCCCTTGAAGATCGCGGTCTTGCTGTCACCGACCTGGACCTCGACCGCGGTTCCGATCTTCTTGGTGGAGTAGAGGTCGTTCTGGTTGGCGAGGACGATCGACGCCATGTCCGGCTGGTACATGTCGCGCTCGACGCAGTACGACTGGAAGTGATTGTCGTCCGCCGGCGTGCCGTCGAACACGATGTCGACATTCGGTGATGCTGCTGAGTTTTTGCGCTCGTCGCCGGCCATGGCCTAGCCTCCCGCCGGTGCGCCCGAGGCGCCGCCGCTGCTCGACTTGCCGGTGACGGTGTCGGCTTCCTTGAGCTTGACGGTGCAGGTCGCACGCAGCGGGACGCCCTTATCCGAGAACATCGTGTACTTGACCGACAGCGACTCGATCACGCACTCGTCGTCTCGATCGCCAGCTGCGAGGACGGTTGCGGCGACGTCCAGGTCGCGGCGCAGTACAACCCCAAGGAGCTGCAGATCGACAAGTCGGTTCCTTGGCAGAAGAAGAGCCAGACCAACAAGACCAGCGAGACCGGGATCCAGCTCGAGTTCACCGGCGCCGAGGGTCGCTCGATGTCGCTCGAGCTCTTGTTCGCCTGGCTCTTCTTCTGCCAGGGGACGGACTTGTCGATCTGCAGCTCCTTGGGGTTGTACTGAGCATCGACGGTCAGGCTGGTGTCGTCACAGCTGCCGATCGAGACAGTGCCCTGGCCTTTTACGGGATGCTGGAAATTACTCATAGAAAGGGGTCCCCATTTCGCGCGCGTGCGACATCCATCAGAACCAAGATGTTGCGATAAACCTCATTGGCGAGCTTCTCGACATCGATCTGCGGTGCATCCGACTGGTTGGCGGCCGCAGCGGTGCTCGGTGTGGGCGGCGATGCGCTCGGTGCCGAGCGCGTGGAGGCCGCGATCTGGGTCGCCGGCGCCGCGGTCACCAGCGTGAGCTCGGCGAGCGAGATGCCGGCGGAGTCGCTGCGCTCGGCGAGCATCTTGCGCGCGGCGGCCTCGAACCACGGCGGGATCTCGACCTCGCCACCGCCGTGGCGCCCGCCGGTGCGCCCGGTCTGGACGTACTCGGGGGCCGCGGTTGGCGCGCGCAGCACGGCGCCGACGCTGGTGGTGTCGGCCGACCGCTCGCGCGGCGCCGACGGGGGAGCCGCCGGCGTGACGTACGAGCCGAGGGCCTCGCCGGCGCGGGCGGACAGCCCGCCAAGGCCGGGGCTGCCGACGTAGATCGAATCGGCGCCGCCATCGCCGAAGTCGGCGGCGACGACGTCGCGCGGGCCAGCTGCGCTGCGTGCGCTGCGCGATGCCGCGCCGCGTGCAGCCGGACGCGCGCCCGGGCTGCCGAGCCAGCTCGGCGCGACGTGGCTCATCGACTGCGCGATCGCCGCGCGCGCTGCCTCGGCACCGGACGGTGCCGCCGACGCCGCAGCGCCGGCCTCGGCCTGTGCGGCGGCTGCGTCGAGCCCGGCGTACACGACCGGCAACACGTCCCACGCGGTGGCGGCACGCTCGCGCGCGGTGACGCCGGCGTCCTCGCCGCGGCCCGCCAGCGCGAGGGCACGCGCCGCGCGCGCGGCCGGGGACCACTGCGCTGCCGTCGGAGACTGGCTGAGCGCGACGTAGAGCTGCTCGAAGCGGGCGCGCCGCGAGGCCGGCACGAACACAGCGGCGGCGCCGAGCACCTCGGCCTCGGCAGGCTCGATCCCCGGCTGACCATCGTCGCGCTGGGCTGCGCGGGCCGCTGCCATGGTGAGCGAGGAGACCCGCGATGCAACGGCCGGCTCGCCGGCGGCACCCGTGGCGTCCGGGACGGAGACGCCCGTGGCGCCGGAGACGCCCATGGCGCCCGAGACACCCGTGGCGCCGGAGACGCCCATGGCGCCGGGAGCACTCGTGGACCGCTCGGCGTCGGCGAGGCCGGTCAGTCCGAGCGAGGCATTGCGCGCCTCGGCCAGCGCCGTGAACGTGCCGAGCTCGGCGACGACCTGCGCGGCGAGGAGCTCGAGCGCGGCGACCGGCATCGACAGCTGGCCGTCGGATCCGCTCGCGGTCATGCCGAGCGCGGCGACGGTCGCGGCGGGCCACAGGAACGCACCGCGCGGCGCGCGCCGCTCGACGCCGAACGCCGCGCCGGAGGTCGGCGCGGCGGCGCCGATCGGTGCGATCGCGGCCGCGACGCCGCCATCGGCGGTCGGGAACGCGGTCGTGATCGCCGCGCGCGCCGCCGGCTCTGCTGCGCCGGGGAACGGAGACACCCCGGGCACGCCGGGAACCGCGGGCGCGGTCGGAACGCCCGGCGCGCGGCCGACGTCGCCGGCCACCGCGGCGCGCTCGGCGGCGATGCGGTGGCGCGTGGCCTCGAGCCGGGCCTCGCGCCCGATCGCCATCGCCTCGACGAACGTGCGATCGACGGTGCTTGCCATCGCGCCGAGCTGTCCGGATCCGGCGATCGCCAGGCGCGAGGCCTGCGCTGCCTCGGCCGGGCCGAGGCCGTAGACCCGGGCCGCGAGCACGAGCTCGGGCGCGACGAAGTCGAGCGCGAGATCGGACACCGAGCGCTCCTGCGCGACCGACCAGCTCTGCGCGCGCTCGGCGACCATGCCGGGCGCCGCCCACGCGGGCAGAGCCGGCGTGGACTCGCCGAGCATCGGCAGGCTCATCGCCTCGATCATGCGGCGCGCGGCGCCGGCCGACGCGATGGCCTCGCGATAGGCCGCCGATGCAGCAGGGGTCGCCGATGTGGCGGATGCAGCCGATGCCGCGAATGCCGCCGATGCAGCGGATGCCGGTGCGAGCTGCGATCCGGGCAGCGCACCGGGAGCCGCCGCGGTATCCCACGACAGCAGCTGGGTGCGCAGCGTCGTCAAGGTCGCGACGCTGTCGCGCAGCGCGGCGAGGCTGGCGGCCAGCGGCGCGCCGGTGTCGCGGGCGATCGCGTCCGACGCGGCGGCGGCCGGCAATCCAGCGAGATCCTCGGCGTGGCGCGCGGCGGGCACGTCGGGGCTGACGTACGCGGCGTCGAACCCCGGCACGATGCGATCGATGCGATCGGGCCGACCGATCTGCTCGAGCTCCGGCCGATCGGCCGCGAGCGCGAGCGGCGCCTCGCTCCACGTCGCCCAGATCGGAGCCGACTGCGCACCGATCCGGAGCTCGTGGGACACCGATCCGACCAGGCCGGCGAGATACGTCGCGCCGAGGCTGGCGCCGAACAGCGAGCGAACGTCGAAGCTGGTCGCGGCGGGCAGCGCGAGGACATGGCGCAGCGCGGGCGCGAACGGCGACGACGCGAGCTGGGCCGCCAGCCCGGCACCCGGCGCGCTCGGCGCCGAATGTGCGACGAGATCAGCGAACATCGGGCGGTCCACAGCCGTCGCTGCGGCGGCGGTGGTGGTGGTCGCCGGCGCGGGCGTCGGCTGCGGTGCCGCGGTCCGTGCCGCCGTGGCGCGGCCGCGCGAGGCCGCGCGGGCCCGCCGGGCGCGACAACCGAAAGCGGCGGCGCAGACGGCATCGCTGCCGACGGCATCGCCGCGGACGGCATCGCCGCGGACGGCATCGCACCCGACGGCATCGCCGAATGGGCGGCGCCGGCCGCGAGATCGCCGCGCAGGAAGTCCGGGGCGACGAACACGACGCCCGGGGCAGCTTGCGCGAGCGCCTGCAACCGCGCCGCGGGAGTCGCAGCGCCGGTCGCGCTGATCAGGTCGAGCGATTGCGATCCGGCCCCCGCGAACCGGGCGAGCCAGCGATCGGCCCACGCGACATGCGACAGCTCCGCCGGAGCGCTGCTCGTGGTGGCACCCAGCGCGCTCGACGGCGCGATCGCCTGCGAGCGCGGCTCGGCCGACAGCCACGTCAGCGCAGGAACGCGAACCTCGCGCGCCGGCATGCCCGGCGCAGCGCCCCCGGGCTCGTCGGTCCGCGGCGCCACGAGCTGCAGCAGCGGCGCAGCGCGCCGGCCACCCGGGATCGCGCTCGCCTCATCGACACCCGAAGCGGCGATCGCCGTGAGCGAGTGCGCGCGGTCGACCGCGCTGACCAGGCCGCCCAGGCCCGCGGGCATCACGAGCCGCGGCCCCCGGGTCGCCTCGAACGCGGCGCCGGTCGCCGAGCTCCGCGCGAGCAGCTCGACGGTACGCAGCGCCTCGTTCAGGTCATGGATCGCCTGCATCGCGCGCTCGGGGCGCTGATCGACGGCGGTGTGGAGGAGCCCGGCGAGCTCGGGCGGCAGCCCGGCGATCGCAGCAGCGACATCGTCGGGGAGACGCGCGGACGCAGGTCCACCTTCGGCCGGCGAGACAGTCGAGCTCGCCGGCGCCGGCAGTCCCGCGATCGGGCGAAGCTCGCCGGCGCGGGCGTGCGCCGCAGCCTCGGCCCGAGCCTGCTCGTGCAAGCGCTGTGCGGAGGTCCGCTCGGCGATACGCTGCGCGATGCGCGCCTCGATCTGCGCGCGCTCGGCACCGGCGGCACTCGCAGCATCCGCCTGGCGCTGCGCTTCGGTAGCGCGCACCGCGGTGCCCGCGGCCTCGGCCCGGCGCTGCGCCTCGGCAGCGCGCACCGCGGCAGTCGCAGCGTCCGCCTGGCGCTGCGCTTCGGCAGCGCGCACCGCGGCAGTCGCAGCATCCGCGTGGCGCTGCGCCTCGGTACGTGCAGCGTCGGCCTGGCGCTGCGCCTCGGCAGCGCGCACCGCAGCGGTCCCAGCCTCGGCCTGACGCTGCGCCTCGGCAGCACGCACCGCGGCAGTCGCCGCATCGGCCTGACGCTGCGCCTCGGTACGGGCGGCCTCGGCCTGGCGCTGTGCCTCGGTGCGCGCGGTATCGGCCCGGCGCTGCGTCTCGGCCTGGCCGGCCGCAGTGCGCTGGCGCAGCTCGATCTCGGCGCGCTCGGCAGCTGCGCGAAGCTCGGCGGCCTGCGTGGCAGCGCGCGCCGCTTCCGCAGCCACACGGGCTCCTGCCTCCGCGCTCGCAGGCGCACCGGCCGCCGGCGCCACCGGCGTCGCCGCGGCGCGCGCAGCGAGCTCGCGCTGCGCAGACGAAAGCGCGATCCGCTCGAGCTCGGCGACCCGCGTCCGCTGCGCGGCATAGCTCTCGGCGACCTGCAGCGCGCCCGGCTCCCCGGCAGCCGGCGCCTCGCGCGCCGCCTGGGCCTCGGGCCGCGGCGACGGCGGCGTCACCAGCTCGGGCGCCAGCGTCGAGATCCGCGTCGCCGGCGCACCGGCGTGCACCGCCGCGCGGGCGAGGATCGAGGTCAGGACCGTCCGCAGCGCCGGCGTCATCGCCGCGCCGGCAGCCGCACCGCGCGCCGACGCCAGCGGCGCCACCATGCGCGTCATCAGCTCCGCGGCCTGCACCGCAGCGAGCGGGACCAGCGGCGAGTACACCTCGCCCCGCGACCGCGCATCGCCGCCGAAGCCGACGCCGGCGATCGCCGCCCGCTGGCTCGCCGCGATCGACAGCGACGGCGCGACGTGCTCGTACAGCGCCGCCGGCATCACCAGCGGTGGCGCGGCCACCGCGCTCGCGGCCTGCACCGGCGCGACGTACGTCCCGCGCGTGGTCAGGAGCGTCGGCGCGGGCTGGCGCTCGACCGCCGTCTGGGCGCCGGTCCGGCGCGCCGCGGCCATCCAGTCGAGCTCATCCTGGTACCAGGGACGCGGAAACACCCACGACACCGAGCTGGTCGACCGCTCGCCGAGGCCGCTCTGCGCATACTGGTGGAACAGGCGCATCGACGCCGATCGCTGCGCCGTCTCGATCCAGGGCGCGACGAGGCGATCGACGAATCCCAGCGAGCGCATGGAGCGCACGCGGCCGGCGTTCGCCTCGGGAGCCCAGCGCTCGACGTGGCGGTCGGCGGCGTGCATCGCCGCGCCGGTCGTGCGCGTGACGAACGCTGGCGCCGCTAGCGCCGCGCTGAGTGCGCGTGGTTCGGCTACGTTCGTCATGGCAATCTCTTAGGTCGTCGGGGGGTTCTTGTTGAGCTTCAGCCCGTCGTGGCTGATCTCCAGCGTCTCGATCTGAAGCTCATTCTTGCTGGCATCGTACTCCCCGATCTCCCACTTGGACGGCCAGCCGTTGGTGAAGTCCCAGCCCACGACCGCCTGCAGCGCCGTGTTGAGCTGGATGATCGTGCCGCTGTAGCGCGTCATCTCCGACCCGGAGACCCAGGCTTCGCGCCACTCGAGAAACTTGTAGGGCGAGCCGGCGATGAACCCCTGCTTGAGGACCAGCGGCGACCACTTGACCGAGCCGACCAGGTTGAACGTGGTGTCGTTCGCGCCGCCTGCGCGGACCGGGATCACCTCATGCTCGTAACGCAGACCGCTCACGCTCTTGAAGAACGCCTTGTCGGTCCCGAGCTTCGGGATGTGGACCCAGAAGCAGAAGGTCGGGAGGGGGTCGTTACGCTTGCTGTCCTTGGACGTTGCCATCGCGGGGTCTCCTAGGCGCCAGGAGCAGACATGGTTTGAGTCAACGAGATCATGATGAATTCAGCGGGATGAACCGGCGCGACCCCGATCTCACAGACCAGGATGCCGCTATCTATCTGCTCTGCCGGATTGGTTTCCGCATCGCATTTTACGAAGAAGGCTTCCTCGAGATTCCCTCCGGCGAGCATGCCCATCGTGTGGAGTCCCGTCAGGAATTGCGTGACCTCCTTGCGGATGTACTCCCAGGTGGCCGCGTTGTTGGCCTCGAACGTGATCCACGCGAACCCCGACTCGAGCGAGCGTCGTAACATGATGAAAAGACGGCGAATCGGCACGTACCGCCACTCGGGATCGGATGACGCAGTGCGTGCACCCCAGGGCCTGACGCCGCGCTGAATCCGGAACGTGTTCACGGAGTCGGCGTTGAGGATCCCGATGTGATCTTCGGTCACCCGGAGCGAGATGTCCTGGACCCCCTCGATCTCGAGGTTGGCGGGTGCGTGATGGACGCCTTCGAGATCGCGCCGCGCGTAACAGCCGGCGAGGTAGCCCGAAGGCGGCAGGATCCGCAGCTTCTCGTCCATCGCGGTCACGCGCAGCCACGGCCAGTAGTAGGCGCAGTACGACGAATCGGTGCGCCGCCGCCAGCGCCGCACCCACTCGATGTCCTTGCTCTGCGGGATGTCGAGGATCGCGAAGCGGTCCTTCTGGAGCTCGCAGATCGAGATCACCTGGTCCTGGACCCGCTGGGCCTTGAGCTCGCCGGCCGGGCCGGGCTCGCGGTCGTGGAACCGCATCGCGTCGGGCACCGCGAGCAGGGCGACCTCCTCGGTCGCGGCCAGCGCGAGCAGGCCGCTACGGTCGCCCGGCCCGTTGTCCAGGCCGATGAAGTCCTCGGGGGTGATCGCGTCGACCCCGTCGCGCCCGCCGCTGAGCCGCGTCATCGGCAGGACGCGCGGCATGTTGTGCGGCACCGGCGACTTGCTCTGCAGGTCCTCGAGCCGCACCAGCCGCGAGCGCTGCGACACCAGCCGCGGGGCGTAGTTGCGCGACGACGAGTGCATCTGCAGGCCCTTGAACACCTCGCGGCGGTCCTTCATCGCGACGTGGATCTCGAAGGTCAGGACCTCGAGGTGGGTCGGCGCAGCGGCGCGGTGCCGGCGGTTGATCGGCGTGGCGGTGCTCCACTTGATCCGCTTGTCGCCGACCTCGGTGATGACGATGTAGTCGCTGTTCTCGCGGTCGTAGATCCGCACGGTCGAGCCGACGTCGAAGCCGCGCGTCGTGTTGACCTGGGCCTCGCCGGCGCCGATATCGAGGTCGCTGATCAGGAGCGCCTCGGCCGCGGGCGCGTGGACGCAGCGCACCCAGATCGCGTTGCCCCAGTTGCCCTCGTTGAGCGCGCAGATCTTGAGCGTCGGCTTGTTCCAGTCGTCGACCTGGACATGCTCGGCGCTCGACGCCTGATCGATCGTGGCGAGCTCGCCCCGGACCGGGTTGTGCGCGACGCGCACCACCCAGCAGTCGGTGCCGCCGTTCTTGAAGAAGCCGTAGACCGAGTCCGCGGTGTACGAGTCCTGGCTGTAGCCGAAGATCTCGAGGAACTCGTCCCAGTTGCCGAGCCGGGTCGGCTCGTTCATCGGTCCCTTCTGGGTGATGCCCGCGAACCCTGCGATCCGCGTGTTCGCGATCTGCATCGATGGGATGCCCACCGGGTCGTAGGTCTGATAGATGCCGGGTGCTCTTTGATCTGCGGACGGTCGCATGCGCATGGCGGATGACCTTCGGGCTGAACGCTAGCGGCGCCGGGCTTCGTTGATCTCGCGGTTCACCCGCGCGATCTCGCGCAGCCAGACGTGGCGTTCTTCGTGCTCCATGTCGAGGATGTCGTCGACTGACCAGTGGAAGTGGTACGCGATATAAGCGATCTCCTGGTACAGCTGCTCGCGCGGATAGGTAGCGACCGCCGCCCAGGTCACCCCGGGCCAGACTGGCCACTACCTCCTTCCTCGGTGAGCAGCGCACCGGTGACCATGTCGACGTTCATCTCGTGCTGGCACTTGGGGCACGTGATGTGGTGCTTGGGCGTGCCACCTTCCTCGTTGATCTTGCGATAGAACTCCTGGAGATAGCAGCACGATCACCAGGTACGCGCGGTTGGACTGCACGCGGTAGTCCTGCAGCGGCAGGATCTCGTCGCGCGCCGTCGCCAGGCGCATGATCCCGTCGCGATGTACCGCGCCGTTTTCGTCGACATATCCCCGCGGCAGGCGAAACGCGAACTGAGTTTTGAACGCCATCGGACTCTTCCTGTGATGACCTGACGCATGGCCCGAAACGCCATGCGGTCCACCCGGTTCCCCGAGTAGACCGCATCTTACCAAGATGTCCCGGCGATTCCGCGCCGGGCGCGGAATCATTTCACGCGACTCAGGCGTCCGTCTCGCTCATCGTGAACTTGATGCCCTCGCAGTAGAACTCGACCGAGAACCGCGCGATCGCGTTCTTGCCCGACTCGAACGGCTCCTTCGAGAACTTCTTGAAGCCCATGTTGACGAGGTCGACGCGGCCGACCTCCTTCTTCATGTCGGGGCCGAGCAGCGTGATCGAGCCCTGCATCTCGTTCGAGGCGAGGTGCTCGCCGTCGATGAACCACTTCTTGGCCGCCTGCTGCCACTGCTCGTAGTCGGCCATCGAGACCGAGAACTTGGTGTCGGGGGTCACGACCTTGGCCGGGTGGTAGGTCGGCTCGCGGGTCACGCCGACCTGGTCGGGCGAGCACTCGCACTTCCACTCGAACGCATCGACCGAGGCGACGCGCGTGCACGGCAGGCTGCCGATCTCGACCTTGAAGTTCGCGGCGAGCCATGCCTTCTGCTTGGTACCGTAGTTGCCGCGGATGTCCTTGCCGTCGCCCTTGCCCCAGCGGCAGATCTCGGGCTGGAACGACACGTCGAGATAGATCGCGTCCTTCGAGTCGCCCTTGAGCGCCGGGAACCCGACCTTGGTGATCAGCGCGCTCTGGAACGTGATCTGCGTCTGGGCCTTGAAGTCGAAGTTCGCCGCGGTCACGGTGCCGTTCTTGGGCGCGTACGCCTTGTCGAACGACTGCTTGATCCACTCGTACATGCCCTTGCCCATACCGGCGCCGACCGTGATCTTGCCCTCGGTCCACTTGATGTTCGAGACGTGCTTCGCCTGGAAGTTATCGGGGCCCAGGTCGTTGGCCACGATGTCCGCTTCCATCGACAGACCTTCGAACTTCTTGATGAAGTTCACTGCGTAGCCATCGATGTCCACGATGAAATTTGCTGGTGCGTAACTTCGTCCTGCGCCTGCGTCTGCCATCTGATTCTCCGATCCTGCTGCGTCTTACGCCGGCCCGGCATGGAGCGCATCGGCGGCCACAACGCCACTACCTACCCAACCGAGACATCGTCTCGCGCCACCCTTCCTTGTGGTCACCGATAGTCCCCTTGACGTTTTCCGAAGCTGGTCTCCATCTAGCCGTCGGGTCCGCCCCGGGCCGTAGTGCCCCTGGGCGCCCTCTTTTCACCGCCTGTTACGGGCACGCCGGGAGATCCTTCCCTCACCGTGCAC
>VBLP01000339.1 GCA_005887925.1 Deltaproteobacteria bacterium | reverse complement strand
CGGCTGGTTCTGCGGCACGTAGTAGCTGATCACGCGGCGCACGCGGGCCGCGTCGTCCTCGAGCGCGATCCGGAACTGCAGGTAGCGGCCGGGCGGGCTGGCGATCTTGCCGCCGTCGTTGCCGCCGCCGAGCTTGCCGATCTGGGCCGGCGCCTGCCACTCGCTCCAGCCGACGCCGGGCTTGGCGGTGTTGCCGCTGCGGGTCTCGAGCTTGACCTTGCCGGCCGCCCCCCACGTCAGCTTGCCGAACCGCGACACCGCCTTGGCGTCGAGCACGTCGCTGACGTAGCGCGCCTGCGAGGCGCGCCCGGTCGCGCGGTACACGGCCGCCGCGTGTCGTCGGTGTCGACCATGTAGATCCGGCCCTTGTCGGCGGCGCCGGCGTAGATCGCGCCGTCGGGGCCGAGCACGACCGCCGTGAAGTAGGTCTGGGTCAGCGCGTGGAGCTGGTCGAGCCGGCCGTCCTTGCCGATGCGGAACAGCTCGCGCTTGCCCTTCTTGGCGCCCTTGCGGCCCAGGTCGGTGACCGGGATGGGGTCCTTGTCGGCGCCGGGCTTGCTGCCGACCTCGGGCGGCTTGGCGGCCTGGCCCTTGGCGGCGTTGGGCTTCTCGGCGGCCTCGACCTGCGCCGGGCTCTTGGCGGTCGCCGGTGGCTGCTCGGCCAGATCGTTGGCCGCCGCGATCACGCCGTCGCGGAACGCCGCGAGCGACGACACCTCGTTGCCCGCGAAGTCGGCCATCGCGCGCGCCTTGCCGATCCTGGGATCGAACCGGAACACCAGCGCGCGGTCGCTGGTGCCCAGCCACACCGCGCCGTCGCTGGTCACGGTCAGCGCGGTGATCCGCTTGTCGTCGGTGGCGAACACCTCCTTGGCGGTGGTGCCGGTGACAGCGAACAGCTTGCCCGACGGGCCGGTGCCCGCGTACACGGTGTTGCCGATCGTGGTGAGCGACCACACCGTCTCGACCTCCTTGTCCTTGCCGAGCTGCACGGCCGGCGCCGCCTTGCCGGTGGCGACGTCGATCTTCCACAGCCGGTTGCCCGGCATCGCGCCGGCCCACACGGTGCCGTCGGCGGTCTGGGCCAGCGATACCACCGCGATCGCGCCGGGCAGCGCGACCAGCCGGGACACCGCGTCGCCCGACAGCCGGAAGATCGCGCCGCCGGCGTCCGAGCCGAGCAGCACGCTGCCATCGGCGAGCCGGAGCGAGCTCCACACCGCGTCGCCCTCGAGCGCGGTGCGCTTGGTGTCCCAGCCGGGGCGGAGCTCGCCGGCGGAGGTGATGAACGCGCTGGTCGCATCGCCAGCGTCCCACTGCGGATAGGTCTCGACGCCCCAGGTCGCGGTGACCACGGCGCCGGCGGGCACGGCGCAGAGGCCGAGCGCGCACACGACGAGCGAACGGATGAGCTTCACGGATCCCCCAGACGGATGCATGGCAGTCGACGGAATGCGGCCGGGCTCAGCGCGCGCGGACGCGGACCAGCGTCGACGACGTTCCGTTGACGACGCGCTTGGCGGATGACTTGGTGCGCGAGATCGGCTTGTACAGCACGGCGCGCTGGGTATGGCTCTGCGGATGCAGCTTGTCGAGCGCGCTCTGCGGCAGGTCGCGCACCAGCTTGCCGTCGAGCGCCACGCCCTCGTCGGCCGGATACAGCGTCACCGACCAGACGTTGCCGGGCAGGAGCGAGCGGAACGCGTGCAGCAGCGACGGCAGATCGACCGGCGGCGGGGCGTCGAGCTTGGCGGCATCGCCGGCGCAGACCTCGAGCTGGATGATGCTGCCGGCGAGGCTGGCCGGGACGTCGACCGGGACCTCCTCGGAGATGTCCTTGCCGTCCCACGTGCTCATCTCGACCTGGATCAGGTTGTGGCCGACCAGGAGCTCGGAGCTCGGGATCTTGACCTCCTTGATCTCGCCGTAGTTGGCCTCGAACCGGAGGTCGACCTTGAGATCGACGCGCTCGACCGACACCGGGGCGAACGGGTTGAGCAGGAGCGGGACCAGCACGCGCAGGCCGCGCACCGCGCCCATCACGCTGGCCGCGCCGTCGGCGGCGTAGACGTAGTCGACGAAGCTGATCGGCTCGTGACCCTTGAGCTGGACCTGCGATTCGACCCGCGCGGTCACCATGTCGCGGTCGGGCAGGTAATAGTTGATCGCGTTCATCACCGCGGCGCCGGCGAGCGACGGCGTCAGGAACTTGTTGTTCATGATCTCGACGTGGAACGCGCCCTTGGCGACGTGCTTGTCGGTACCGCTGGTGATCGAGATGTCGACCGGGATGGTCGGTGCGCGCAGCCCGGTATCGGCGACGATCGCGGCCTGGCGGTCCTGGACCAGCGAGCCGATCTCGTTGATCGCGGTGCCCATGAGGAATGCGCTCTGCGCCGACGGCACGACCGCGTTGATGCTCGCGGTCGCGACCGGCGCGTAGGTCTCGCCGGTCTGGAAGATCGGGTGGCCGCACGACAGCACCTGGTCGCCCTCGACCGAGGACACCGTGCAGATGCCGACGGCGCTCATGTCGCCGCGGATCAGCTCGACCGCGAGCGGCGCACCCGGCACGAACTGGGTCGGGCCGCCCTCGGTCTTTCCGCCGGCGGTGCCGCCCGCGCGCACCGGGACGATGTTGGAGTCGCCGAACAGCCGGGTGAGCTGGCCGAACGCCGGCGCGGAGAACCCCGCGATCGACAGCGGCATCGACGCGGTCATCGTCTGGTCGTCGACCGGGCTGGGCCGGGCGACCGGCGCGGGGAGCGGCGCCGACAAGAGCCAGCTCTTGCGCACCGGACCGAGCGCCGCCATCGCCTCGGCGGCATCGACCACCGGCGTCAGCCGCCGCCAGTCGTCGAGCGTGGCCGCCATCGGCTGGACCATCTTGTAGGACCCGCCGGCGGCCTGGACCGCCTTGCCGCGGCGGACCGCTTCGCCCTCGCGCTTCATGTACTCGATCGGCGTGCAGCCTCCGAGCGCCACCTTGTTGAAGCGGAAGCCATACGAGAAGGCGCACATGAGCTTGTCATCGATGTACAGCGGGCTTCCCGACATGCCCTGCCAGAACCCGGAGACCGCGAGCTTGGGGTCGTCGGACTTGACCAGGACGATGTCCTGCTTGGGCAGGAAGTTCTTCACCACCGACACGACTTCAAACGTGAATCGTTCGGGTTTTGTCCCGCTGAACGTGGTCAGGCCGTACCCGGTTTGTCCTGGCTGCACCTTGGACACCGGAAAGATCTCGGTCGGCTGCGCGTGCGCGACGGCTGCGCACGCGAATACCCCGACAGCGGCACAGCGCCGCACAAGTCCGCGCATGTGCAGCTAGGATAGCGGCCCATCGGCGGTATCGCCACAACCATCCAGTGACCGCCGGAGTGTCACGCGGAGACAGTCCGGGAGACACGGCGATGGAGGCGACTTCTTCTGACCCCAAGCCGCCAGAGATTTGAGAGCTTTGCCGCAAAGGTACGCTCTGCGCCGAACGCCTGGGCAGTGCGGCAAGTTCGCGACAACTGTGTCAGGTTTTGCGTCGCCGGCTGGTGGGACTCCATCAACGCACGAGATCGCACCGAGCTTCCATGATCCAACATTTTAGGCGGGTTAACGGACCGGTCGGACCTCGGCACAGCCTCTGCACACGGAAATCGGCACGGAGGTAACGGCATGTCCAATTTCGTCGAAACGTGGAAGGGAATCGCTACGGCCCTGGGTCGCTCCGAGCGTTGGTGCAGGTACATGGCACGCCGGACCGGCGATCCGCTCCCGGTCTTCAAGGTCGGCGGCATCGTTCGTTTGAACACCAGCGATCTCGAGGACTGGCTGGTTCGCCAGCGCGATCGTTCGATCCGGATCCCGGCCCACGCGGCGGCGGTGCTGCCGGGCGCGCCCGACGATGTAGCGCTGCGTCTGATCGCATAGCTTCGCGCGGGGTAGACACGGCGAGCGGTTCGCACTAAGAACCGGCCCAGCATGAGTCGTCCGTTGTCCGAGTTGCGCGGTCCGGTGCGCGCGCTGTTCTCCGACGTCGATGGCACGATGACGACGGGCGAGCGGATCGAGGCCGCGACCTACGAGGCGCTGGAGCAGCTCAGCGCGTCGGGCACGCCGGTGATCATGGTGACGGGGCGGCCGGCGGGCTGGGGCCAGGCCTTCCTCAAGATCTTGCCGGTGCTCGCGGTGGTCACCGAGAACGGCGGGGTCACCTTCGTGCGCGAGGGCCGGCGCCAGCACAAGCTGTACGGGGTTCCGCAGGCGAGGCTGCCCGAGTGGCGGCGGCGGATGAACGAGGCCGCGGTCGACGTGATGATGAAGGTGCCGGGCGCGCGGCTGTCGAGCGACTCGAAGTACCGCGAGGTCGATCTCGCGATCGACTGGAACGAGGAGGTCACGCTCGGCGCCGACGACGCCGAGATCGTGGTCTCGCTGCTGCGCAAGGCCGGGTTCACCGCGGTGCGCTCGAGCGTGCACGTCAACTTCGGGCCGCCGCACTTCGACAAGCTGTCGGCGTGCATGACGGTGGTGCAGAAGCTGCTCGGCGGCGACCCGGCCGACCTGTCGTCCTACGTGTTCGTCGGCGATGCGCTCAACGACGCGCCGATGTTCCGGGGCTTTCCGTCGTCGGTCGGCGTCGCCAACATCCGGACGTGGTGGGACGAGCTGACCGACAAGCCGGCGTACCTCACCGAGCGCCCCGAGGGCGCCGGGCTGCGCGAGCTGATCGCGCACGTGATGAGCCTGCCCCGGGCTTAGAGCGCCCGCGTCGAGCTATAGTGGCGGCGATGGCCAGGCCCGACGTCTTCACCCAGGCGCTGCGCGCGCTCGATGGGGGACGCGGAGTGGCGATCGCGTGCGTGATCGGCGCGCGCGGCTCGACGCCGCGCCACCTCGGCGCGCGGATGACGGTCGCCGACGACGGCGAGCAGTGGGGCACGGTCGGCGGCGGGCGGATCGAGCAGCTCGTGGTCGCCGCGGCGCGCGAGGTCGCCGGCGGGGCGCCGCCGCGCGTGGTGCACCAGCACCTGGTGCGCGATCTCGCGATGTGCTGCGGCGGCTCGATGACCGTCGTGGTGACGCCGGCGGCGGGGTCGCGCGACGCGATCGCCGAGCTCGCGGGCAATCGCACGCCGCGCGTGCTCGCGACGCCGCTCGACGGCGGGCCGCTGGGGGTGCGCGCACCGCGGCCGGGCGACCCGCGGCCGCATCACCCGGTGGTGCAGGACGGTGTGCTGCTCGAGCGGCTCGGCGCCGCCGAGCGCGCGATCGTGCTCGGGCTCGGCCACGTCGCGCGCCACCTCGGGCCGCTGCTCGCCGGCGTCGGGTTCAACGTCGTGGTGTGCGATGACGGCGATACCGGGGCGACCGAGGCCGCGGTGCCGTGGGCGAGCGAGCTCGTCGAGTCGTTCGACGTCGCCGAGATCGAGCGCCGGGTCGGCGGGTTCTCGGTCGATGACTTCGTCCTGATCGTGACCCGCGATCACGCGATCGATCTGCGGCTGCTCGAGCAGCTGATCGTGCGCGACGAGCTCGGCTACCTCGGGATGATCGGCAGCCGCGGCAAGGTCGGCCGGTTCCGCAAGCGGCTCGAGGTCCGCGGCCTGCTCGACGGCGAGGTCGGCGCGGCGCGGTGGGCGCGGCTGCGCGCGCCGGTCGGGCTCAACGTCGGCGCCGAGACGCCCGAGGAGATCGCGGTCGCGATCGCGGCGGAGCTGATCGCGGTGCGCCGGCTGGGCGTGGCGACGGCGGCGGCGTGGGCTCCGGTGCGCCCGGCCGACGACGAGGCGCCGTGATCGCCGGTGGGCTGGCTGCGGTGATCCTGGCCGCGGGTGCCGGCCGGCGGCTGGGCGGCGTCGCCAAGGCGCTGCTGCCGCACCGCGGGGCGACCTATCTCGCGGCGATCTGTGCCACCGCCCGCGAGGTCGGGCTGGTGGACGCCGTGGTGGTGGTCGGTGCGCCGTTCGGCAACGAGGTCGCCGCGCATGCCCGGCAGCTCGGGCTGCGCGTCCGGGTCAACCCGGCGCCCGAGCGCGGCATGGCGAGCTCGGTGGCGCTCGGGTTCGCCGCGGTCGCGGGCGGCCCGGCGGCAGCGGCGTGGCTGTGGCCGGTCGATCACCCGGCGGTCGCGGCCGACACGCTGCGCCGGCTGGTCGATGCGCTCGGGGCCGGCATCGAGGTCGCGCGGCCGTGCCATCGCGGCCGGGGCGGGCATCCGCCGCTGATCGCGCGCGCGGTGTGGCCGGCGCTCGCGGCGTGTGGCGGCGAGGCCGACGGCGCCCGCGGCGTGCTGCGCCGGGCGCGATCGGTCGACGTCGAGATCGAGGATCCGGGCGTGGTCCACGACGTCGACCTGCCGGCCGATCGCGAGGCGATCGGGTGATGCGCCCGCGCCGGGCGCTCGCCGTGCTCGCTGTGCTCGGCGCCGGCTGTCCGAGCCCGTCGCGCCCGGTCACCCGGCCGGCCGACAAGGGCAGCTCCGACGACGATGTCCGGCTCGCCCGGCTGTACAGCGAGCTCCAGGACGACATCCTGAGCTCGTACGACCGCGACGAGCCGGCCGAGCTCGGCACCGGCGTGATCGATCCGCGGATCGGCGCTGCGCGGATCGGCGCCGGCCCGGGTGACTTCTACCTCGCCGGCGACCTGGCGCGCGCGCCGAGCCGGTGGCCGCTCGACGTCGATCGCGCGACCCGCACCGAGGTGCGCTCGAAGCACCTCGAGATCCAGATCTCGGTCGACCAGAGCGCGGGCTGGATGGCCGACGAGCTGTCGTGGCGGATCGAGATGTGCGGCCGCAGCGCGATCATCCCGCTGCGGATCACGGCGCTCTACGCCCAGGACGGCGACCGCTGGGTCCCGGTGGTGGAGCACCTGTCGTTCGGGTTTTCGCCGGCGGCGGACGCACCGCCGTCCAGGACGATCAAGACCGAGGCCGCGTCGGGCGACCTGCGCGACGAGATGTCGGGCGTGCTCGCGCGCGGGCTGTTTCGCGTGCCGCACGATCCGTCGGTCGTCGCGCAGGGCGCGGGTGCGCTGGTGCTCGGGCCCGACATCGCCGACGAGTGGCACGGCCGGCGCGTGCTCGAGGCGCGGCTGCCGCCCGGCACGCTCGAGGACCGCCGGGTCGGGCTGATCGGGCGCAACGCCGTGACGGCGACGATCGCGTACTGGGTCGGTAACTACATCGCGAGCGTGCCGGCGCGCGGCGGCGTCCCGGCTGGCAAGGTGCGGATGCGGGTGAGCCACGTGTTCGAGCGGCGCTGGTTCGACGTCCCCGGCGGGCCGGTCAACGAGCGCAAGAGCTGCCACTTCACCGACGAGGAGCTCCGCAAGGATCCGGAGAAGGTCAAGAAGGACATCGCCGAGCACTGCCGCTGGCTGCTGGTGCAGAGCCACATGTCGCAGTCGATCACCGACGAGGACCTGACCCGGCTGGTGTTCGGCACCGCGCTGATCTCGCCCAAGCCGCTGCAGCTCGACTGCACCGAGGGCATCCGGCCGAGCGACCCGGAGCCTGCGATGCCCGCGATGCCCGCGGCTACGGCTCCTGCGGCTGCCCCTCGTCCGGCAGCGAGCCCGCGGGCAGGGCAAAACCCGTGACGTGGGCGTCGCTCAGGTAGGTATCGGTCAGCCGCTTCTTGCGCGGCGACAGCGGCCCGAGAAATGGGATGACCCGCAGCGGCAGGCTCACCAGCCATGCCAGGCCGCCGAGCAGCTTGCCGCCGTAGGCTTCGGCGACGAGCAGCGCGCGCCGCGCGCCCGACAGCTCGGATAGCGGCCGATCGAGCACGCCGATCCGGCGCAGCCGCAGCTCGGCGCAGCGATTGGCGTGGTCGAGGAACGCCGGCAGGTGCTTCATCACCGGATGCTCGCCGGCAGCGCCCGGCGCGCCGCGGGTCAGCCGGCGCTCCATGTAGCGCGCGAGCCGGCGCACGCCCCACATCGAGACCAGCGACAGCCCGAGCAGACGGCGGCGCAGCCAGCCCTTGCCCTCGATCGCCTTGATCGTCTGCTGCTCGCCGAACTCGACGTGGCGCTCCTCCTGCTTGACCGCGCGGCGCAGGATGTCGACCGACGGCTTGTGGTCGAGCGTGTCGATCACGGCGTAGAACGCCTGCAGCACGAAGCCCTCGCCCTGCGCCATCTCGAGCGCGACGTGCTCGGGCCACGAGCTGCCCATCATGCCGGTCGCGAGGAAGCGCACCGCGGCGTGCGCCTGCCGGGGGCGGCAGCCCAGCATTGCCATGATGCGGAGGAAGTTGTCGACGTGCTGCATCTCCTCGAGCGACTGCCGCGCGAGGAACCTGGCCGCCTCGAAGTCGGGCGCCTCGTACAGCCAGTGGCCGACCTGGATCCCGGTGACCTCGCCGTAGAGGAACTGGTTGAACATCCACTCGAGCAGCTCGCGGTCGCGCGCCGGCTCGAGCCTGGCGCCGGCGAAATCGAACGTCATCTCCTCGCGCGTGAGCAGCATCGACCTGAGAGGAGGATAGCTGAAACCTCCGGGGCCGGCACCGCGGCCGGGCGCGGGGCGCGGTGGATCGGCGTTAGGTCGCGCCGGGGCGCGCGGCCGGCGCCCGGGCGGTCCTGGATGTCCGCTGGATCACGAGCGCCGGCGCTGGCGCGGCCGCGCGGTGCGTGCGGCGTGGAAGTGCGGGCCGTGGATCGTGGCGCCGGGGTAGCGGGCGCGGATCGCCTGGGCGTCGCGCATCGCGTGCGCACCGTCGGCGTCGTTGTCGCGCTGGAACGGCGAACCGACGTCGGACGGGGCGAACGAGATCGTCGAGCGGCCGGTGCTCTCGTCGACCGAGACGAAGATGCGATCGGGTCGGCCCGAGACGCGCGGCTGATCAGCAGGGTTGGACATTCATGGCTCCAGATCCGGTTCGGAAATTGCGTCCCAGCATCGCCGGGCGGCGTTGTAGACCGCGCGCGACATCGCCTCGAGCGCCACGGCATCGACGGCCGAGCGCCGCGCCGCGGGCAGCCCGACAAGGACGCGCGACCGGGCCTCGCGCAAGGTTCCGGGCCAGGCGCCGACGATGCCGCGGGTCTGCGCCCGCAGCGCGTTGGCGACGTCGTGGGCCCACGCCGCGCCGAGATCCTCGGTGGCGGGATCGGCAAGGTTGCCCACATGCAGACGACTCGACATGCTGCTCTCGGTGGCCCCGGTCACCATCTCGAAAGATCAGGCCCCGGGAGCCGCGCGGGGCGAAATCCTGTGCCCGCACCGCGGTCACATCGCCCTTGACTGAAACCGACCGAAACCCAAGCGATGCAGCCGACCCGGCCTCACCCGCAATCCGACCGGTGCCAGAAACGAACGTGCCCGGGGTCTACCACGCGGTCGCGACCTCGTCCAATCCCGGAACCACAGGAAGATTCCGGCCGCTCCGAGATCCGCCGTCAGCGAAACAGCCGCGCCGCGGCGGCCCGGGCGCGCTCGCGCACGCGGCGCGCGTCGAGGGTGTGGAGCGCACCATCGCGCACCACGACGGTGCCGTCGACCGCGACGTGGCGGACGTCGCTGGCGCGCGCGGCGTACGCGACCGCCGACCACGGGCTCGCCGTCGGCACGGTGTGCAGC
>VBLP01000338.1:16944-17467 GCA_005887925.1 Deltaproteobacteria bacterium | reverse complement strand
TCCGCGTAGCAGCCCACCGCGAGCCGAGCGTGCACGTGTTCTCGTCGTTACCGGCGGCGGGCCAGCCAGGGGGCTCCGATGGAGAATCGAGCATGGCGCGATCGCGCGCCGCCACCGCGAGCCGAGCGTGTACGCGCTCTCCCAGGCGCTAGCGCGGCGGCGCGGTGCCGGCGAGCAGCCGATCGAGCTCGCCGGTGCGGTCGAGCGCTCGCAGGTCGTCGTAGCCGCCGACGGGGCGGCCGTCGATGAACACCTGCGGCACCGTGGTGCGGCCCGTGGCCTCGACCAGCCAGTCGCGCTTTTCCTGATCGCCGGTGCAGTCGATGTTCTCGAACACCACGCCCTTGCTCTTGAGCAGCCGCTCGGCGGCGAAGCAGTAGCCGCACCATTGCCGCGTGTAGATCTTGACGTCGGCCGTCATCGGCGAGCCTCTCTCAAGCCTATTTCTCGTCGGCGTCCTCGGACAGGTACGCGAGGATGACCTCATCGAGGCTCTTCTCGGAGATCAGGCCCTGACCGAAGC
>VBLP01000338.1:12622-16934 GCA_005887925.1 Deltaproteobacteria bacterium | reverse complement strand
AGGCGCGCCGACGATCACCGCCGGGCGGGTCATCACCACGCCGGCGCCCGCGGCGGCACCCGAGCGGCTGGTCACGGGGAGCCGCGCCGGCGTCGGGACACGGCCGCGCAGCGGCTCGGTGCGCGGCGACGACTCGCGCGGCGGCATCGGCGGCACCGCGGCGCCCGGCCTCGTCGCGTTCGGTACCGTGCCAGCGCGCCGCGGCGGTCCCAGCCCCGCCGGCACCGGGACCCCGCCCGAACGCTCGTTCTTGATGCCGTCGATCGGGATCCGCGAGCTCACCTTCTTGTGCTGCGCGTACTGCCCCGGCCGCTCGCCCGGGGGCAGCTCGGCCGACGGCAGCGCCGGTGAGTAGACCTCGATCGGGTCGGACTCGCGCCGGCTGCGATCGTCGGACGGCAGCGGCCGCGACATCACCTGCGGCGGCCCCATCGCCGGCCGCGACGCCGGCCGCGAGATCGGCCGCGCCGGCGGCAGCGCCGCGGCGTGGATCGGCGAGGCCCGGTCGCTCGTGCGCCGCGCGTCGGGCGCCAGCGGCGGGATCGGCGGCGGGATCGACGGGCTCGACGGGCGGATCACCGGGATCCCATCGCTGATCGACTTGGCCCGCTTGCCGTCGGCCACCGGAACCGGTCGTGGCGCTCCGTCGAAGCCCTGGGTCGGCCGCGTGTCCTCGAGGTCCATCTGGGTCGGCCGCGTCTGATCGACGGAGAGCTGGGTCTCGGTGTCGCGGCCCGGCCGGCGCGGCGGCTCCTCGTCGATGTCCTCCTCGACCAGCTGGATCTCGATCTCGGCGGACACCTCGGACTCGTGCGGCAGCTCGAACGCCGGCACCCCGGTCTTGAGCGTGGTGTCGATGGTCGGCGTGCCGCGCGCCAGCGGCGCAGTGAGCCCCGACGCACTCGGCCGCTCGGCCGGCCGCGGCACCGACGGGAGCGGCGGCGCGACCCGCGGCGGCGGGTTCTCGATGATCACCACCGGCGCGCTCGGCTCGTCGAGCATCAGCGGCAGCGCCTGCTCCGTCGGCGCCCCGACGGCGACCTCGGCCACCCGCCCCATCGACGGCGGAAGCTCCGCCTCACCCGGGCGTTCGGCCGTCTCGTCGACCCGCGCGGCAAGAGGCCGGGAGTGCCGCCGAGGTACGAGTCGATCTTATCGTCGAACGAGCCGCGCTTCAGATCCTTGAGCACAGCCTTGTGCTGAGCCTGCATCAGGGACCTGATGGACTCCTCGGCCGAGCCCGCGTCGTACTCGAGCTTCCGCGTCGAGACGATCACGCCGTGATGAAACAGGTGCGTGAATAGATGCGGGCTTTGGACGCCGGAGTCTTCGGTCTGGACATGAAAAACCAGCCCCCGATACCGGACGTTGTGATTGTAGCCAAGGATCGGTGATCGCTTGCCCACCGGTTCACGGAGGGTACCATGGGCCGGCCTTCGCGCGCTTGACAGAGCGGTGTGGCTTGTATTTCCCGCCCGGGGTTGGTACTCACCGAGTTCGGGCTTCACTCTCGAAGCTTGGTTTGGAGGCCCCGCCATTGCGGGGTACGCATATCCCCGTGACGAGTATTGCTGCGGAGTCGAAGTTCGTCGAGTTGGTGCGTGGTTGGCTCGTTTCCCTTCCTCACGACCTCAAGATCGCGTTCGACGCCATGGACGACGAGAACTTGCCGCGTCCGGTGCGCGAGGTCGCGGCCGGGGTAATCGCCTACGTCGTCTCCCCGAACGACACGGTGTCGGACCGCCACGACGTCGTCGTGAGTTATGCGGACGATGTCGTCCTGCTGCGCATCGCGCTCCAGAAGGCGCTGGGCTCCGGTGAGGACGAGCAGTCGTTTCGGGAGCGGTTTCCGGAGCTGTTTGACGGCCTGGATGAAAACCTGACGCTCTGCAAGTCGATCATGGGCGAGCTGATGACCTGGCTCGAGAGCAAGGTAACGACCTTGCCCACGATCGAATACAAGGGCAAGAAGATCACCAAGTACCTCGACGACGGCGAGGCGCGCGAGCAGCTGTTCGAGGACGGCCTGGTATTTCGCACCGACTACCCCGTCGATGAGAAGACCATCACCGACAAGCTCAAGAAGGCGACCACGATCACCGACGTGATGCGCCGCCGCCAGGCCGACGAGGCCCGCGCCAAGGGCGTCAAGGCCCGCGCCTAGCCTAGCTGGCGCAGCGCCCCAGGTGCAGGCCCGCGCGTAGCGCTACAAGTCCACCAGCGCGAAGCCGGTCGGCGACTCGCCGAGGAAGCGCGGCGCCAGCTCGTCGAGCCGCGACGTGTCGGTCGCGAAGCAGTCGAGCCGGCCGGGCTCGCCGCGGCGATTCGGTCCCGAGCCGAGCACGTGGTGCGCCGCCTCGGCCATCGCGGTCGCGGAATCGACCACGGCGACGTCGTGCGCCGCGAGCTCGTGGGCCACGCGCCCGAGGACGTCGCGCAGCAGCGGATAGTGCGTGCAGCCCAGCACCAGCGTGTCGATCTGCGGATCGGCGGCGAACAGCGGGCCGAGGTAGCGCCGCGCGACCAGCCAGGCGATCTCGTCGTCGGTCCAGCCCTCCTCGGCGAGCGGCACCAGCAGCGGGCACGCCGCCGCGGTGACGCGCGCGCCGGCGTCGTGCGCGGCGATCGCCTGGACATAGGCGCCGGAGCGCACCGTCGCCAGCGTGCCGATCACGCCGATGTGCCGGTTGTGCGTCGCCGCGAGCGCGCGCTGCGCCCCCGGATCGACCGCGCCGATCACCGGCACCGCACTCGCCGCTGCCAGCGCCGGCAGCGCCGTCGCCGACACGGTGTTGCACGCGACCAGCACGAGCTTGACCTCGCGGTCGAGCAGGAACTGCAGGCAGGCGAGCGAATAGCGCTCGACGGTGCGCGGGCTCTTGCTGCCGTACGGCACGCGCGCCGTGTCGCCGAGGTAGATGATATCCTCACCTGGCACCACAGCGCGGAGTGCACGAACCACGGTCAGACCGCCGACACCGGAGTCGAACACCCCGATCGGCCGGCGCTTATATGTTCTTTCTTGCCCCACTCCGGGCTCCGGATCGTGACGGCTTGTCACACCCGGCGAGCGGAATCGCCACGTGCGACAGGTCCTTGCCTACGAGTACGCCTTAGCGACGAGGACGCTTCCGGGAATCGGCGGACGTGAGACGATTTGCCTCGAACGCCCAGACAAGCTGTAGAAAAGTCGTAGGTTTGTCGTCGAGCTGAGCGTAGAACCGGCTGATCCCCGGGAAGCTTCGCTCCGCCAGCGGCAGTTGCCGTTCAGTGATTCGACCTTGCACGCGACGCGGGCAACGAGCACGACCTGTACCAGTTCGTGGTAGATAGCCCGGCCCCCCATGACCGCCACCGCCGACACGAAGGTCGCCGACCGATTGCGCCCCCTCGTCGAGGCGGACCCGATCGTCGCGCTCGAGATCGCCGGCGCGATCGCCGAGGCCGGAGGTCGCCCGCCGCCCGATGCCGTCACCGAGCTGGCCGCCGAGCACGCCGCGCGGCTCGCCGACGCCGACAAGCAGCGGCTGCGCGCCGCCGTCGAGCACATGCTGATGGGCCGCGACGTCGACGCCGCGCTGGAGTGGCTGCACGAGACCCGGATCCTCGGCCTCTTGTTCCCGGAGCTCGAGGCGACCGTCGATCTGGTCCAGGAGAGCGGCCGGATGCACAAGGACGTCTGGGCCCACACCAAGCAGGTCGTGCGGCAGACCGTCGGCCGTCCGCTCGTGCGCTGGGCGGCGCTGCTGCACGACATCGGCAAGGTCCCGACCCGCACGTTCACCGACGACGGCGTCCACTTCCACGGCCACGCCGAGGTCGGCGCGCGGATGTTCGACAAGATCCACGCGCGGTTCGCGTTCAGCCGCGACGAGCGCCAGACCATCCGGTTCTTGATCAAGCACCACCTCCGCACCAACCAGTACAGCGAGCAGTGGACCGACAGCGCGGTCCGCCGGTTCCACCGCGAGATGTTCGCGCACATGACCGACCTGCTCGACCTGTCGCGCGCCGACATCACGTCGAAGCGGCCGGGCCGGCGCAAGCAGCTGCTCGAGCAGATCAGCGCGCTGGCCGATCGCGTCCACCAGCTCGCCGAGGCCGACGCGCGGCTGCCGCCGCTGCCCGGCGGCGTCGGCAACGCGATCATGGCCGCGTTCGAGATCCCGCCGTCGCGGCTGATCGGCGACCTCAAGCGCGCCCTCGAGCAGGCGATCGAGCGCGGCGCTCTCGAACCGCGGCGCGAGGACCCCTACTACGTGGCCTATCTCGCGCGGCACGGCCTGGTGCCCGGCGTCTCGCCCGAGCGCAC
>VBLP01000338.1:0-12579 GCA_005887925.1 Deltaproteobacteria bacterium | reverse complement strand
AACGATCCCTGCCTGCATCGCGACGCCGATCCCGGAGACCCGGAGGTGCACCAGCACTGATCAGCTGCGCAGGGCGCGCCGACGCGCGCCCGAAAAAGCACGAACGCCCGGGCGGCAACCCAGGCGTTCGCTTCCAATTAGACCAACTAACTAAGGGGAGCTCGGGGCGTAAGAAATAATCCGAGCTACGGAAGCCAGTGCGGCAACACTGGCGCCCGGATCAAAAGCAAGTCGCGGGCCACGCAGCGGTTGCGAGACGCAATTCCTTGTATTGATGGAGTTCTCATGCTACCGACTCCCCGCGACCCGCAAATCTTCGAGCCAAGGTCGCGACATCGATGTCGCGATGCTCCGGAGCGAGCGCAACAGATTGCAGAGCTTTCATGCAGAACATGCTCGTGGTCAACGCAGAGGGCCCCGAGATCCGCGTCGCGGTTGTCGAGGATGGGGCCATGGCCGAGATCTATGTCGAACGCAAGCGCGATCGCGGAATCGTGGGAAACATTTATCGAGGGAAGGTCACGCGGGTGCTGCCTGGAATGCAGGCAGCGTTCGTCGACCTCGGTCCCAAGGTCGAGCGCGCGGCGTTCCTGTACGTCGCCGACGTGCTCGGCTCCGGCGACGAGAGGAAGCTGTTCGAGGACGCCGAGACCGACGACGTCGGTGACGACTCGCCCGAGGGCGCGGCGTCGCGCCTCGCGCGCTCGCGCAAGCAGCTCGCGTCCCGCAAGATCGAAGATCTGTTGAAGCCCGGCCAGACCGTGCTCGTCCAGGTCGTCAAGGACCCGATCGGGGCCAAGGGCGCGCGCGTCACCGGCTACATCTCGCTACCCGGGCGCTACTCGGTGTTCATGCCGCACGTCGCGCAGATCGGGGTGTCGCGCCGGATCGGCTCGGACAAGGAGCGCCGCCGGCTGCGCGACCTGGTCAACGAGGTCCGGCCCAAGGGCACCGGCTTCATCGTGCGGACCGCCGCCGAGGACGCCAGCGACCAGGAGCTGCGCGACGACGTCGACTTCCTCGCCCGGCTGTGGGCCGAGATCGAGCGCCGCCACGACCAGATCTCCGGCGCCGGCCTGGTCTACGCCGACCTCGATCTCGCGCTGCGCGTGGTCCGCGACCTGCTCCGCGAGGACACCAGCGAGGTGATGATCGACGACGCCGAGCAGCACGATCGCGTCCGCAAGTTCACGCTGGCGTTCCTGCCCCGGCTCGCCGAGCGGATCAAGAAGTACGAGGGCCGCCGGCCGATCTTCGACCAGTACCACATCGAGCCGGCGCTCCGGCTCGCCGTGGCGCGGCGGGTCCCGCTCAAGAGCGGCGGCTCGCTGGTGATCGACCAGGGCGAGGCGCTGACCGCGATCGACGTCAACACCGGCAGCTTCACCAACACCGGCTCGGGCAACCTCGAGGACACCGTCACCGCCAACAACCTCGAGGCCTGCGCCGAGGTCGCCCGCCAGCTCCGGCTGCGCAACATCGGCGGCATCATCGTGATCGACTTCGTCGACATGGACAAGGAAGGCAACCGCCGCAAGGTCTGGGATGCGTTCCAGAAGGCGCTCGCGCGCGACCGCGCCCGCACCAACGTCACCAAGATCAGCGAGCTCGGCCTGGTCGAGATGACGCGCAAGCGGACCCGCGAGTCGCTGGTCCAGCTGCTCACCGAGCCGTGCCCGACCTGCGAGAACGCAGGGGTCGTCAAGTCGGTGGTGACCGTCGCCTACGAGATCCTGCGCGAGGTCCGCCGGTCCGGCACGCTGGTCGACAACGACAAGATCCAGATCGAGTGCGCGCCGCGCGTCGCGGAGCTGCTGTCCAGGCAGGAGCGCGACTACCTCGATCACCTCGAGAAGCGGTTCCAGAAGCTGATCACCGTCGTCGGCCAGAAGGGATGGAAGCCGGACCAGTACCGGGTCGCCGGCAAGATGTCGACCGACCTCGCCGCCGAGGCCGCGGCCGACGCGCCCAAGAACGGCCACAGCCACACGCGCTCCAGCGCCTCGTCGGCTTCCGGGGCGAGCGCGGGCGACCGCACCCGCCGGCGCCGGCGCGGCCGAGGCGGCCGGGGCCGCGATCGCGCCGACGCCGACGCCTGACCCGCGCCGTTTTCGCGACCTGGAGCGGCCAAGCGCGGCAGCGCCGACTATGCTCGCGGCGTGACACACCGGATCCGGATCGCGCGCGCCGAGCACAAGTTCTCGTGCGCTCACATGACGGTGTTTCCCGACGGCACCAAGGAGCGGCTGCACGGCCACAACTACACCGTGGCCGTGACCGTCGACGTCGCGCGCGTCGATCTGGCCGCGATGGTCCCGTTCGCGCCGATCAAGCAGGCGATCCGCGAGATCTGCGCCGCCTGGAAGGAGCGCGTGCTGCTCGCCGCGCGCAACCCGTGGTTCGAGCTGGTGCGCGACGACGGCGAGCTCGAGTTCCGGCTGTGCGGAGAGCGCTACGTCGTGCCGCGCGGCGACGCGCTGCTTTTGCCGATCGACAACATCTCGGTCGAGGCGCTCGCCGCGCACGTCGCCGGCGTGCTGCGCGATCGGCTCGCGGTGCTGCCCCCGCACGCGACGGCGATCGAGGTCACGGTCGAGGAGAGCCCCGGCCAGGGCGCGAGCTGCTCGGTCGCGCTCGGCCGCGCGCCCTAGCGAGACCATCACCGTCACCGCGCCTCGACGTCGTGCGGCATCACGGCGTGGACAGACAGCGTGCGATCTCGGGGTCGCGCAGGAACACGAAGTCGTGGATCTCCGGATCGTACGTGCGCACCCGGACCTCGATGCGCCGGACGCGGTCGCAGTTGCCTTCGCGGGCCGCGCCCGCCGCGCGCTGGGTCAGGATCTTCGCCCACCGTCGGTTGCGCTGCTCGATCGTCTCGGGCGGTCCGCTGGTCAGCGCGGGATCCTCGAGCTCGCCGACCGCGTACGAGACGATGCCGGCGCCGGACACGACCGAGAAGCCGATCACGATGTCGCGCGCATGCGGGGTGACCGACCGCAGCAGCGCGCCCGCGATGATGCCGGCCACGCCGCCGAGCGCGGCGACCTCGCCGGCCGTCCGCGCGTGCACCGCCTGCTCGTGCGTGCAGCCCGTGGCGAGGGCGAGCCAGATCCAGCAGCGAGCCAGCATGGCCCGGATAGCGTCGCATGAATCTACGGTTCCCACGGTCCCGACGAGGCCGCCCCGGATGCGTGCGTGCTACCATGGTCACTTGGAGGCCTTCCTTCGACTGCCACGGCGCGCGACCTACGCCGACTACGTGGCGGTCGAGCAGACCAGCGAGTGTCGCCACGAGTTCCTCGACGGCGTGATCGTCGCGATGGCGGGCGGCTCCGACGAGTACAATGCGATCGCCGGCAGGTTCGCGAGGCTTCTCGGAGCCCGGGAAACTGACCCGTGCCGCTACTACACGCCTGACCAGCGGTTCTGGATAGCGTCTCGCAAGCACGGTCGCTACGCCGATGGCTCGATCATCTGCGGACCGCCTGAGCATCCGCCTCACGATGATCAGGCCACGATCAACCCGACGATCGTGGTCGAGGTCCTGTCACCGAGCAGCGAGGACGATGACGATGGGGCGAAACGGTCCGACTTCCAGTCGCTCGCCGCGCTCGAGGCCTATGTGCTGCTGGCGCAAGATCGGCGGTTCGTGAAGGTCTACCGCCGCGCCGGCAGCGAATGGCGCAGCGCCACGTACCGCGATGGCGACAGCTTCGAGCTGCCCACGCTGTCCGCGCCGATCCGGGTGAGCGAGGTCTACGATCGCATTCTCGATGTCGATGGACGGTCCTTGATCCGGCAGCCTGCGGCGACCCACTAGCAAAAATTTGCACCCGGCGCGGCGGCGGCGTGTAGTGACGGACGGCCATGATGTCGTCTGCGGCGGTGTACCGGATCTTCCAGCGCGCGGACGGCCGGGCGGCGTCGGTGCGCACGGTGGTGATCGCGCTGGTGGTGGCGGCGGCGCTGCTGACCGCGGCCGGGGTGATCCGGGTGGCGCGCCGGCAAGAGGTGCTGCGGCTGGGCTTCGAGCTGTCGCGGCGGTCCGAGCAGCTCGGGCGGCTCCAGGAGGCGCAGCGGCGGCTGGAGCTCGAGCGGGCGACGCTGGCCGCGCCGGACCGGATCCGCCGGCTCGCGACCCAGCTCGGGATGACGCCGGTCTCGCCGGACCGGATCCGGATCCTCGGGCCGCGGGTCGATGCCGGTGCTGCGGGGGCGCCGTGAGCCGGCCGCGGATCAAGCCGATGACGCCGGGGATCCCGCAGGCCGCGCGGGTCCGCGCGTACCTGACCGCGCTCGTGGTCACCGCCGGGCTGACCGGGGTGGCGTGGCGGGCGTGGGCGCTGCAGGTCGACGACGGCGAGCGCTATCGCGCGCTGGCGGAGCGGCAGCACGCGCTCACGGTGGGGATCCCGGCGCCGCGCGGCGAGATCGTCGATGCGCGCGGCCGGCCGCTCGCGGTCAGCGCGGAGGTCGACTCGATCTGGGCCAACCCGCGCGACATCCGCGACGTCACCGACACCGCCGCGCGGCTCGCGGCGCTGATCGGCGGCAATGCGGCGGCGCTCGAGGCCAAGCTCGGCGGCGCTCGCCGGTTCGTGTGGCTCGCGCGGCATGTCACGCCGGAGCTGGCCAGGGCGGTGCGCGAGGCCCGGCTGCCCGGCGTCGAGGTCGCCAGGGAGCCGCGGCGGTGGTATCCGGCGCGGACGATCGGCGGCGCGGTGATCGGCCGCAGCGACATCGACGGCAACGGCCTCGACGGCATCGAGCTGGCGATGAACGCGCAGCTGATCGGCCAGCGCGGCGAGGGCGTGGCGCTGCGCGATGCGCGCGGCAAGCGGATGTTCGCCGACGGGCTCGAGCGGCCGCAGCCGGGCGCGACGGTGCAGCTGTCGCTCGACAGCACGATCCAGGCCAGCGCCGAGGCCGCGATCGCTGACGCGGTGCGCGTCAACCAGGCCCGCAGCGGCGTGGTGGTCGCGATCGAGGTCGGCACCGGGCGCGTCGTCGCGATGGCGAGCGCGCCGTCGTATGACCCCAACGGTCCGGGCCCGGGCGAGCGCCCCGGCAGCACGCGCAACCGCGCGGTGACCGACGCCTACGAGGCGGGCTCGGTCATGAAGATCTTCAGCATCGCGGCGGCGCTCGACGACGGCGTGGTCACCCCCGACACCGGGTTCGATCTCAACGGCGGCCAGCTCCGCATCGGATCGAGCCGGCCGATCCGCGACGTGGACCACGACGCCTACCTCACCGTGGCGGGCATCATCAAGCGCTCGTCCAACGTCGGGGCGGCGAAGATCGCGCTGCGCTACGGCAGCGCCCGGCTGTACGCGGCGCTGCGCCGCTTCGGGTTCGGCGTGCGCACCGGGATCGAGCTGCCGGGCGAGCAGGCCGGGATGCTGCACGATGCCGCGCGCTGGCGCGACCGCGACCTCGCCTCGATCTCGTACGGCTACGGTCTCACGGTCACGCCGCTCCAGGTCGCCGCGGCGGTCGCGGCGTTCGGCGACCACGGCCGCTACCGCGCGCCGCGCATCGTCGACCGCGTGGTCGACAGCGACGGCACGGTGCTGTACCAGCCCGAGCCGGCCGAGCGCGATGTGGTGTCGGACCGCACGGCGACCCAGATGCTCGCGATGCTCGCCGCGGTGTTCGAGGGCGGCAGCCAGCCGGGCACGGCGGCGACCGTCGTGGTGCCCGGGTTCCGCTGCGGCGGCAAGACCGGCACCGCCAACAAGTACGACGCGGCGACCCGGACCTACGACGCGGATCGCCACCTGTCGTCGTTCGCCGGGCTGGCGCCGATCGATCACCCGCGGCTCGCGATCGTCGTGCTGGTCGACGAGCCGAGCGAGGGCGACTACTTCGGCGCCAAGGTCGCCGGCCCGGTGTTCGCGCGGGTGGCGAGCGAGTCGCTGCGCTACCTCGGCGTGCCGGGCGAGCCCGCGGTCTGTCCGCGGGTCCAGGGCGCGCCTGCCGGCAAGGCGGGCAACGCGGTGAAGACGTGTCTGCCGCCGAGCACCGGCGTCCCCGGCCCGGCCGCAGCGCCCTGATCCGCCGTACCGGCCGCGCGAGATCTTCTGGATCGGCCGCGACGCCACCGCGCATGCGCGGCGCGCGATGCGGAAGCTTGCCTCGATGCACGAAATCGGGGAGGCTGCGCGTTCGATCGTCATGATGCTCGGCACCCTGATCGACGGCCTCGCCGGCGCGCGCATCATCGGTGATGCGAACACGCCGGTCCGCGCGGTGCGCAGCGACTCGCGCGCGGTCGAGCCCGGCGACGTCTACGTCGCGATCCGCGGAATACGCGCCGATGGCCACACGTTCGTTCCGGCCGCGATCGAGCGCGGCGCCGCGGCGGTGGTCGTCGAGCATCCGCTCGAGGTCGCGGTGCCGCAGGTGATCGTGCCCGATGGCGCGATCGCGCTCGGGGTCCTGGCCGGCCGCGCGCTCGGCGATCCGGCGCGGGCGATGACGCTGATCGGGGTGACCGGCACCAACGGCAAGACCACGACGACCCACCTGGTCGAGAGCTTGCTCGTCGCCGCCGGCGCCCGGCCCGGCCTGATCGGCACGGTCGAGTACCGCTGGCGCGGGCCCGGCGGCGAGCCGCGCCAGGTCGACGCGCCGTACACCACGCCGACGCCGCAGGTGCTGCACGAGACGTTCGCGGCGATGCGCGCCGACGGCACGACCCACGTCGTGATGGAGGTGTCATCGTTCGCGCTGTCGATGGCGCGGGTCGCCGGCCTGTCGTTCGCGGTCGGCGCGTTCTCCAACCTGACCCAGGATCACCTCGACGTCCACGGCTCGATGGCCGAGTACCGCGCGGTCAAGCGCCGGCTGTTCTCGGATCACCTCGCGGGCCCCGGCGGCGCGGGGACCGCCGTGATCAACATCGACGATCCCGAGGGCGAGACGATGGCCTCGGCGGCGCCCGGGCGCGTGCTGCGGGTGTCCGCCGAGGGCCGGCCCGCCGACATCCGCGTCGTCGAGCAGCACTCGACGGTGCGCGGCATCACCGCGCGGATCGCCGCGCCGCGCGGCGAGCTCGCCGTCGAGGCCAGGCCGCTGATCGGCCACTACAACGTCGCCAACCTCGCGCTCGCGGTCGGCATCGGCGAGGCGCTCGGCCTGCCGCACGAGGCGATCGCGCGTGGCATCGCCGGCCTCGGCGGCGTGCCCGGCCGCGTCGAGCGGGTCGCCAACGACGCCGATCTCGACATCTTCGTCGATTACGCGCACACGCCGGACGCGCTGCGCAACGTGCTCTCGGCCCTGCGCCCGCTGACCCGGCGGCGGCTGATCTGCGTGTTCGGCTGCGGCGGCGACCGCGATCCGACCAAGCGGCCGAAGATGGGCGCCGAGGTCGCAGGGCTCGCCGACCTCGCCGTGGTCACCAGCGACAACCCCCGGACCGAGGACCCGCGCGCGATCATCGACCAGATCCTCGCCGGTGTTCCCCGGCCGTTCGCCGTCGATGTCGACCGCGCGCGCGCGATCCGCGCCGCGATCAGCGAGGCGGTGCCGGGCGACATCGTCGTGATCGCCGGCAAGGGCCACGAGGACTACCAGATCCTGGGCACCACCAAGCACCACTTCGACGACCGCGAGCAGGCCGCGGCCGCGGTCGGGCTGCGCGAGTCGCGCGCGCTGTCCGACGCCGCAGGCGCTGCAGCCGAGACCCACGTCGGCCGCGTGGTGATCGACTCGCGCAAGGCGCTGCCCGGCGCGCTGTACGTCGCGATCAAAGGCGAAGCACACGACGGCCACGCGTTCTCCGCCGCCGCTGTCGAGACCGGCGCGGTCGCGGTGATGGTCGAGCGCAAGGTCGACGTCCGCGTGCCGCAGATCGTCGTCGCCGACACGCGCGTCGCGTTCGGCAAGCTCGCGCGCGCGCACCGCCGCGCGTGGAACGGCAAGATCGTCGCGATCACCGGCAGCGCCGGCAAGACCACGACGAAGGAGCTGACGCGCGCGGCGCTCGCGACCACCGGTCCGACGGTCGCCGCCGAGGGTTCGCTCAACAACGAGACCGGCGTGCCGCAGACGCTGCTCGCGCTGCGGCTGTTCCACGAGTTCGGCGTGATCGAGATGGGCATGCGCGGTCCGGGACAGATCGAGTACCTGACGCACATGGCGGAGCCCGACGTCGCCGTCGTGATCAACGCCGGTACCGCGCACCTCGAGCTGCTCGGCTCGACCGATGCGATCGCCGCCGCCAAGTCCGAGATCTGGCTCGGGCTGCGCGACGGCGGCACGATCGTGCGCCCCGCCGGCGACGATCGGCTCGCGGTGTGGGCCCGGCGCCACCGCCCCGATGCCCGGCAGCTCACGTTCGGCGAGCCCGGTGCCGACGTCGCGCTGGTCGGCTACCGCGCGACCGACGCCGGCGGCGAGCTCGAGATCGAGGTGCTCGGCCGCCGCCACCAGCTCCACCTCGGGCTGGTCGGCCGCCACGCCGCGCTCGATGCCTGCGCCGCGATCGCCGCGGCCGTCGCGGCCCAGACCGGCGCGGCCGCCGCGTCCGATGCGAGCATCGATCTGGCGCTGCGCGGCGTGGCGCGCGCACGGCCGCCTGCGATGCGCGGCGAGATCGTCGAGGTCGCCGGCCGCAAGCTGATCGTCGACTGCTACAACGCGAACCCGGCGTCGATGACCGCGGCGCTGCACGCGCTGGCCGAGCGCGCGCACGGCCCGCACGGCGACGCCCACGACCGCGGACACGGCCACGCGGCGCACCCCAGCGCGATCGCGGTGCTCGGCGACATGCTCGAGCTCGGCGACCACGGCCCCGCAGCGCATCGCGCGATCGGCGAGCTCGCGCGCGAGCTGCACGTCGGCGTCGTCGCGCTCGGCGCGCTCGGCGCCGCGATCGCCGAGACCGCCGGAGGCGAGCTCGCCGCGACGCCTGCCGATGCCGCCGCCCGGGCGCTCGCCCGGACCCGCCCCGGCGACTGGATCCTGCTCAAGGCGTCCCGCGGCATGCGCCTCGAGCGCGTGCTCGACGCCCTCAAGGCGGTGACCTGATGCTGTTCCACCTGCTGTACGGCGGCCTCGGCGACCGGATCAGCTGGCTCCGCGTGTTCCGCTACACGTCGAGCCGGATCCTGCTCGCGGCGATCACCGCGCTGCTGCTGTCGTTCGTGATCGGCCCGTGGTTCATCGAGCAGCTCAAATCGCGCCAGATCGGCGAGACGATCCGCAGCGACGGCCCCGAGGCCCACAAGAAGAAGGCCGGCACGCCGACGATGGGCGGCTCGCTGATCCTGTTCTGCCTCGCGATGTCGACGCTCCTGTGGTGCGACCTGCGCAACCAGTTCGTGTGGCTCACGCTCACCGTGACGGTGGCGTTCGGCGCGATCGGCTTTGCCGACGACTACGTCAAGCTGATCAAGAAGGACAAGCGCGGCGTGCCCGGCGAGGTCCGCCTGGCGCTCGAGTTCGTCGTCGCGACCGCGGTGATGGCGTACCTCTATTACTCGCGGCTGATGCCGGACGAGGTGCGGCTCCACCTCCAGCTGCCGTTCACCAACTTCTACGAGCAGAGCCTGATCCTGCCGCCGTGGCTGTACACCGCGTTCGGCGCGTTCGTCGTGGTCGTCACCGCCAACGCGGTCAACCTGACCGACGGCCTCGACGGCCTGGCGATCGGGCCGACGATCATGAACGCCGGCACGTTCCTGATCTTCGCGTACATCGCCGGCGTGTCGACGACGATCCTGGTGCACAGCGGCAAGGACGTCACGATCGCGCAGTACCTCCACGTCGCGCACATCAACGGCGCCGAGGAGCTCGCCGTGTTCGCCGCCGCGCTGTTCGGCGCCGGCGTGGGCTTCCTCTGGTACAACGCGTACCCCGCGCAGGTGTTCATGGGCGACGTCGGCGCGCTGTCGCTCGGCGGCTCGATCGGCATGCTCGCGGTCCTGACCAAGAACGAGCTCGTGCTCGTCATCGTCGGCGGCCTGTTCGTGATCGAGACGCTCTCGGTCGTGATCCAGCGCGGCGCGTTCAAGATCACCAAGCGGTTGACCGGGACCGGCAAGCGCGTGTTCGCGATGGCGCCGATCCACCACCACTACGAGAAGAAGGGCTGGGACGAGCCCAAGATCATCGTCCGGTTCTGGCTGGTGTCGCTCCTGTTCGCGCTGCTGGCGCTGGGCACCCTGAAGCTGCGATGACGCCGCACGCCCACCCCGAGCTCGCCGGCAAGACCGTCGTCGTCGTCGGCCTCGCCCAGACCGGCGTCGCGCTCGCCAGGTTCTGCGCCCGGCGCGGCGCGCGCGTCATCGTCACCGACGGCAAGCCGGCCGACAAGCTCGCGGGGCCGATCGCCCAGCTCGCCGGCGTGCCGGTGACCTGGCAGCTCGGCGGCCACGACGCGCACAGCTTCTCCACCGCCGATCTCGTCGTGATGTCGCCCGGCGTGCCGACCCTGCCCGAGATGACCGCTGCGCGCGCCGCCGGCGTCGAGGTCATCGCCGAGATCGAGCTCGCCTATCGCTTCCTCGATCCGGCCGCCACGCTGATCGCGATCACCGGCACCAACGGCAAGTCGACGACCACCGCGCTGACCGGCGCGCTGTGCGAGGCCTCGGGCCGGCCGACGTTCTGCGGCGGCAACCTCGGCAACATGCCGCTGATCGACGCGGTCGACCACCCCGCCAACGCGCCGGGCGGCCTGATCGTCGCCGAGGTCGCCGCGTTCATGCTCGAGAACTGCACGAGCTTCCGCGCGCGCGCCGGCGTGCTCACCAACATCACCGAGGACCACCTCGATCGCTTCGGCACCATGGCGCGCTACGCCGAGATCAAGGGCCGGATCTGGGACTGGCAGCGCCCCGACGACCTCGCGATCGCCAACGCGGCCGACCCGTGGACCATGGCAGAGACCGCGGGGATCCCGTCGCAGCTCCTGACCTTCGACTCGCGCCCCGGCGCGCGCACCGAGCGCTCCGGCCCGGAGGCCGGACCGCTCGGATCAATGACACGGGGCCGCGGCGCCGTGCTGTCCGCCGACCGGACACACCTCGTCCTCCGCGGGGTGCCGGGCGCCGCCGCCGAGGAGCGCTACCCGGCCTCGGACCTCGTCATCATCGGCAACCACAACCTCGAGAACGCGATGGCCGCGTACCTCGCCGCCCGCGGCGCCGGCGTGCCGGTCGACGCCGTCCGGGCCGGTGCCCGCGCCTACCGCCCGCTGCCGCACCGCATGGAGCTGGTCGGCGAGCGGCGCGACGTCTACTACTACGACGACAGCAAGGGCACCAACGTCGCGTCGGTCGCCGCATCGGTCCGCGGCTTTCCCCGCCCGCTGGTCCTGATCGCCGGCGGCGTCGACAAGGGCGGCTCGTACCAGCCGATGCTCGAGGCGCTCGACGACGTCTGCAAGGGCATCGTGCTGATCGGCCAGGCCGCGCCGCTGATCCGCGCCGCCGCCGCCGCGCACGGCGTGCGCTACCCCGTGATCGACGCGAGCGACATGGACGACGCCGTCCGCCGCGCCACCGCGCTGTGCGGCCCCGGCGACGCCGTGGTGCTGTCGCCGGCGTGCGCCAGCTACGACATGTTCCAGAACTTCGGCCACCGCGGCCGCGTGTTCCGCGAGGCCGTCGCCGCGGTCAGCGCACCAGGATCGTAGCCCGCGGCAGCAGGCGCTCGCGCCGCAGCCCGCGGCGCCACTCGACGACCAGCCGCGACTGCTCGAACAGCACCCGGGCGCCGAGGTACGCCATCCAGCCGCCGAACCCCACGAGCACCACCAGGCTGCCGACCGCGGGCGCCGGGCTGAGCTCCGTGCACACCATCCAGATGCCGAAGCCGATGAACAGCAGACCCAGCGCGGCGAACGCACTCGCCACGAGGGACGCGATCACGCGGAGGAAGACAAACAGCGGTCGCATACGCAGAGGATAGCAACCACATCGGCGTTGGCTGCCTCCGTGAGCCGCTCCGGACGCCTGAAACCGATCCCGTTCGCCGTCGCACCTCTCCGCTGTGAAACCATCGGACATCACGGATGGGGCACACATGCCCCACCGGCGCGGCGAGATCTGCCACCCCGGCTGCGCCAGCGCACACCGGCTTTCACCGCGAGGCACGGAACCGGATGCGAAACAGTCCGGCCCCCGGAATCGCGACGCGCACGCGCGCCCTGGCCCCGCCCCGGTCCTTCGATCCGGTCGCGGGGGATGGTGGTCCGGGGCTTCCAACCCCACCTCGGGTCGGAGGTATCGTGTTGGCATGTCCCGCTCGGTCGCGATGTCAGCATCCGCCCTGCTCGCATGCTCGTCCGGGCCGCACGCCGTGCCGCCCAAGCCGCCCAATGCCGAGCTGATCGTCGGCGAGTACGAGCGCCATCCTCCCGAGGGCGAGACCGCGATCCGGTTCCGCGCCGACGGCAGCGTCCGGCTCGCCAAGAACCGCGCTCAGCTCGACGCCGAGCCGCCGCTCGCCGCCGGCAGCTGGAAGCTCGACGGCGGGCACCTGACCCTGACCTACGATCAGGGCATCTGCACCGAGCGGTCCGGCGACCACGCCGGCGTCTACACCGTGGTGATCTCGCGGATC
>VBLP01000337.1 GCA_005887925.1 Deltaproteobacteria bacterium | reverse complement strand
GCTTCTTGTGCTCCTCGGCGATCGCGACGGTGGTGGCGCGGCGCAGCTTCTTGTCGTGTGCGACCGAGAGCGCGGCCATCGCGATCACGCCGTGCAGCGCGAGCGACGCGATGATCATGAGCTCGCGGCCGCCGAGCGTCACTCGCCGGCTCCCGCCATGACGTTGATCGCGAACTTGGTGACGCCCTGCTGCTTGGCGACGTCGATGATGTGGACGACCCGGCCGTGCTTGACGCTCTCGTCGGCGCTGACCACGACGTTGACCTCGGGATCGGCCTTGACCGCGGCGGCGAGGTCGGTCACGAGCTGGGGCTCGGTCACCGGCTGATCGTTCCAGCGCAGCGAGCCGTCCTTGAGGATCGCCACGGTCTGCGGCTTGTCGGCCGTGCCGTCGGTCGACTTCGACCTGGGCAGCGTGACCTTGAGGGTCTGCGCGACGATGTAGGTCGATGCGACCATCAGGATGATCAGCAGCACCAGCACGACGTCGACGAGCGGGGTGACGTTGATCGCCGAGATCGTGCCGCCGCGGCCGCGCGCCGCGCCCATCGTCCCCGCCACGGCTAGGCCTCCGCCTCGACGGTGATGCCGGGATATCCGGGCGGGACGTCGCGCGCGGTCGGCGCGCTGCCGCCGACCACCGGGGCGACGACCTCGCCGCGGCCGCGCGCCTCGCGCGTCATCTGCGCGCACACCGCATTGCCGAGCGCGCCGATGTTGTCCTCGATCACGACGGTCTTCTTCTGGAAGATGTTGAAGAAGATCACCGCCGGTACGGCGACCAGGATGCCGACGGCGGTCGACACCAGCGCCTCGGCGATGCCGGACATGACGTTGTTCATGTTGCCGGTACCGCCGGCGACACTGGCCGCGGCCGACGACAGCTCGCGGAACGCGACGATGATGCCGAGCACGGTGCCGAACAGGCCGACGAACGGCGCGTTGTTGCCGAGCGTGCCGAGGAACACCAGGCCGGACTCGATCTGCCTGCGGCGATCGGCGAGTCCCTTCTTGAGGATCTCGGTGAACGCCTCGGGGCCGGCGTCGTACCAGGCCAGCGCGTCGCGCAGCACCTCGGCCTCGACGGCGCGCAGCGGGCGCAGGCGCTGCATCAGCGCGCAGAGATCGCCGGCGGCGAGCCGGGCGAGCACGTCGCCGGCCAGCGCGACCGCGTCGATCCGCCGGCGCCGGAAGTACACGAAGCGCTCGAGGATGATCCCGATCGAGATCACCGAGAGCGCGAGCAAGAGCACCAGGACGACGGTTCCGCCGACGCCGGCGATATCGAGCAGCTTTTCCATCATGCGAGGTCTCCTTCCGTCAATCGTCGAAGGTCAGGGCGCGCACGCCCGAACCGGCGAGGTGGTTGCCGCGGGTATCGGAGTCGACCACCGTGCCCTCGGTATGCGCGATCGAGACCGGATCGCCGTCGCGGTAGACGTCGACGGTCCAGTGCGCGGTCGCCGCGGCGCACAGCGAGAACGTGTCGACCAGCACCGCGTAGCTGCCGTGCGGCGGGGCCGCGGTCGGGCCGCGCCAGATCACGTTCTCCTCGCGCCGGCCGTCGATCAGGCACTGGCTGTTCGAGTCGGCGTCGAGCGCGCCCGCGGCGCCGAGCGCGTCGGGATCGACCGGCTCGCCGGGTCCGGGCGGCACGTACGTGCTCGGGCGCCGGCTCCACACCGTGATCGGCGGCTGGGTCGGCACGACGAGGTGGAGGTCGAGGTCGGCCTCGGTGTCCCACGACAGCGATACGACGAGCCGGGTGTCGGCGAGATCGACCGCGTGCGGCCGCACGCGCAGGGTCACGAGGCTCGGCGCGCCGAACCGGCCGGTGGCATCGACCGCGGCGACCGCGAGATCGCGCGGGCCGTCGTCGAGCGTGGGGGCGAACGACAGCTTCGCGCTAGTAGCCGGCATCACCGGCGAAGCCGAACGCGATCGCGCGGCCATCGCGGGTGATCCGGCCCGACAGTGCCTTGTCGATCTGGCCGGCGCGGATCGTGTTGCTCGGGCTGTCGACCGAGGTGACCCGGGCATCGCAACTCGCCGCCGGAATGCCACCGGGGAAGTACTGGCCGCCGGCGACCCGGACGTCGGCGTCGAGCCCGGCATCGGCATCGAGGCCCTGGCAGCCGGCGGCCGCGATCGCGGCGCTCGCGAGCCACCTCACAGCTGGACCTCCGCGCGCAGGGTCACCGCGTCATCGCCGAGGTTGGTCGGCACACCACTCGCGGTACGCCCGCTGTGGTTGGTGTTGTGGTCGTACTCGAGGATCAGCCGGCCATGCGCGTGGCGCAGCGCGCCGGTGATCGACAGGGTCGACAGCGACGCGTCGCTCGGGATCAGCGTGCCGAGCCGGACATCGGCGGCGTCCGCGTCGGGATCGTAGCGATCGTAGCGCACGCCGAGTGCGGACCACGCGGCGGGCTCGTAGACCAGGGCGGCGTAGAAGCCGAGCTCGCGCAGGTCGCGGCCGAGCACGACCGGATCGGGCAGCACCATGGCGCGGTCGAGGTTGCCGGCGACGATCAGCTCGCCGTACACCGCCAGCTTGCCGAGCTCGGCGAGGTCGATCGCGAGCTGGGCGTCGGCGCCGACGCCGAAGCGGTCGTAGCTCGACGACATCGTCGCGGCCTGGCCCGGGATGACCTGGACCTCGTTGGGCCCGACGACGCCGTCCTCGTTGAGGTCCTTCCACACCAGCACGTCCTTGGTCGCCGGGGTGCCGGCGTGAAACCCGCGGCCGGTCAGCAGCGAGAACCCGGCTGCGAGATCGACGCGACCGATCTGCGCGACCACCCCAGCGCGCGCGGTGATGTCCTTGTCGCGGTTGGGATCGCGCAGCGCGAACGCCCGTTCGCCCGCCGGCTCGCCGTTCTGGACCGCGATCGCGTAGCGCAGGAACCGCCAGCGGCCCGAGAGCTTCGCGCCGACGTCGTACTCGCCCGGAAACAGCGCGCGGACCATGGTCGAGCGCTCGAGGAACAGGCGCTCCTTGTCCGACTGTTCGACCTCGAACCCGAACGGGATCTTCGGGATGCCGATCGCGGCGGTCAGCCACGGCGCGACCTGGTACGCGGCCTCGGCGGTCGTGATCCGGACCTGGCTGCCGTTGACCGTGTTGACGTCGATCTCGGCGAGGCCGGAGACCTTGTCATAGCTCGCGCTGAGCCGGAGCCGGCCGCGCCGGAGCAGCACGCGATCCTGGTTGAGCAGATCGCCGGATTGCCGCAGCTCGTCCTCGGACGACTGACGAGTCGCCGCGTCGATCTGGACCAGCCCGGACAGCGTGAGCGTCGGCCACGTCGCACGCACCGCCGGCACCGGCGGCGCGGCCTTCGCGGCGGTCTCGGCGTCGAGCCGCGCCTTGCGCTCGGCGTCGATCGCGCCCTGCAGCGCCTGCTGCGCGGCGGCGAGCGACGCTTGCTCGCGCCGGGCATCGGCGAGCGCCGTCGACAGGCCGTCGATGACCTGCTGCTGCTCGGCGAGCTTGCGATCGGCCGCGGCGAGCGCCGCCGCCTGATCATCGAGCCTGGCGCGAGCCTCGGGGTCCGATGCCGGCGCCGGCTCCGGCGGTGACGATGACTTCGCGGGGCGCCGCGGCGCCGGTTGCGCGGCCGCCGGTACGATCGCTCCGAGCATCGCGGCACAGATCGCGAAGCCAAGCCGCGACCGAACGGTCACGGGGGCCATGGCGCAGCGGGACGTGGGAGAGCAGAGCAGCGACATGGCGGCGTTCGGTCACGGCGGTGGCGGGATGGAGCCGTCCGGGTTGAGCCTGGGCAGCGCTGCGAGCTCGGCGGCGAGCGTGGGATACTTGATGATCCGGGTGACCGTCTGGTTGACGCACGCATTGATGAGGTCGTCGTGCATCTTCGGCGTGCCCTCGAAGCAGTCGGGGCCCGCGTCGGGCATCATCGGAGGCGCATCGGGGGTCGCCTTGCTGTCGCTGCCGCCGCAGGACGCCGCGAGCACGAGAACGAGAAGGAGGTTCTTCATGGCTGGCTCCTGGGGTCAGTGAGGCACCGCGGCCTCGAACTTGGCGCCGCAGTCCGCGGCCGGGGCGAACGGCGAGATCGCGCCGCCCTCGCTCGCGCGCGACACCTTCATCGCGCAGGTCGGGACCATCTTGGCCTGGATGATGACGTCGGTGACGTCGCCGAACGGCGACGGCGTGCCGGTTGCGCCGGTGACCCAGTCGGTGAACCGCTTGGCGTTCGCGTTCATCGTGACCGTCGCGGACGTTGCGCTTGTCGAACGACGTCGCGGTCGAGTCGGCGTAGAACGCGCCCTTCTGGTGGAACGCCTGGAACGCGAGCGCGCTGAGCTTGTCGCGGTTGGCGTCGTAGACGTCGGAGCCTAGGATGCCGAGGGTCGACTCGGGCGCCGTCGAGATCGACACCGCGGTGACCACGCCGCCCGAGCCGCCCTTGTCCATACCCTTCCAGCGGCCCGCCGGCAGGTTGATGTTGTGCGCGATCACCTGCTCGGTGCCCGAGGTCGGATTGCGGATCGCCAGGTTGGTCTCGACCGTCCACGGCTTGGCCTGGCTCGCCGAGCCGAACGCGAACACGAGGTAGGCCTCCTCGGCGGTGATCGCGAGCTGCTGCGAGGCCTTGGGCACGACGAACAGCATCGGCTCGACCGGCCCGCTCGTGTCCTTGACGCCCGCCTTGGGCTGCGCGCCGGTGCAGGTGTCGACCCAGACGTCGGACAGGCCGACATCGACGTGGGTCGCCGCGGTCAGCGTGCAGGTCGTCACCGCGTTCGCGACGGGATCGAGTGGCGTCCTCCTGCACCGAGGTGACGCCGACGCACGAGCCGGGCTTGGCGTACACCAGCGTGGTGGGACTGGGCTGCGCGGCGAGCACCTTGGCCATCGCGATGACCAGCGGCTCCGCCGCGCTCGAGCCGTTGAGGACGATCGGATCGACGAAGGAAGGACAATCGGCCGCGCCTGCAAGGCGTGGCACCACGACCAGCACGCCCAGCGCGCCGATCGCCGAGAGGCATATCCGCATACGGTGGCTCCTGAAGAAGAGGTAGCCGCACCGTACGGAGTCGAAATGTCGCGGTTCACCTGCCTCTGTGACCGCACGGAAACAGATCGCGCGAGATCGGCACTACGCGCGCAACATTCTGCAGCTCCCGAGTCCCGCTACAGCATGGCTGTCGCGCGGGAGCATCGCATCGCCGTACTGGCTAGTGCTGCGACGACGGCAGGCGATCGCTCGGCTTGTTGGGATCGCGCTCGGGCTCGGCCGACGCCTGCGGGCTCTTCTGCAGGTCGCGCCCCTGATCGGCGTGGCGCTGCAATACCGGCTTGAGCGTCTTCAGCATGTTCTGGAGATCCGAATCGCTGGCCGAGCTGATCGAGGTATCGATCTTGGCGAGCTCCTTCTCGTGGCCGGTCACCATCATGTTGAGATATTCCTTGTCGAACTCGGCGCCCTTCAGAGACTTGAGGTGCGCGGCCTGGGTGGTCATGGCCTTGTCGTCTTCGCGGTCGGCGTCGCTCTGCGGCTTGTCGGCGGGGATCCCCATCAGCTTGTGGCTCCTGGCGAACGACAGCAGGTCCTTGTCGGCGCTCTGGTGGTCGGTCACGATCGTCTCGGCGTAGCTCTTGACGCGCGCCGAGGCCGAGCGCTGGGCGACCTTGCCCAGATCGATCTCCATCTGATTGACGTGGTGGAGGTGCGCGACGATCTTGGCGTCGGCGTCACTGAGCTTGGCGCCCTTGTTGCCGGTCTTGTCGGTCCCCGTGGTCTTGTCGGTCCCCGTGGTCTTGTCGGTTCCCGTGGTCTTGTCAGTTCCCGTGGTCTTGTCGTTGCCCATGGTCTTGTCTTCGCCGGTGGCGCGGTCGCCGGCGGCCGGCTTGTCCTTGGGCTGGTTGTCATCGGCGTTCGCAAGCACGGGTGTGGCGAGTGCGGCGAAGATGACGAAGGCGCGAATCTTCATGACTGTCCCCTTGGTGTAATTCGCTGCCGAGCGCTGCAAGTGGGGTACCTGGCTCCAGGCCAGTAATTCCAGCACACTGCCGCAAGTCACCGTCGGGGCGTGGTCCGCTGCGCGCGCGCGACTGGCACGGCGCGCGGCGACGTCACGCCTGGTGTTTGCGGACGGCGGCGACGACTTCGTCGGGCTCGGGAAATCTCGAACCCTGCTTGGCGATGACCTGCTTGTCATCGACCCACACGCTGAGCTCTCCGGAGCCGCCGGGGACGAGCACGGTGGTCACGCCCAGATCGCGCTCGAGCTGGGCCGCCACCCGGGCAGCCCGCGGTCGGTAGCCTCAAGCCGTGCAGTATCGAATCGTTACCTGCATGCCGCCAGCGTACCACGCCGCGGTGCACGCCGTCCGCGCGCGGATCGACCGGGTCCCTGCGGAGGTCTGCCGGGGCAATGGTAGATCCACGGTGTGTGGCTCGCGCACGCGCTCACCCTGTCGCGGATCCCGCTCGCGGTCGCGCTGTGGCGCGTGTGGGGCGATGCGGCGTGGTCGGTCGCGATCCTCGGTGTTGCCGCGCTCACCGATACTGCCGACGGCCGGGTGGCCCGGTGGGCCAAGCGACGCGGCCGCGGCGAGCCGGACATCGGCGGATGGCTCGATCCGGCGGTCGACAAGCTGTTCGTCGCGATCGTGCTCGCGGTGATCTGGATGCATGGCCGCATCCATCACCTCGCGACCGTGATCGCGCTGATCGGCGCACGCGAGCTCGTGCTGGTGCCGCTCGTCGCGCTGTATCTGTGGCGCCGCCGGACGCTGCGCGGGCTGCGCGCCGATCGCTTCGGCAAGGCCGCGACGATCGCGCAGTTCATCGCGCTGTGCGTCATCGCCGTGGCGCCCGAGCATGCGCTGCCGGCGGCGGCGATCGCGGGCGTGCTCGGTCTGGCCGCGGCCTGCCACTACATCGCGACCGCGCTGTCCGAGGCCGCAGCCCCGCCGGGCGAGCGCATCGCCCAGCCCGACCGTGATACTCCAGGGTGATGAAGCATCAGCTCGCGCTATTCGGGCTCCTGGCGGTCGCCGCGCCGGCCGCCGCGAAGGGCCTCACGATCGAGGACATGCTCGCGATGCGGCGGATCTCCGATCCGGCGGTGTCTCCCGACGGCAAGCAGGTCGCGTTCGCGGTTCGCGACACCGACTTCGACGCCAACCGCGGCCGGTTCGACATCTGGCTCGCCGCGACCGACGGCGGCGCGGCCCGGCAGTTGACGACCCACCTCGAGAACGACCAGGCCCCGGAGTGGTCGAGCGACGGCAGCTGGATCTACTTCCTGTCGTCGCGCTCGGGCTCGTCGCAGGTCTGGCGGATCCGGCCGAGCGGCGGCGAGGCCGAGGCCGTGACCCGGCTGCCGGCCGACGTCGGCAGCTTCAAGCTGTTCCACGATGGCAAGCACCTCGTCGTCGCGGTCGAGGTCTGGCCCGACGCGAAGTCGATCGCCGAATCGGTCAAGCGCGACGAGGAGCGCGCGAAATCCAAGGTCAAGGCGCGGGTCTACGACCAGCTGCTGTTCCGCCACTGGGACCACTGGGAGGACGGCAAGTACTCGCACCTGTTCGTGTGGACCTCGCCCGAGGCCGGCGGCAAGGCCGACGACGCCCGGGACCTGACACCCGGCCTGGCCACCGACACACCGATCCAGCCGTTCGGCGGCATGGACGACGTCTCGATCTCGCCCGACGGCAAGACCGTCGCGTTCGTCGCGCGCGTCGCCGGCCGCGAGAACGCCTGGCACACCAACACCGACGTGTTCCTGGTCGCCGCCGACGGCAAGACCCGGCCGGTCGCGATCACCGCGGCCAACCCGGCCTACGACTTCGGCCCGGCGTTCTCGCCCGATGGCAAGTCGCTCGCGCTGCGGATGATGAAGCGCGCCGGGTTCGAGGCCGACCGCCAGCGGATCGCGGTCTACGACCTGGCATCGAAGAAGCTCCGCGTCGTCACCGAGGGCTGGGATCGCTCGGCCGGCTCGATCCTGTGGAACCCCGACGGCAAGACGATCTACACCGACACCGACCACCTCGGCAGCCACGCGGTGTTCGCGATCGACGTGGCGAGCGGCAATGCGCGGGTCGTGGTCGACAAGGGCACCAACACCGCGCCGCAGCTCGCCGGCGACCGGCTGGTGTTCGCGCGCGACACGCTGCGCTCGCCGGTCGAGCTCTACACGGTCAAGCTCGAGGGCGGCGAGCTCAGGCAGATCACCCACCTCAACGATGCGCGGGTCAAGGCGATCGCGTGGGGCGACTACGAGCAGTTCTCGTTCAAGGGCGCCAAGGGCGACGCCGTGTACGGCTACGTGATCAAGCCGTCGGGGTTCTCCGGCGGCAAGGCGCCGGTCGCGTTCCTGATCCACGGTGGGCCGCAGGGCAGCTTCGGCGACCACTTCCACTACCGCTGGAACCCCGAGGTGTTCGCCGGCACGGATCGACCGGCTACGGCCAGGCGTTCACCGACGCGATCAACGGTGACTGGGGCGGCGCGCCCTACGAGGATCTGATGATGGGCCTCGACGCCGCGCTCGATCGCTACGGCTGGCTCGACCGCACCAGGGTGGCCGCGCTCGGCGCCTCGTACGGCGGCTACATGATCAACTGGATCAACGGCAAGACCGATCGGTTCAAGGCGCTGGTCTGCCACGACGGAAACCTCGACGAGCGCATCGGCTACTACAACACCGAGGAGCTGTGGTTCGACGAGTGGGAGCACGGCGGTGTGCCGTGGGACAAGACCGAGGGCTTCACCAAGCACAACCCGATCGAGCTGGTGAAGAACTGGAAGACCCCGACCCTGGTGATCCACGGCGGGCTCGACTACCGCGTCGTCGATACCCAGGGCATGGCGACGTTCACCGCGCTGCAGCGCAAGGGCGTCCCGAGCCGGTTCCTGTACTTCCCCGACGAGAATCACTGGGTGCTCAAGCCGCAGAACTCCAAGCTGTGGCACGACGAGGTGCTGGCCTGGATCGACAAGTGGACGCGGCGCTGAACGCGGCATGGAGGTCGATCGGGAAAACCCGCGCGGCGCCCCCACGACGCAGGGCACGCAGTTTGCCTCGTCCTCTGACATGGCGACCGTCCATCTCGATCCTCGCAACGAACAGACCGGACAGCTGATCTCGGGCGTGCTCAGCGACGCGCGCGACCTCGCGGTCGCCGAGGTCGACAAGCTCAAGGCCGAGGCGATCACCAAGGCCAGGGGCGTCGGCGAGGAGGTCAAGGTGCTCAGCGCCGGGGTGTTCCTGCTGCTCCTGGGTGCGGTGATGCTGTCCGCCGCGCTCGCGCTCGCCCTGATCGCAGCTGGCCTGCCCGCGTGGGCGGCGTTCGGTCTGGTCGCGATCGCATGCGTCGCCGCCGGGGCGGTGCTGGTCAAGCACAAGACCGGCGCGGCCTCGCCGGCGTCGACCTCGTGAGCACGACCGCGGCCCGGCCACCCGGCTGCGCGCGCCATCGCGCGATCCAACGAGCGAGCGTGCGCCACCGCCACGGCGTTCGCCATCCACGACTCATTACTTCATCTGATGAAATACGCGCGGAGTGATGCGCGCGCCGTGATACGCGCGCGCCGCAGTGCTGCGAGGAGCAGCGGGCGCGTCGCTGTCGGTGTTGCAGATGCGCGCCAGTCGCTACGTCAGCTACTACTGACTGGTAGGCAGCAAACAGTCCGTTCCAGGTCCGATCGATCGAGATAGCAGATTCTCTTGTTCGCCGTGAACGTCTCTGTAGACTGCGCGCACGTAGGACCGAATGAAGGAGGTCATCATGAGAAGTCACGCGTGCACGAGTCTCGCTGGGGTCGTAATGGCGATCGCGACTCTGGCCTCTGGTTGCTCCACCTCATCTCCCGACGAGGCCATGGGCACGATCAGCATGGATCTGCAGATCGCTCCGGGCATCACGATCAACACGGTGAACTGGACGATCACCAACTCGGGCACCGGGTTCAGCCGCACAGGCGCTGCCACGGTCCGGTTCAGCAACCTGATCTCGTTCCAGTCCAGCGGAATCCCGTCCGGCGGCGGCTACACGATCACGCTGACCGCGACGTCGGTCGACGGCTCGTTCAGCTGCTCGGGCTCGGCGAGCTTCTCGGTGACCGGGGGCCACACCACACCGGTCAGCCTGACCTTGAGCTGCTCGACGGCGCCTGCCAACCAGGGCACGATCGTCGTGGTCGGCACGACGCAGATCTGCGCCAACCTCGACTCGCTCGGCGCCTCGCCGCTCGAGACCGCGGTCAACAGCCAGATCTCGCTGTCGGCGAGCGCCTCGGCGGGCACGGTGCCCACCACGCTGCTGTGGACGGCGACCGCGGGCACGTTCGACAACCCGGCGAGCGCGACCCCGACGTTCACCTGCCCGTCGACGCCGGGCCCGGTGACGATCACCGTCACGGCGTTCCCCAGCGCGGCGGCGTGCACCAACGTCACGAGCCAGAGCGTGACCGTCACGTGTGACACGCTCGATCCGACGTTCACCAACGTCTATGCCACCATCATCAGCCAGCGCTGCATCGGCTGCCATCGCCCCGGCGGCGGCGGCGTCACCGTCGGCATGCTCGACATGAGCACCGCGGCGGCCGCCTACGCCAACCTGGTCGGCGTCAACGCGGCCGGCAACGGCGCCGGCACCTCCGGCATCACCTGCGCATCGGTGACACCGCCGCTGGTCCGCGTCACGCCCAGTAGCTCCGCCAACAGCCTCATCTTCAACAAGGTCCACAGCAAGCTGGTCGGCGCGCTCGCGCCGTGCGGCTCGCCGATGCCGCTGCCGTCGACCGCGACTTCGCTGACCGCGGCCGAGGTCGGCCTGATCGCGGCGTGGATCGACGCCGGCGCGATGAACAACTAGAAGTACACGCGGAAGCCCAGGCCGCCCTGGACGTCGAGCACGATGTCGTTGGCCGGGTCGATGAACACCAGGGCGAGCGCGATCTCGCCGTAGAACTCCAGCGGCGTGCGGCGCAGCAGCAGGCCGACCTCGAACGGCGCGCGCACCGCGACGTCGATGTCGTTGCGGTTGCCGAACACCGCTGCGCCGATGCCGATGCGGAGCGGGACGGACACCGCGTTGCCCTGCGC
>VBLP01000336.1:9960-18013 GCA_005887925.1 Deltaproteobacteria bacterium | reverse complement strand
TCATCCATCTACCGTCCCCTCGTGCCTACTTGTTCGGGACATCTACTGTGACGGGGTTGGCTGCGAGCTGATCTGCAGCCTCCTTGATCGAGTCACGCGTGATGCGTGGGTTCGATAGGCGAGCGTTCCCATACGCGAAGCTGAGCCGCTGGGCCTCACGCTCTTCCTGTGTTACCTGCTTGTGTCTTGCTAGTTCGAGCAACTTATCCAGGTCGTTCATGGCTTTCCCTAGTGTGACGATAACAGTGAAGCATGACTAGTCATCATGTTCCAGCTTGCCACCATCGCTAGCGCTGTCATCACCATCTAACCCTAGCGCTAACCCGCCGTAGACCGGGACGTTATCGGAACGTTATCGGACTCGGAAAATCGACGGGGATCTTCCCGCCGTCATCCTCTGGGATCAACTTTGCCCACCGGGCTCGAATCGCCCCACCGTTTGACGCTACCCCGCTCCTCATTTGGCCGCTCCGGTGCGTCTGGATCCAGCCTGCGAGCGTTATCATGACGCGATCAGGATCACGTGCGCGGATTGATGCACGCCTCGCGCCCGTGATCGTCATTTTCGGCCAAGGGATGCGCTTCGTCGGTCGCGCAGCTGCGCGGGCGGTACACGCAGCATCGCGAGGACGGCGGGTGAGCCCCCACAGAAGGCCCAGCTCGCGATCGAGCAAGGCACGCGCTGGCCCGCTCTCGACCTGCCAGCCCACGCATCTGCCAGGTCGAGCGCGCCGCGGATCTCGCCGGCGCTGCCGTGTGCGATGTCCCAGAACCGCCGGGGGTCACGACCATGGCGGCGATCGCCTTCGGCCGCCTCGGCGCTGTAGCTGTGTAGCCGTGCGACCACGGGACGCAGCGCGCGGACCAGATCGAGTGCGACTTGATAGGCGATCAACATGTGCAGGTTCTCCTGGGTGATGGAGCGGTCATCTCTGGAAGGGAACGCCCCCGGCCGACGACCTGCGCGGCGGGGCGACGCCCGTCGCGACCCGATCCGCGCAGGAAGGAGGTGCCGCGACGTGAGCTGCGTCCGCCGGGTGGCCTGGCTTGCTTGCGCTATGTGAGTCGGCGCGAGGCCGCGGCCGACCTCAATCGCTTCCGGTTCCGATGCCAAGAGCCGCCCGCCGCGCACCAACGCCGGATCCCGGAAGCCGAGAGCCGACGCTCGAAAGCCGAGAGCCGACGCTCGAAAGCCGAGAGCCGGCCGGAAGCCGAGAGCCGACGCTCGAAAGCCGAGAGCCGACGCTCGAAAGCCGAGAGCCGGCCAGATGCCGAGAGCCGATGCCTGATGCCGATAGCCGACGCCCCGATGCCGAGAGCCGATGCCCGATGCCGATAGCCGATGCTGACAGGCCCGAAAGCCGAAAGCCGAAAGCCGCCGCTGACGACCGAGCGCCGGACGCGACGCGTGGATGAGGCCGCGCGGCCCCCGGAGCTATCCGATCCCGAGCCGGGCGTTGAGCTCGGCCAGCCGCGCCCGGCTCACGCGGAGCACGGCGCCGCTGCACAGCCGCAGGCTGGAGTCTCCGGACGGCTGCGGCTCGATCGCGGCGACCCGGGCGAGGTTGACGATCGCCGAGCGATGGATCCGGCAGAACCGCGCCGGATCGAGCACCTCCTCGAGCGACTGCATGCGCTCGCGGTGGAGCAGCGCCTCGCCGGCGACGTGGATCTCGGCGTACGGGCCGCTCGCCGCGATGTAGTCGATCTCGGACACCGCGACGATCCGGATCTCCTTGCGCTCGCGGACCGCGATCCGCTCGATGAACTGGGCCGGCGCGTGCGGGGCCAGCTTGCCGTCGGTGGCGGCCAGCAGGTGGAGGAGCTGGGTGCGCAGCTCGTCGGTCGTGCGCAGCCGGATCAGCTCGTGGGCGCGGCTCGCCGCCTGATCGAACCGCGCATCGTCGAACGGCTTGAGCAGATAGTCGACCGCCGCGAGCTCGAACGCGCGCAGCGCGTAGCGATCGTGGGCGGTCACGAAGATGACCGGCGGCATCCGCTCGGCGCCGATCGTGCGCACCACGTCGAGCCCGGTGAGCTCGGGCATCTGGACGTCGAGCAGCACGAGATCCGGAGAACCGGTCAGGATCGCCTCGATCGCCTCGCGGCCGTCGGCGCTGGTCCCGGCGAGCTCGAGGTCGGGCCGCCGGGCGATCAGATCGATCAGCCGCCGGCGCGCCGGCTGCTCGTCGTCGACGACCAGCACGCGCAGCTTCACGCGCCGGCCTCCTCGTCGAGCGTGCGGTACGGGAGCTCGACCACCGCGACGGCGCCGCGCCCGCGGTCATCCGCGAGCCGCAGCGCGCTGCGGCCGGGGTAGAGCTGCGCGAGCCGCGCCGCGGTGTTCGACAGCCCGATCCCGGCGCGCGCTGTGGGGTCGAGCCCCGGGCCGTTGTCGCGCACCGTGATGTGGAGGCGGTCGCCGCAGCGCTCGATGCGGAGCTCGAGCGCGCCGGGGCCGCGGATCCGGCCGATCCCGTGCTCGATCGCGTTCTCGACCAGCGGCTGGAGCACGAACACCGGGACCAGCGCATCGTCGAGCCCGTCCTCGATCGCGAACGACGTGGTCAGCCGATCGCTGAATCGATGCGTCATGATCTCGAGGTAGCCGCGGATGAACTGCAGCTCTTCGGCGAGCCGGACCTCGGGCTGCTGCGCGACGTCGAGCGTGCGGCGCAACAGCTCGCTCAGCCGGGCGACCACGGTCCGCGTCGCGGCCGGGTCGCTCTCGACCAGCGCCGAGATCGTGTTCAGCGTATTGAACAGAAAATGCGGGTTGAGCTGCATCTGCAGCGCGTGCAGCCTGGACTCGGCGAGCTGGACCTCGATCGCCGCGGCGCGCGCCTGCTGGGCCTCGCGCTGCAGCAGGTAACGGCGCGCCAGGCCGGCCGCCAGCACCGCAGCGAACAGCGGGAGATCGAGCGTCATGTAGTCGGCGATCTGGGTGAACGATGCGCTGCATACGACGCCGGCACGGTGCTCGAAGCCGTGGAGGAGCGCGCGTGACGTGCTCATCGCGGCGCTCAGCAACAGCCCCCACGCGATCACGCGCGCGACCCGGGCCGGCCGGACGTCATCGCCGAGGCCGCGCGCGATCCGGAAGGCCAGCGGGGTGACCAGCGCCCACGCCGTGCAGATCGTGAACTGAGCGAAGATCGGCCCCCACCAGGTGAAAACGTCGTGGCTGTCGAAGAGGTTGAAGAAGACGAGGTGCCCCGCGCTGCTCAGCGCGGCCACGCCCCACCACACGATCAGGATCCACCGCGACAGCATGCGGGGCGGGGGCAGGCTCGGAACCGCGACGGTCAGCACACCGGACACCATACTCAACGCCGCGGGTGGCGGTCGAGGTGTGACCTGAACGGCCGCCCGGCGCCACGAGCCGCGGTCCCCGCGTCACGAACTGTGATCGACCGTGCTACGGGCCTTACGATGCAGCGCGGGCCGCGCCGCGCACGTCCTATTCCGCCGATTCCTCGCTCTGCTGATCCGGAACCTCGGCCTTCCTGGCCGGAAGGACCGAGCTTCCGGGCTTCGCTCGGCCTCGGCTAGCCGCGATCCGTGCCCGCGATCCTGCGACCGGTGCCAGGCTCCCGGCGCAAGCACCGCGCATCGCGCAGCCTCGCACCGCAATGCCGCTTCGTTTCGCCCGCATCGCGGTCCCGATCTTTCTCGTGTCGGCGCCCGCCGGCGCGCGCGAGACCCGGCAGCTCACCGCGGTCCGCGTGGGCCCCGGAGCGATCCAGGTCGATGGCTCGCTGGACGACCCGGGCTGGGCGGGCGTCGCGTTCACGGCCGGGTTCCTCCAGAAGCGGCCGGTGGACGGCGCGGCGCCTTCGCAGCCGACCGAGGTGGCGGTCGCGTTCGATGACACCGCCGTGATCGTCGGTGTGCGGCTGACCCAGCGACCCGAGACGATCCGCGCCGGCCTGACCCGGCGCGACACCTTCAAGGATCGCGACGCGATCGCCGTGTCGCTCGACACCTACGGCGATCACCGCACCGCGTACACGTTCGGCGTGACCGCCGGCGGCACCCGGTTCGATCACTACCACGCCGGCGATGACGAGACCGACATCGACCCGTCGTTCGACCCGGTGTGGGAGGCAGCCACGGCGCGCGGCCCGACGGGATGGACCGCCGAGCTGCGGATCCCGTTCTCCCAGCTCGTCGCGCTGCCCGAGGTGCCTCAGCGCTGGGGGATCAACGTCACGCGGTGGATCGCCGCGACCGGCGAGCAGGTGTACTGGCAGTTGATCCCCAGCGACGCCACCGGCTGGTCGTCGGGCTTCGGATCGCTGGTCGGGATCGACGGCGCCGTGCTGCACCGCCGGCTCGAGCTGCTGCCGTTCGTCGCGATCGACGCCACGCTCGGCGCGCGGCGCGCCGTCGGCGTTCGGCTCGGCGCCGATCTGAAGGCGCCGGTCGGCCGCTCCGCGACGCTGCAGGCGACGGTCCTGCCCGACTTCGGCCAGGTCGAGGCCGATCCGGCCGTGCTCAACCTGACGACGATCGAGACCATCTTCGACGAGAAGCGGCCGTTCTTCGTCGACAGCCGCCGGATGTTCGAGGGCGGCTCGATCGACGCCGACACCCGCTACTTCTACACCCGGCGGATCGGCGCAATCCCGCGCCAGACCGCCGGCGGCGCGCCCGAGGGAGCGCCGACCACGGCCGCGATCCTGGGCGCCGGAAAGCTGTTCGGCCGCACGCTGTCGGGCCTGTCGGCCGGCGCGCTGGTCGCGGTGTCGGATCGCACCGAGACCGCGGATCACACGCCGCTCGCCCCGCTGACCGCGTTCGGGATCGCGCGGGCCCAGCAGCAGCTCGATCGCCGCGGCTCGACGATCGGCGTGATCGCCACCGGCGTCGAGCGCCGGTTCGCGCCGGACGACCCGCTGGCGAAGCTCTTGCCTCGGGCCGCGTTCGCCGGCGGCGCGGACTGGAACCTGCGGCTCGGCGACGGCGGCGGCGATCTGAGCGGCGACGTCGCGGCGTCGCGGGTCGCCGGCTCGCACGACGCGATCACCCTGGTCCAGCAGGCGCCGGCGCACTACCTCCAGCGGCCCGATCGCAGCTCCGGCTCGCTCGACCCGACGCGCACCTCGCTCGCCGGGCTGCGTGGCGCGATCCGGTTCGAGCAGCTCGCCGGCGCGCACTGGCTCGGCTGGGTCGAGGCCAGCGCGATCTCGCGCGGGTTCGAGCTCAACGACGCCGGCATCCTGCAGGTCGCCGACCGCCTCCATGCCGAGGCCGCGCTGACCTATCGCGACAACCACGTCGCCGGCGCGCTGCGCCGCTACCAGGTGTCGGTGATCGGCGGTGAGCAGTGGAACCTCGAGCGCACGCGGGTCAACGCGCGCATCATCTTCAACACGACGACGGTGTGGCGCAACGACTGGCAGGTCGACACCCACGCGCACTACGAGCCGCGGGCGGTGAGCGACCAGCTGACGCGCGGCGGGCCGCTCATGGCCACTCCGGGCATGTTCGACGGCTCCGTGAACGTCAGGAACAGCCCGGCGAGCCATCTCCGCCACGGAGGCCAGCTGTTCGGGGTGGCCGACGAACTCGGCCGCCGCACGCTCGAGCTCTCGGCGACCGTGGCGTACAACTCCGACGGCCACTGGACGGTGTCGGCCCAGCCCGACCTCGAGGTCGATGCCCACCAGCGGCAGTACGTGGCCACGATCGCCGGCGGCCCCGCGGCCACGTTCGGCCAGCGCTACGTGTTCGCCGAGCTGCGCCGCAACACCGCGTCGCTGCCGGTCCGGTTCGGCTACGCGTTCACGGCGAACCTGACGTTCGATCTCTACGCCGCGCCGTACCTGACCAGCGGCCGCTACGCCGGCCTCGGCGAGCTCGCGGCGCCGCGCAGCCTGCAGCTGCGGCGCTACGGCGAGGGCGGGCTGGCGATCGCGGCCGCCGGCGACGGCTACGACGTCGTCGACGGCGCGGCGCGGTTCCACCTCGCCAATCCCGACTTCGATCAGGTCGCGTTCCGCAGCACGGCGGTCGTGCGCTGGGAGTGGGCGCCGGGCTCGACGCTGTTCGTGGTGTGGCAGCAGGACCGCCAAGGCGGCTCACCGATGGGCGGCGTGGCGGGCCCGGGGCTGCTCGGCGATCTGTTCTCGGTCCCGGGCAGTCACACGTTCGCGGTCAAGCTCGCGTACTGGTCGCCGTGGCTCTAGGCGATCGAAGCTGGCAGACCGTACGCAAGACGGTCTCCTACATCGACGATCGCCGTCGAAAGCCGAAAGCCGACGGCTGAAAGCCGCCGCCGTGGCTGACGCCATCGCCGCCGCTGACCCTGAGCGCTCGCCGCCGGCCGCCAACCGCCGCGGCCGTGCCCACGAGGACCCCGCTCGCGGAGCACCGCCTTCGGAGTCTCAGCCCGAGCACTCCACTGCAACGCTAACCGATCGAACCGCGCTGCATCACAGCGCGTAGCCGATCCGGAAGTAGCCGGCGGGCTCGGCCTCGACCGAGCTTGTATGGTTGTCGAAACGTCCAGTGCCAGCCGACCAGCACCTCGGGCCCGATGTGGGCGGGCCGGTCGTCGCAGCCCCGGCAGGACACGTTGCGCGCGAGCATGCCGGGCTCGACGAATGGCCCCGAGAACACGCGCCGGAAGTAGATCGGCACGCTGAACCCGACCTCGTACCCGGTGGTGTTACTGAGTGACAGCGCGTTGGCATCGCCGCGCAGCGCGACGTTGTTGTGCACGGCATGGCTCACGCTGAGCCCGTACAGCCCGAACATCCAGCCGATCGGGTTGCTCGCGATGTTGGTGGTCTTCCAGCGGTAGAGATAGTCGCCGCGCTCGCCGACCTTCACGACCTGGCCGTTGATGTGCGAGACGTCGTTCCAGTCCTCGTTCTGCGGCGCGACGGTTGCGATCTGCGCCGGTGTGCCCGGGGGCGGCGGTGGCCCGGGCACCAGGACCACGGTGCCGGGTCGCAGCGCCGGATCGAGCAGACGGACGGTGGGCCTCATGCGATCGCCCGAAGCAGGCCGGATGCCATGGGTCATCACCGCGCGAACTGCTCGTACAGCCTGGGTTTGCCAGGCTGTTCCGGTGGCAGATAGCGCAAGAGGTTCGACCAGCTGGTCGAGTCCTGACAGCCCAAGCCGCTCGACCACGCCGACCGCGACTGCGCTGTCGGGGCGCGCTCAGCGCAGCACGGTCAGCGTGCGCATCGTTCCCCGCGTCACGCCGAACTGCTCGTGGACTGCCGTGCGCCGGACGACCTCGCGCGGCGCGAGCTGGCCGGCGACGAGCTGGCGGTACGCGGTGAACACGCGCGCGGTCTCGTCGGCGGATTCGCGCACGAGCTCGATGCGGAACCGCCGTACGCCGCGCGCGAGGAGCTCGGGCACCATGCCGGCGGCACTCTGGGCCTGGGCGTTGAACACGGTGTTGCGGCAGCCGACGTCGACCACGACGGGGTGGACCAGGCCGACGCGGTCGCGCAGCGCGACCTCGTGGCGCTCGCACGGCCGGCCGCAGGTGCGGAAGTCGCGGCCGGTGGAGAGGAGGTGGGCGTAGACGCAGTGCTCGGTGTGAAACGTCGGGATGTGGTGATGGATCGCGACGGCGATCCGGCCGCGCGGCGCGGCGGCGAGCAGCGCGAACAGCTGCTCGCGATCGAGGTCGTGCGCGGCGGTCAGCGTGGTCAGGCCGTGGCCGAGCACCCAGCCGGCGGTGATGGAGTTGGTGACGTTGAGCGAGAAGTCGCCGTGCAGCGCGGGTCCGCCGGGGAGGGACAGGGCCGCGAGCGAGCCCCAGCTGCGCACGAGCACGTGGTCGGGGGCGAGCCGGGCGATGTGCTGATCGATGCGCTCCTCGCCGGGCTTCTGGATCCGCAGCGTCGCGATGCCGACCCGGGCGCCGCGCCGGCGCGCGCGCTCGACCGCGCGGGACAGCCCGACCAGCTCCATCCAGTCGAGCTCGACCTCGGCGGCGCCGGCATCGAGCACGGCGTCGAGCTGGGCGTCGGTCCGGCACAGCGGTACGACGATCGGCGCGGCCGGAGCGGCCGGAGCGGCCGGA
>VBLP01000336.1:0-9909 GCA_005887925.1 Deltaproteobacteria bacterium | reverse complement strand
GGGGGGGGGGGGGGGGGGGCGGGGGGGGGGGTGGGAGCGATGGGGGCGGTGGGGGCGATGGGAGCGATGGGAGCGGTGGGGGCGATGGGAGCGATGGGAGCGGTGGGGGCGAGGTCTTCCGCGGCAACCGCGGCGGCGCTACGCACGGCGTCGATCACGGAGCCCGCTGCGACGGAGCGATCGACGCGGCTGATCGCGGCAGTCAGGTCGGCGACCACGCTGCGGCGCAGCTCCTTGAGCTCGCCGACCGGCAGATGCAGCCCGGCCGCCAGCCCGCTGCTGTCGATCGCGCCGAGGTGGAACGGCGTGCCGCCGAGCGCGCCGAGCTTGTCGGTGACGACGGCGTGCGACAGTCCGCTGCCGGAGGCCGGCTGCAGCGGCGACGCCGAGACCGCCCGGGCGGTGTGGCCGCGCGCGACGGCGAACAGCTCGAGCGGCGCGCCGAGCGCCCCGCGCAGGGTCAGGTCGACCGCGATCCGGCCGAGCGGCGCGCGCCCGGCCTCGGCGGCCTTCTCGCCGGCGCGGCTGACCCGCGGGTCCGACGTGATCCACACGCGGTCGCCGGCGTGCACGTTGCTCATCACCGGGCCGGGCCGGCCGAACCGGAGCCACGCCCCGTCGGGCCCGCCGGTGACGGCGAAGATCGGGCCGCCTTCCTCGGGCTCGCCCGGTCGACCGCGATCGAACACCACGCCCATCCCGGCGCGCGGGGTGACCTCGAGGGGCGATGCTCGGTCGGCTCTCGGCGCGCCGCGCGGCGATCGATCGGGCACGGCTCGCTCGATGGGCACGGCTCGCTCGATGGGCACGGCTCGCTCCACGGGCACGGCTCGCTCCACGGGCACGGCGCGCTCGACGGGCGCGGCGCGCTCGATCGCCAGGCCGCCGGTGATCACGCGCTGCCCCGGATCGGGCACGACGAGCACGGAGTCGCCGGTGACGCGCGCGACGCGGCCGAGCGGAACGCCGCGGTGGTGCGGGAACCGGCCCTCGACCAGGGTCTGGTGATCGGCGCCGCCGAGGAAGCCGCGCGTGATGCCGCGGCTGTAGGCGATGTGGAGCGAGGTCTCGTCGTCGGGGATCCGGACGGGCGGCGCCGGCGCGGGCAGGCCGGTCGCGGCGGCGACGGCGGCGCGGTACTGGGCGACGGAGGCCGCGACGTAGTGCGGCGCCTTGAGCCGGCCCTCGATCTTGAGCGCGGCGATCCCGAGGCCGGCGAGCTCGGGCACGGCATCGAGCCCGACGAGGTCCTTGGGCGACAGGAGGTACGCGACTTCGCCGAGGTCGCGGTCGCGTCCGTCGACGACCAGCTGGTAGGGCAGGCGGCAGGCCTGCGCGCACTGGCCGCGGTTGGCCGACCGGCCGCCCCATGCCTCCGACGACAGGCACTGGCCGCTCCACGATACGCACAGCGCGCCGTGGATGAACACCTCGAGCGGCAGCGAGGTGCCCGCGGCGTACAGCCGGATGTCGTCGACCGACAGCTCGCGCGGCGCGACGACGCGGGCGATGCCCAGCGCGCGCAGGAGCTCGGCGGCGAGCGGGCTCGATACGGTCATCTGCGTCGAGGCGTGGACCTCGAGATCGGGGCAGATCGCGCGCGCGAGCAGCGCGACGGCCGGGTCCTGGACGATGATCGCGTCGGCGCCGGCGCGGGCGATCCGGCGGATCAGCTCCTCGACGATCGCCAGCTCGGGCTCGAACACGAGCGTGTTGAGCGCGATGTACGCGCGTACGCCGGCGCGGTGGATCTGAGCGATCGCGTCGCCGAGCGTCGCCGACGAGAAGTTGACCGCCCGGGCGCGCGCGTTGAACCCGTCGTCGAGCCCGAAGTACACCGCGTCGGCACCCGCGGCGAGCGCGGCCGTCAGCGCATCGCGGTCCCCGGCGGGGGCGAGCACCTCGGGCGCGGTGCGCGGGGCGCGACGCTCACCGCTGGTCGCGCGCGATGTGACCACAGGCGGTGACGGTTCGGCCAACGGATCGGGCGGCAGCCCCATGGATCTCCGGCGCCGGCGGCGTTCGCTCCGACGAACGCTTGCTGGCAGCGTTCCATAGCACGCCTGGCCTGTGGCGGATCAGCAAACTCTGGGGCCCGTCATGCCGCCATCACCGCTTGCTCGCCCTAGGCCCTTGCGCTGGCAATCCGCTCCTCCTTATAACGCCGGCCATGACCTCGATCGTTCAATGGCTTGCACCCGCCGCGGAGCATGCGGCGCGCCCCCGAAGCGAGGCCCAGCTCGCGCTGCCGCCGTTCGACCAGATCAGGATGCTCGGCACCAACGGCAGGGTGATCCTGGCGATCGGCATGGTGGTGTCGGTCCTGGGTCTGCTGTTCGGCCTGTGGAAGTACAAGAACCTGAAGAGCCTGCCGGTCCACAGGGCGATGCGCGAGATCAGCGAGCTGATCTACAGCACCTGCAAGACCTACCTGCGGACCCAGGCCAAGTTCATCTTCCAGCTCTGGCTGCTGATCGCGATCGTGATCGTGGTCTACTTCGCCGCGCTCGAGAAGGCGCCGGCGCTGCAGGTGTTCGCGATCGCGGGGTTCTCCGTGGTCGGCATCCTGGGCAGCTCGCTGGTCGCGGCGTTCGGCATCCGGGTCAACAACTTCGCCAACTCGCGCGCGGCGTTCGCGTCGCTGCGCGGCACGCCGTACCAGGTCTACGCGATCCCGATCGAGGCCGGGATGTCGATCGGCACGGTGCTGATCTCGACCGAGCTGCTCCTGATGCTCGCGATCATGGTGCTGATCCCCGGCCGCTACGCCGGCCCGTGCTTCATCGGCTTCGCGGTCGGCGAATCACTCGGCGCCGCGGCGCTGCGCATCGCCGGCGGCATCTTCACCAAGATCGCCGACATCGGCTCGGACCTGATGAAGATCGTGTTCAACATCAAGGAGGACGATGCGCGCAACCCCGGCGTGATCGCCGACTGCACCGGCGACAACGCGGGCGACTCGGTCGGCCCGACCGCCGACGGCTTCGAGACCTACGGCGTCACCGGCGTCGCGCTGATCACCTTCATCCTGGTCGCGTTCCCCAACTCCCCGTTCAACGTCAGCGGCTACAACAACGAAGGCTTCCCGCTCAACCCCGGCCAGTGGTCGCAGACCGTGCTGCTGGTGTGGCTGTTCGCGATGCGCATCGTGATGATCTTCGCCTCGGTCGGCAGCTACATGGTCAACGAGGTGCTGACCAGGTCGCGCTACGCGATGGCCGCCAAGATGAACTTCGAGCACCCGCTGACGGTGCTGGTGTGGCTGACCTCGCTGGTCTCGGTCGCGCTCACGTTCATCGTGTCGTACCTCCTGATCGGCACCGGCGAATCGGCGCTGCAGTACGGCCTGTGGTGGAAGCTGTCGGCGATCATCTCGTGCGGCACGCTCGCCGGCGCGATCATCCCCGAGCTGGTCAAGGTGTTCACGTCGGTCAACTCCGGCCACGTCCGCGAGGTCGTGACCGCGTCCCGGGAGGGCGGGCCGTCGCTCAACATCCTGTCCGGCCTCACCGCCGGCAACTTCTCCGCGTACTGGATGGGTCTGATCATCGTCGGCCTGATGGCGGTCGCCTACGCGGTGTCGTCGGCGATCGGCATCCAGGACATGCTGTTCAAGCAGAACGTGATGGCCGGCGGTGAGTTCGCGATGTCGGAGTTCGCGTGCGCGGCCGCCGGCACCGTGTTCGCGTTCGGCCTGGTCGCGTTCGGCTTCCTCGGCATGGGCCCGGTGACGATCGCGGTCGACTCCTACGGTCCGGTCACCGACAACGCGCAGTCGGTCTACGAGCTGTCGGTGATCGAGCAGATCCCCAACATCGAGCAGGAGATCGAGAAGGAGTTCAAGTTCAAGCCCAACTTCGAGCGGGCCAAGGCCTATCTCGAGGAGAACGACGGCGCCGGCAACACGTTCAAGGCGACCGCGAAGCCGGTCTTGATCGGCACCGCGGTGGTCGGCGCGGCGACGATGATCTTCGCGCTGATCATGCTGGTGACCGACGGCCTCAAGCCCGAGGCGGTCGGCAACCTGTCGATGATCCATCCACCGTTCCTGCTCGGCCTGGTCATCGGCGGCGCGATCATCTACTGGTTCACCGGCGCGTCGACCCAGGCAGTGTCGACCGGCGCCTACCGCGCGGTCGAGTTCATCAAGGCCAACATCAAGCTCGACGGCAGCGCGCAGAAGGCCTCGGTCGAGGACTCCAACAAGGTCGTCGAGATCTGCACGCTGTACGCGCAGAAGGGCATGCAGAACATCTTCATGGTCGTGTTCTTCACGACCCTGTCGTTCGCCTGCATCGATCCGTACTTCTTCATCGGCTACCTGATCTCGATGGCGCTGTTCGGGCTGTACGAGGCGATCTTCATGGCCAACGCCGGCGGCGCCTGGGACAACGCCAAGAAGATCGTCGAGACCGAGCTCAGGTCCAAGGGCACCGAGCTCCATGCCGCGACCGTGGTCGGCGACACCGCCTCGCCCTCGAGCTCAAGAACAAGGCGGCGGAATTCCACTCGCCGACCTACAACTACGTGCGCTATGCGATCGCCGTGCTCAGCCTCCTGATCTCGCTGATCTTCGCGTGGCGCTCGTTCTACGCGATGCGCATCGGCAACGTGGCCGACGCACCGGCATCGTCGAAGCCGGAGGAGGCCAAGCCCGCCAAGACCGAGGCCGAGGCCAAGACCGAGGCGAAGGCCGAAGGAAAGGTCCACGGCGAGACCGAGGCGAAGACCGAGGCGAAGCCAGACGCGAAGACCGAGGCGAAGCCAGACGCCGAGTCCACCGAGGCCTCGGTGTGATCGAACGCCGATCGTAGTCGCTCGGATCGGCTAGCTGTCCTACGCAGGGCGCCCGTCTCGCACGCGGCGCCCGTCGTCGTTTCGGCGATCGAGCGGGCCTGTAGCCGCGGCGGGTTTGGTGGTACGACGGGACATGGAGACGATTCGTGCGCCACGCGGTAGTGCGCTGAGCTGCAAGGGCTGGCCGCAGGAGGCCGCGCTGCGGATGCTGATGAACAACCTCGATCCCGAGGTCGCCGAGCGGCCGGGCGACCTGGTGGTCTACGGCGGCACCGGCAAGGCGGCCCGGAGCTGGGACGACTACCACGCGATCGTGCGCGAGCTGCGCCGGCTCGACCACGACCATACGCTGCTCGTGCAGTCCGGCCGCGCGGTCGGCGTGTTCCGCACGCACGAGGAGGCGCCGCGCGTGCTGATCGCAAACGCCAACCTGGTTGGCAAGTGGGCAACCTGGGAGCACTTCCGCGAGCTCGAGCACAAGGGCCTGATGATGTACGGCCAGATGACCGCGGGCTCGTGGATCTACATCGCCTCGCAGGGCATCGTGCAGGGCACCTACGAGACCTTCGCGGCGGCCGGCAAGGCCCACTGGGGGAGCGACCTCACCGGCCGGTTCGTGCTGTCGGGCGGCCTGGGCGGCATGGGCGGCGCCCAGCCGCTGGCGGCGACCATGGCCGGCGGCGTGTTCCTCGGCGTCGAGGTCGATCCGGCCCGGGTCGAGCGCCGGCTCGCGACGCGCTACCTCGACGAGGTCGCCCCCGATCTCGACACCGCGCTGCGCCGCGTCGACGAGCACCGCCGGGCCCGCGCGCCGCGCTCGATCGCGGTGGTCGGCAACGCGGCCGATGTCTACGCCGAGCTGGTCCGCCGCGGCGTGACACCGGACCTGGTGACCGATCAGACCGCGGCGCACGATCCGCTGGTCGGCTACATCCCGCAGGGCCTGACGCTGGCCGAGGCCGCCGAGCTGCGCGCCCGCGACCCCGACGACTACATCCGCCGCGCCCGCGCAGCGATGGCGGTCCAGGTCGAGGCGATGGTCGCGATGCAGCGCGCCGGCGCGCACGTGTTCGACTACGGCAACAACCTGCGCGCCCAGGCCGAGCTCGGCGGCGCCCGCAACGCCTACAGCTATCCGGGCTTCGTCCCGGCGTACATCCGGCCGCTGTTCTGCGAGGGCAAGGGGCCGTTCCGCTGGGCCGCGCTGTCGGGCGACCCCGACGACATCCGCGCGACCGACGAGGCGGTGCTCGACGAGATCCGCGACGATGCGATGCTGCGGCGCTGGATGACGATGGCGCGCGAGCGGATCGCGTTCCAGGGCCTGCCGGCGCGGATCTGCTGGCTCGGCTACGGCCAGCGCCACCGGGTCGGCCTGCGGTTCAACGAGCTGGTGGCGAGCGGCAGGGTCAAGGCGCCGATCGTGATCGGCCGCGACCACCTCGATTGCGGCTCGGTCGCGTCCCCCTACCGCGAGACCGAGGCGATGAAGGACGGCACCGACGCGGTCGCCGACTGGGCGATCCTCAATGCCCTGGTCAACACCGCCGCCGGCGCGACCTGGGTATCGTTCCACCACGGCGGCGGCGTCGGCATCGGCTACTCGCTGCACGCCGGCATGGTCGTGGTCGCCGATGGCACGCCGCGTGCCGCCCGCTGCCTCGAGCGCGTCCTGACCACCGACCCGTACGACGAGGCGATCCGGGCGGCCGACGAGCGCGGCGTGGTGATCCCGCGCCGCCGCCACTGACCCCGGCCGGTCGCGCATCTTGTGCACCCGGTACGTCGCAGCATCGTGCGGATCCGAGGCTTTTTGCTGCAACGGCGGGCGGTGACCGCCGCGGACCGCTGTCACCAGCGCGCTGACAGCGGATGGCATGCGATGTCCACCGCACCAGCGCCCGACGGATCGGCTATCGTGGCCGCGAAGCGCAGAACCGAGCCAAGCGTGAGCGAGCTGGTGATCCACAATGCGCGGGTGATGACCTGCGATCCGTCGCGGCATGGCGTCGGGCTGATCGATCACGGCGCGATCGCGCTGTCGGGCACCGTGATCCGCTGGGTCGGCCACGACGCCGACCGCCCGCGCGGCGACCGCGAGCTCGACGCCGGCGGCCGGCTGATCACCCCGGGCCTCATCGACTGCCACACCCACGCGATCTTCGCCGGCGAGCGCGCCACGTCGCTGGGGCCCACGCGCGCCGCGAGCGACGCCGAGCTGATCGCCGGGCTGCGCGGGCGGCTCGACACCGCGCTCGCCGCCGGCACCACCACGATCGAGGTCAAGACCGGCTACGACCTGACCGTCGAGGGCGAGCTCCGGCTGCTGCGCTGCATCGCCACCGCGAGCGACACCCGGACCCAGCGCGTGGTGCCGACCTTGCTCGCCCACCTGGTGCCGCCCGAGCGGGTGGCGGTGCGCGATGCGTTCGTCGACGAGCTGTGCGAGCGGTTGATCCCGCTGGTCGGCGAGGCGCGGCTCGCGACGTCGGTCGACGTCTACTGCGACGAGGGCGCGTTCACGCTCGCCGAGGCCCGCGCCATCTTCGCCGCCGCGCGGCGCGCCGGGCTCGCCCTGCGCGGCCACACCGGACAGTTCCGCGATCTCGGCGCCGCCGAGCTGATCGGCGAGCTCCGCGGGCTGTCCGCCGATCACCTCGAGCAGATCTCGGACGCGGGCATCGCCGCGCTCGCCGCCGCCGGCACCGTCGCGGTGATGCTGCCGGGCGCCTGCGTGCAGCTCCGCCTGCCGGTGCCGCCGGTCGACCTCCTGCGCCGCGCCGGGGTCGCGATGGCGATCGCCAGCGACCTCACCCACTTCGGGATGACCGTCGACGAGGCCTGGCTCGGCGTCACGCGGCACGCCGCCCGTGCGCTCGGCCTGTCCGGCGGCGGCACGATCTCCCGCGGCACCCGCGCCGACGTCATCCTGTGGGACTGCGACGACCCGGCGCATATCCCGTACCGCTACGGCGCCGCGACCCGGCTGATCGACGCCGTGTTCGTCGCCGGCGAGCGCCTGTCGGCTACCCTGTCTCCGCTCGCGAGCTGACGCCGGGGCGCGCAGTCCGCGCGGCTGTCTCGCTCGGCGTTCCGCGCTGCGTCGTCGTCATTCGACGCTCCAAGCATCGGCGCCCGGTGCGCCTCGATGCTTCCATGCATCGAGCGTCGGGGCGCACCGACGCTGAAATCGCGCGGCCGTATCGCCGAAGATCTTGCCCGGCTCGCGCGACGCGACTAGAAGGGCAGCGTGTCGCAGCAGCAGCCGCACGATTCGCTGTTCCTGGACGTGCTCGGTCAGCCCGAGCACGCAGGCGGCGCATTGCGTGCGGTGATGCCGGCGGTCGTGGCCGAAGCGCTCGACTGGCCCACGCTCGCGCCGTGCCCTGGGACGTTCGTCGACGAGGTCCTGCGCAAGCGCTACACCGACGTGCTGTTCTCGGTCGCGTGGCGCGGCGGCAGTGAAGCGCTCGTCTACGTGCTGTACGAGCATCAGAGCACGTCCGACCGCTGGATGGCCCTCCGGCTGCTGCGCTACCTGCTGCGGATCTGGGAACGCTGGCTGGCCGATCATCCCAAGGCCGAGCGGCTCCCGGTGATCGTTCCGGTCGTGCTCTATCACGGCGAGAAGCCCTGGTCGGCTCCGGTGGCGTTCGATGCCTTGCTCGACATCCCCGAGGCGGCGCGATCTGCGGTTGCACCGTATCTGCTGCAGTTCAACTATCTGGTCGACGACCTGTCGCAGGTTCCCGACGAACGGCTGCGGGCGCGCAGGATGACCGACGTAGCCAAGCTGGCCTTTGCCTGCTTCAAGCATGCGCGCATGCAGGACGACTTCCTGGAGATCCTGAGCGAATGGCGCGCTGTCTTGATCGCAGTGGTCCGCAATCCACACGCACGGCAGGCGCTGGAGCGCGTGATATACTACATTCTCATGGTCAACCGCCGCGTCGAGCCCGACGAGCTCCAGGCATTCCTGGACCGCGTGGCCGGACCCGAAGCCAAGGACGTCGTCATGACAGCCGGAGAACGACTCATCCAGCAAGGCGAACAGCGCGGGATCCAGAAAGGGGTCCAGCAGGGCGAACGTACGGCTCTCTTGCGCCTGCTGAAGAAGCGGTTCGGAAACCAGGTCGACGCTGACATCGAGGAACGTGTCGAGGCGGCGTCCTCCGAGCAGGTCGCCGCGTGGCTAGACCGCGTGCTCTCGGCCACGACGCTCGCGGAGGTGCTCGGCCACTGAGCTAGCGGAAACCTCGCTGCGTGGTCCGAGAGCAGGCGGGCCATTCACCGACGAGCTCCAGGCATTCCTGGACCGCGTGGCCGGACCCGAAGCCAAGGACGTCGTCATGACAGCAGGAGAACGACTCATCCAGCAAGGCGAACAGCGCGGGATCCAGCAGGGCGAGCGAGCGCTCCTGTTGCGTCAGCTGAAGAAGCGCTTTGGGAACCAGGTCGACGCTGGCATCGAGCGATGTGTCGAGGCGGCGTCCTCCGAGCAGATCGCTACATGGGCAGACCGTGTGCTGTCGGCCACGACGCTCGCGGAGGTGCTCGGCCACTGAAGAGGTGCTGGCCAGCTGACGCCGGCTACGGGTTGGCGCCGGCGGTGCGGGCGGCGGCGAGCAGGGAGCCGTCGTCGATCAGGGCGCGGACGGCGGCGATGTCGGGGGCGATCGGGCGATCGACCATCATCGCGGGGACGCGGGCGCGGATCGCGGCGTGGACGGCCTCGAGCGGGCGGGTGGTGGTGAGGGGGCGCCGGAGGTCGATGCCCTGGGCGCCGCACAGGAGCTCGATCGCGAGGACGATGCGGACGTGGTCGTGGATCTGGGCGAGCTTGAGGGCCGAGGTCGCGCCCATGGAGACGTGATCCTCGCGGCCGGCCGACGATGGGATCGAGTCGATGGAGGCGGGGTGGGCGAGGATCTTGTTCTCGGAGACGAGGGCCGCGGCGGAGACCTGGGCGATCATGAAGCCGGAGTTCAGGCCGGAGTCGGGGGCGAGGAACGGCGGCAGGCCGCTCGAGAGGTGGGGGTTGACCAGCTGCTCGATCCGGCGCTCGCTGATGCTGGCGAGCTCGGCGACGGCGAGGGCAGCGGCGTCGAGGGC
>VBLP01000047.1:4434-18933 GCA_005887925.1 Deltaproteobacteria bacterium | reverse complement strand
CTCGTCGCGCGAGCAGTACCGCTGGATGGAGCGCTTCGTCGGCTCGGTGCTCGACGAGCCGCTGCGCGAGCGGCTGATCATCTCGATCGACGGCAAGGGCGCGTTCCGGCGGTTCAAGGACGTCCTGCTGGCGTATCCCGCCGAGCGCGAGCGCTGGTTCTCGTACCGCGCCGACCTCCTGCACTGGCACATCGCGCAGTGGCTCGAGCAGCACGAGATCACGGCGATCAACGACCCACCGTGGGGCATCGTCGAGCCGCCGCAGGAGCTGCCGGCCGTCGGCCGCCCGGTGGTGCACGGCAGCGAGGCGCCCGGCGAGGCGCTGCGGCGCAACGCGCGCGAGCTGATCGAGACGATCGCGGCGATCGAGCTGCCGACGGCGATCGCGTTCCTCGAGTTCCTCAAGCAGCGCAGCGTCGAGCAGCTCGCGCGCGACGACGAGGACGACGACATGGGACAGCTGTGACCACCGGCGGCCGCGAGGCTCGGCGCGAGGCGCGGATCGAGCAGCTGATCACCGCGCTGGTCCAGGCCGCCCCGGCGATCGACGCCGCGATCGTCGACGAGCTGATCGCCGAGCTCCAGCGCGTCGGATCGCCGCTCGCGCGCTCGATCGCGCGGGTGGTCGAGCTGGTCGCCGAGCAGCTGGTGGCTCCGGGCGTCGCGCTGCCGGCGCTGGCGATGGCCTGCGCCACGCTCGCCGATGCGGCGCGAGGCCGGCTGGGCGCGCGAGAGCTCGAGGCGGCGCGCTACGAGATCGAGACGCTGATGCCGGTGCCCGACCGGCCGCCGGGGATGGCGATACCCCACGTGCCGCTGTCCGCGCTCCGGCGGCCACGGTAACCGCCCTTGGCGCCGACCAGCGCCTGGAGGTTCGTCGCAGCGCCGGCGCTAGGCCGCGGCGCGCTGGCTGATCAGGGGCAGGCCGGCGCGGGAGCAGGCCAGGGTGCCGCCGTCGACGCTGTACACGGTGTCGCGGCCGAGCCGCTCGGCGAGCTTGGCGGCGGTCAGGCTGCGCGCGCCCCTGGCGCAGATGAACACCAGCGTCGCGCCGGCGGGCAGCTCGCGATCGGGGTCGGCGCGCAGCTGATCGAGCGGCACCGAGCGCGCGCCGTCCAGGTGGCCGGCCGCCCACTCATCGGAGTCGCGGACGTCGATCAGCACCGCGTTCGGCTGGGACAGCAGGGCGGGGAGCTGGCTGGCGGAGATCGTCGCGACCATGACGTCCGTTATAGCGGAGGACGCCATGGTCGGCAAGCCGTCTGTTATGGTGGACTGCTACCGGCGGGCGGCGAGCCGGTACAGCGCCTCCACCAGCGCATCTATGTCCTCGCAGACATTGTAGAAAGCCAGGGAGGCCCGGACCGTGGCCTCGACCCCGAGGCGCCGGAGGATCGGCTGGGCGCAGTGGTGACCGGAGCGGACCGCGATGCCCTCCTTGTCCAGCGCGCTGCCCACGTCCTCGGTGCGCTGGCCGTCGAGCACGAACGACAGCACGCCGGCCTTGTCGCGCGGCGCGCCGATCATCGCCAGGCCGGGCACGGTCGCGAGCCGGCGATCGGCGTAGGCCAGCAGGTCGTGCTCGTAGCGCTCGATGCGATCGATGCCGACTCGCGTCACGTAGTCGAGCGCCGCACCCAGGCCGACCGCGTCGGCGATGCTGCCGGTGCCGGCCTCGAAGCGGCCCGGCGGCGGCTGATAGGTCGTGCGCTCGAACGTGACGTCCTGGATCATGTTGCCGCCGCCCTGCCACGGCGGCATCGCGTCGAGCACCGCGCGCTTGCCGTAGACCACGCCGATGCCGGTCGGCGCGAACACCTTGTGCCCGGACAGCACGTAGAAGTCGCAGTCGAGCAGCTGGACGTCGACCCGCATATGGGACACCGCCTGGGCGCCGTCGAGCGCGACCACCGCGCCGTAGCGATGCGCGATCTCGATCATCTCGCGCGCCGGTGTGACGGTGCCGAGCGCGTTGGATACCTGGGGGAACGCGACGAGCCGGGTCCGCGGGCCGAGCAGCCGCTCGTAGGCCTCGAGGATGACGTCGCCGCGGTCATCGACCGGAGCGACCCGCAGCCGCGCGCCGGTCGCCTGGCACAGCTGCTGCCACGGCACGATGTTGGCGTGGTGCTCGAGGTGGGTGATCACGATCTCGTCGCCGGCCTCGACGTGGCGCCGGCCCCAGCTCTGCGCGATCAGGTTGATGCCCTCGGTCGCGCCGCGCACGAAGATGATCTCGCCGGCCGATCCCGCGTTCAGGAACCGGCGCGCCGACTCGCGGCCGGCCTCGTACGCATCGGTCGCGCGCGCGGCGAGCACGTGCGCGGCGCGATGGATGTTGGAGTTCTCGTGCTCGTAGAAGTAGGACAGCCGGTCGATCACCGCGCGCGGCTTCTGCGTGGTCGCCGCGTTGTCGAGCCACACCAGCCGCTTGCCGCCGTGCACGCGCTCCTCGAGGATCGGGAAGTCGCGGCGCAGCGCGTACGGATCGAACGCCGCGCCGCCGAGGTCGCGCACCAGCGCCGGCTCGGCGCGGACCTCGTATGTCGAGCTGTCGATGCCGCGGCCGCGATCGGTCTCGAGCCCGACGGCATCGCTGGCCGGAACGAAGTACGCCGGGGCGCCGGCCGGGACGTCGCCGAGGATCGGCAGCCGCAGGACCTCGGCCATCAGCGAGCCGAGGTCGGGGGCGACCGAGAACGGCCAGGCCGGGGCACCGGCTGGACCGATCGACGCCGGAAGCCCGGGCGGCATCGCAGCGGGCGGCTCCGCGACGAGCATCGGCGAGATACCCGGCGAGACGGGCAGCTGCACGTTGCTGGGGGTGAGCGCGGTCGCCTGCGAGACCGGCACCGGCGCGACCGACGTCGCCGGCGCGGCGCCGAAGAGCTCGTTGGCCATGCGCGCCATCGCGGTGAGCACGCTCGGATCGCCGGGGACCATCGCCGACAGCGGACCGGGCGCAGCCGCGGCCGCGCTGGCAAGCGGCGCGGCGGTCGAGACGCCCGGGCTCGCGGTGGCGAGCGCGCCGGGAGCCGGCGCCGGGGTCAGCAGCGGCACCACGCCACCGCCGACATCGATCACCTGGCCGAGCGGTCCGACGAGCTCGTGCGGAGGTGCGAAGCTGCGGTCGTCAGCGGTCATCGAGGACCCCGTGATGGGAAGGAACCGGCATGGCGGTGGCGACGGTCACTTGTAGTCGTGGTAGCGGTCGACCTCGACGCCCTCGAGCACGCCGATCGCGTCCTCGGTCAGCGCCGCCGACGAGCAGTACAGCGAGATCAGGTACGACGCGGCGCCGCGCTGGTCGATGCCCATGAACCGGATCGACAGGCTCGGGCTGACCTCGCCGGGGATACCGGGCTGAAACAGGCCGACGACGCCGCGCTTCTTCTCGCCGGTGCGCATCAGCAGGATGTCGGTGCGCTTGCCGTTGATGTGGAGCTTGTCGCTCGGCACCAGCGGCAGCCCGCGCCAGGTGACCATCGGCGAGCCGAACAGCGTCACCGTCGGGGGCGGCACGCCGCGCCGCGTGCACTCCCGGCCGAACGCCGCGATCGCCCGCGGGTGCGCGAGGAAGAACGCCGGCTCCTTCCACACCCGCGCGATCAGCTCGTCGAGATCGTCGGGCGTCGGCGCGCCGGCGCGCGGCTTGACGCGCATCGAGTCGTGCACGTTGTTGAGCAGGCCGTAGCTGCCGTTGTTGACCAGCTCGTCCTCCTGCATCTCCTTGATCCGCTCGACCGCGACCGTCAGCTGCTCCCTGACCTGATCCATCGGGCTACGGAACAGATCCGAGATCCTGGTCTGGACCTGCACCGTCGTCGTCACGGTGGTCAGCACCAGCTCGCGCGGCTGCTCCTCGTAGTCGATCCTGGCGACCGGCAGGTCCGACGCATCGTCGGGCGTGCACTCGACCGCGAACTTGTTGTCGACCACACGGTTGATGCGGTAGACGCCGGCCTCGACCGGGGTCCACGGCAAGAGCTGCACCAGCCAGCGCGGCGAGCTGCCGACCCACTGCGGCGGGATCTTGGTGGTGTTGGCGAGCTGCCGCGCGGCGGCCGCGCTGAGCGTGTGAGGCGATTCGGCGGTGTCGGCCATGGATGCGATCCAGTATCACGCGCGCATGGCGGCGTGGTCGACGCGTGCGGCGAGTCGCGCGGCGGGATCGCGATTGCGACGACCCGAGCGGCGCGGCGTCCGCAGGATTGGACGCGGCGATCGGCGGGATCAGCGCGCTCCGGTCAGCCGCGGACCGCGACCGCGAACTTGAGGTAGCTGGCCTCGGGGAACCCGGGCACGGTCGGGAAATCGGGCGGCAGCGAGCGGCGGTCGACGATCTGCAGCCGCGTGCCGGCGGTCATCGCGCCGTCGGCCAGCGCGAGCTCGAACTCGGCCGCGGACATCTTGTGCGTCGACGATGCGGCGATCAGCAGGCCGCCCGGCACCAGCACCTCGAGGCTCGCCGTCACCAGCTCGGCGAAGTCGCGCACCGCGCTCCACGGCTTGCCGCCGCGCGCCGACGCGCTCGCGAACGCCGGCGGGTCGAGCACGACGAGGTCGAACGTGCGGCGCCGCTCGACGAACCGCGCCAGGACCTTGAAGGCATCGCCGACGATGTGCTCGGGCTTCTCGGGATCGAACCCCGAGGCCGCGAAGTTGCGGCGGGCGCGCGCGTGGGCCTTGGCGGCGACGTCGACCGCGCAGACCTCGGTGGCGCCGCCGGCCTGCGCGTAGACCGAGATCGCGCCGGTGTACGAGAACAGGTTGAGCACGCGCCGCCCGGCGGCCCACTGGCGGACGGCGCGCCGGCCCTCGCGCAGGTCGGCGAACAGCCCCGTCGACAGCGGCGCGGTGACGTCGACGATGAACGCCAGGTCGTCCTCCTTGACCTCGAGCTCGACCGGCGCCGCGGCCCCACGCACCAGCTCGGCGGCGGCCTGGCGCGGCGCCTCGCCGGCGAGCGGCTTGAACCGGCGCTGCTCGTAGATCGCCTTCGGGCCGAGCTCGGCCTCGAGCGCGTCGTACAGATCGCCGCGCAGCCCCATCACCGCCGAGGTGAACAGCTGGATCACGAGGTAGTCGGCGTAGCGATCGACCACGACGCCCGGCAGCCCGTCGGACTCGGCGTTGATCAGCCGCACCGCCCCGAGCCGGCCGAGGTCGAGCAGCCTGCGCCGCAGCCCGACCGCCGCGCGCACGCGCTCACCGATCAGCCTGCCGTCGATCGCGACATCGGCGCGGCGCACGAACACGCGCAGGGCGATCGCGCTGTCGCCGTCGTAGAGCCCGCGGCCGACGAACTCGCCGTCCTCGTCGACGCAGTCGATCACCGCGCCGGGCTCGGCGACCAGCGGGCGCGGCCCGATCGCCTCGCGGTAGACCCAGGGGTGCCCGGCCCGGATGCGATGCGCGACGTCGCCGGGCAGCCGCACGGTGTTCTTCCGCACGATCGGGGCACCGCGGGCAGCTGCGCGACCGGGGCGGCGATTCGGGACCATGGCGCGGGCTTTATGGCGCAAGTGGCGAGGATCTCCAAGCCTTTCGATCCGCAAGTTGGGCCACAGCCGGCGCACGTCGGAGTTTCAGCCGCCGGTTGGCTCCGACGATCGCCGACCCGCAACCGTCACCACCCGGCACCGGATCGGGCGCGATCTGGGGCCGGGGGGTGAGCCGATGCGCACGGCCGTGCGCGATTCGCTTACCGTGTGCTGTGCGATCGGCGCCTGCTACGGTTGCAGGTTCTTGTTCGCTGCGGCTGACAAGATCGACACTGGAGCGGCAGCGCCATCGCAGGTCGACCGACCCGCTCGGGGTCGCGCACCAGACAAATTGCAAACAACGCACAACTCACCATGCTGAACCACAGTCTCGCATTGACCATGTCGGTTGCGACTGGTATTCGCGAAAACATACATTCTATGAGGTAACGTGATGCGTATCAACGCCCGTCTCTTTGGTCCGGCCGGTCCACTCGGTCCGGTCAGTCTGGTCGGTCTTGCGTCGTTGCCACTGGCGGCGTGCGCCACGACGTCCGACTCGAGCGAAGTATTCCAGGCCGCTCAGGTCACGGTCACCGACAACACGCCGGGCTTCATCCGCCACGCCCGCGATCTCGGACCGCTCGATCCGTCGACCGTGATCGAGGTGACGGCATGGCTCAAGCTGCACAATGAAGCGCAGCTCGATCAGCTCGTCGCCCAGCAGCAGCAGAAGAGCCACGGCAATTTCCACAAGTGGATTACCCAGGATCAGTTCAATGCACAGTTCGCGCCGACCTCGCAGGAGGTCAACGCGGTGCAGAACTGGCTGAACGCGCACAAGCTCACGACCACCGCGGTCGCCGAGAACAACTTCTTCGTCAAGGTCCAGGGCACGGTCGGTGACGTCGAGAAGGCGTTCCACGTCCAGATCGATCAGTTCGATCTCGGCGGCCAGATCCTGCGCGCCAACATCTCGAACCCGTCGATCAACGACCCTTCGGGCAATCACGTCGCCGCGATCACCGGCCTGGACGACTACGGCTTCCAGCCGATGCACGTGCGGCCGATCGGCCCCGACGGCGTCGCGCCGCCGGCGATCCCGCTGTCCAGCGTGACCCCGGACGGCGGGTTCTTCGAGGGCGCGTGCTTCCGCGGCGTCCAGAGCCACGCGTTCAGCGGCGGCGGCGCGACCGCGAGCTACACCGGCAACCGGTTCGGCGCCGACATCTCGAACGTCACGCTCGGTCACCTGCCGCCGTGCGGCTACAGCCCGGCCGACGTCCAGGCCGCGTACCACATGAACGCGCTGTACGCGGCGGGCCTCGATGGCCGCGGTCTGACGATCATGATCACCGACGCGTTCGGCTCGCCGACGATCGAGCAGGACGTCGCCGTGTTCTCTCAGTTCTACGGTCTGCCGCCGGTCGACCTCACCGTCGTCCGGGCCCCGGGCCTGGTCAACAACTCCGGCGTCGCGGCCTGGCAGACCGAGACCACGCTCGACGTCGAGTGGGCGCACGCGATGGCGCCGGGCGCCAGGATCGTGCTGGTCACCGCGACGGCGCGGGCGTCGCTCGACGAGGCGATCAACTACGCGGTGGTGCATCACTTCGGCAACACGATCTCGAACAGCTGGGCGTCGCTCGAGGGCTTCGGCAACCCGGCCCAGCTGCGCCGCACCGAGCGCATCCTCGAGATGGCCGCCGCGCAGGGCATCGACGTCAACTTCTCGTCGGGCGATGACGGCGACGAGAGCGCGAGGGTCGGCTTCGTCACCGTCGACTATCCGGGCAGCTCGCCGTTCGCGACCAGCATCGGCGGCACCAGCCTCGCGCTCGACGCCCAGCGCAACCTCGTGTTCGAGACCGGCTGGGGCACCAACGAGACCCGCATCGCCGGCACCGCCGCCGAGGGCAACGCGCCGCAGAACCCGCCGCTCAACTTCGGCTTCATCTTCGGCGCCGGCGGCGGCACCAGCCTGACGTTTGCCAAGCCGGGCTTCCAGGCCGGCCTGAGCGGCGCCAGGCGCCTGGTCCCCGATATCGGCATGCTCGCCGATCCGTTCACCGGCGCCGAGGTCATCGAGACCGACCCGGCGACCGGCCAGCTGACCGTCTCGGTGATCGGCGGCACCAGCCTGGCGTGCCCGCTGTTCTCGGGGGTGATGGCGATCGCGGCGCAGAAGGCGGGGACCGGGCTCGGCCAGGCCGCGCCGCTGCTCTACGGGCTCGGCGCGGGCATCCGCGACATCACCGCCCCGTCGGCGGCCAACAACGTGGCGGGCCAGATCACCACCGCGTCGGGCACGACGACCTACGCGGCCGGTGCCCTGGCCACGCCGGCGACCTCGGCGCCGTACTTCAGCGCGTTCTACAACAGCCCGTTCTCGACGCGCTGGTTCGTGCTGTCGTTCAACACCGACAGCTCGCTCGCGGCCGCGCCGGGCTGGGACAACGTCACGGGCGTCGGCGCGCCCGACGGCGCCGCGTTCGTCAACGCGATCGCGCCCTGAGGCGCCGGTCGCCATCGCCATCGAGGTCAGCGCGCCCCGCCGGCGGCGCTGACCGGGCTCAGCCGCTCGCTGACCTGCGCTACGCGGGCGATCACCCGTTCTGCGCGGTTCGCTGCGCAGATAACTTTTCAGGCGAACCGGGTCACGGCATATTCGATCGTGGATCGATCTGACTCGGCACCTACACGTGGGTACGAGTCGGCGAGCGCGGGGAAGCCCGGTTTGACGGATCCACGACCGACGGGATACCCTTTGAAAACCGTAGGCTTTTCAGGAGAGACTGCCGAATGAGCCGGATCGGAGAGCTGCTGGTTCGCGAGAAGATGCTCTCGCTCCAACAGCTGCAGCAGGCGCAGGAAGAAGCCAAGCGCACCGGCAAGCGGCTCGGCGCGACGCTGTCGCGACTCGGCTACGTCCGCGATCAAGAGCTGACGCAGTTCGTCGCGAAGCAGTACAGCCTGCCGTCGATCAACCTCAGCGAGATCGAGATCGACGCGACCGTGCTCAAGCTCGTGCCGCGCGAGATCTGCGAGAAGCATCAGGTCATCCCGGTCCGGCGCTCGGGCGCGACGCTGATCGTCGCGATGGCCGATCCGTCGAACATCTACGCGATCGACGAGCTCAAGTTCCTCACCCAGTACAACATCGAGCCGGTGGTCGCGTCGGAGAGCGCGCTCGAGGGCGCGCTGTCGCGCTACTACGACAAGGGCCCCGACCTCGACGCGATGCTCGGCGAGTTCGACGTCGACAACGTCGACTTCTCGGGCACGGCCGACGAGTCGGTCAACGTCGTCGACCTCGAGAACCAGGCCGGCGAGGCGCCGGTGGTCAAGCTGTGCAACCAGATCCTCCTGTCGGCGATCAAGAAGAAAGCTTCTGACATCCACGTCGAGCCCTACGAGAAGAGCTTCCGGGTCCGGTTCCGGATCGACGGCATCTTGCAGGAGGAGATGCGGCCGCCGCTCAAGCTCCGCAACGCGATCACGAGCCGGTTAAAGATCATGGCGTCGCTCGACATCGCCGAGCGCCGGCTGCCGCAGGACGGCCGCATCAAGCTCAAGATCGGCATCAACAAGGAGATGGACTTCCGCGTGTCGGTCCTGCCGACCCTGTTCGGTGAGAAGATCGTCATGCGGCTCCTGGACAAGTCGACTCTCCAGCTCGACATGACCAAGCTCGGCTTCGACATCAAACCCCTGGAAGACTTCAAGGTCGCGATCAAGAAGCCCTACGGGATGGTCCTGGTCACCGGCCCGACCGGCTCCGGTAAGACCACCACGCTGTACTCGGCCCTGTCCGAGCTCAACACGATCGACAGAAACATTTCAACGGCCGAGGATCCGGTCGAATTCAATCTGCACGGGATCAACCAGGTGCAGATGCACGAGGACATCGGGCTCAACTTCGCGACCGCGCTGCGCTCGTTCCTGCGCCAGGACCCGAACATCATCATGGTCGGCGAGATCCGCGACTTCGAGACCGCCGAGATCGGCGTCAAGGCGGCGCTGACCGGCCACCTCGTGCTGTCGACCCTGCACACCAACGACGCGCCGTCGACGGTGTCGCGCCTGCTCAACATGGGGATCGAGCCGTTCCTGGTCACCGCGTCGGTCAACCTCGTGCTCGCCCAGCGGCTGGCCCGGCGGATCTGCGCCGACTGCAAGATCCCCGACGAGAAGTACCCCGAGGCGCTCGCCAAGATGGGGATGACCGAGGACCAGATCCGCAAGGCGACGATCATGAAGGGCCGCGGCTGCAACACCTGCAACAACACCGGCTACAAGGGCCGCGTCGCGCTCTACGAGGTCATGCCGTTCACCGATCCGCTCAAGGAGCTCGTGCTGCAAGGCGCCTCGGCCGCCGAGATCAAGACCGAGATGATCCGCGGCGGCGTGCAGAGCCTGCGGATGGCCGGGATCGCCAAGATCCTCGAGGGCATGACCACGCCCGAAGAGGTGCTGCGGACCACGGTGGAGGACTGATGCCGCCGAGCCTGCAGGCGCTGCTCAAGGCGATGACCGACAAGGGAGCCTCGGATCTCCACGTCACGGCGGGGTCGCCGCCGCGCCTGCGGATCGACAACGAGATGGTCCGGCTGCAGACCGAGCCGCTGACCCCGGTCGACACCAAGACGCTGTGCTACTCGGTGATGAACGACGCGCAGAAGCTGCGGTTCGAGGAGGACCTCGAGATCGACTTCTCGTTCGGCATCCGCGGCATGGCGCGGTTCCGCGCCAACGTCTATCTCCAGCAGTCGTGCGTCGCCGGGGCGTTCCGCATCGTGCCCTACCAGATCATCCCGCTCGAGGAGCTCGGCCTGCCGGCGGTGGTCTTGGAGCTGTGCGACAAGCCGCGCGGCCTCGTCCTGGTCACCGGGCCGACCGGCTCGGGCAAGTCCACCACGCTGGCGTCGATGATCGACCGGATCAACAGCAAGACCCGCGGCCACATCATCACGATCGAAGATCCGATCGAGTTCCAGCACCAGCACAAGAACTGCCTGATCAACCAGCGCGAGATCGGCCGCGACTCGCAGTCGTTCAAGCGCGCGCTCAAGTACATCCTGCGCCAGGATCCCGACGTCGTGCTGATCGGCGAGATGCGCGACCTCGAGACCATCGAGGCGGCGCTCACGCTCGCCGAGACCGGCCACCTCGCGTTCGGCACGCTGCACACCAACAACGCGATCCAGAGCATCAACCGGATCGTCGACGTGTTCCCGTCGCAGGCCCAGAGCCAGATCCGCTCGGTGCTGTCGTTCGTGCTCGAGGGCGTGGTGACCCAGATCCTGCTCCCCAAGGCCAACGGCACCGGCCGGGTGCTCGCGACCGAGGTCCTGGTGCCCAACGCGGCGATCCGCAACCTGATCCGCGAGGACAAGCTGCATCAGATCTATTCGCAGATGCAGATCGGACAGTCCAAGTTCGGCATGCAGACCATGAACCAGTCGCTGCTCGATCTCTACCTGCGCAAGCTGATCACGCTCGAGGACTGCCTGGGGCACGCGAGCAAGGTCGACGAGCTCAAGACAATGATCCTGAACGCGGGCGGTTCACTCGGCAGCATGACCCCGCCGGTCGGGGCGAGGCGCCAGGAGCGCTAGAGGAGCAACATGGCCAAGTTCCAGTGGGAAGCCACCATGCGCAACGGCGAGAAACGGCGCGGCGCCATGGAGGCCGAGAGCGCGGCGCAGGTCGAGGCCCGGCTGCGCGGCGACGGCCTGATCATCGACCGGGTGCGCCGCGAGATGGCGTCGATCCAGATCACGATCGGCTCGGGCGTCGGCCACAAGGACCTGCAGATCTTCACGCGCCAGCTCGCGACGATGATCGACGCCGGCCTGCCGCTGGTCCAGTGCCTCGACATCCTCGCCGCGCAGACCCCGAACAAGATCTTCGCGCGCATCCTGGGCCAGGTGAAGAGCGCGGTCGAGCAGGGCTCGACGTTCTCCGACGCGCTGCGCCGGCACCCCAAGGTGTTCGACGACCTCTACGTCAACCTGGTCGCCGCCGGCGAGGTCGGCGGCATCCTCGACACGATCCTGAACCGGCTCGCCATCTACATCGAGAAGGCGGTCAAGCTGCGCGGTCAGATCAAGAGCGCGATGTTCTATCCCACCGGCATCCTCGTCGTCGCGATCGGCGTGATCGCGGTGATGCTGATCAAGGTGATCCCGACGTTCGAGAACATGTACAAGGAGATGGGCCACGCCGAGCTGCCCGGCGCGACCAAGTTCGTCATCAACCTGTCGCACGGCTTCATCACCCGCTGGTACCTGTACTTCGGCACGCTGTTCATCGTGGTGTTCGGCTCGGCGGCGATGCGGCGGACCGACGGCGGCCGCGAGGTCTTCGACCGCATGCTGCCGCGGCTGCCGGTGCTCGGCCCGACGCTGCGCAAGATCGTCGTCGCGCGGTTCACCCGGACGCTGGGCACGCTCTTGACCTCCGGCGTGCCGATCCTCGACGCGCTCGACATCTGCAGCCGCACCGCGGGCAACAAGGTGGTCGAGCACGGCATCCAGAAGGCGCGCGACAAGATCGCCGAGGGCCACGACATGGCCGGCCCGCTCGCCGAGTCGCGGGTGTTCCCGACCATGGTCGTGCAGATGATCGGCGTCGGCGAGCAGACCGGCGCGATGGACCAGATGCTGCAGAAGATCGCGGACTTCTACGAGGAGGAGGTCGACTCGGCGGTGACGGCGCTGACCTCGCTGATCGAGCCGGTGATGATGGCGTTCCTCGGCGTGGTGGTCGGCGGCCTGATCATCGCGATGTACCTGCCGATCTTCAAGCTGGCGGGCAACATCCAGGCGGGCTGATCGGGCGACAATGCAGATGTGACGACCGAACCCCTGCCGTTCGCCAGAGATAGAGCCGCGCGACGCGACGCGCGGTCGCCGGTCGTGAATGATCCGGCCGGCTTTGGCGGCCCATCCCCCAGAGGGGGGGTATCGGGAAGGCCCCCTGTACAATGACGACCGAGCCGCTGCCGTTCACCAGACCGCGGACGCGGAGCCGCGAGCGGCTCGGGCCATCGCCGGCCGACTCGCTGATCCGCACGCCGGCGCCGCCGGCCAGCGACACCGGCCGCCGCGTGATCCGGCTCCTGTTGCTGCGCACGCTGGTCGTGACCGCCGTGCTCGGGCTGTCGCTGTGGATCCTGGCGACCGCCGAGCAGGTGCCGCACTCGGCGGTGTGGCTGCAGTCGGGCATCATCGCCGCCACCTACCTGACGTCGATCGCGTTCGGCGTGATGCTGCGGCGCGGCCACCCGCCCCGCGCGGTCGCACGGCCGATGCAGGCCGCCGACATCGCGGTGACCTCGCTCCTGGTCTACGCCACCGGCGGCGCCGAGAGCCCCTACATCTTCCTCTACGCGCTGTCGATCGTCGGCGCGGGCGCGCTGTCGTACCGCGGCGGCGCGGTCGTCGTCACGCTCGCGTCGATCACCTCGCTGATCGTCGTGTCGCTGCTCGCGTGGACCCAGGCGATCGACCTGTCGGCGCTGTCGCAGATCCACCCCTGGGAGCAGAGCGCCGTCGACTTCGGCCGCACCCTCGGCATCAACCTCGCGGCGCTGGTCGGCGTGGGTGCGCTCGCGTTCATCTTCGGCGATCAGCTGCAGCGTGGCGCCGAGACCCTGGCGACCACGCGCAAGGCGGCGGCCGACCTCTTGACCTTGCACGAGGACATCGTGCGCTCGCTGTCGTCGGGCCTGATCACGATCGCGCCCGACGGCATCGTGCTGACCGCCAACGCCGCGGCGGCCGACATCCTCGGCCAGCCGCCGGCGCTCGCCGGCCAGCCGATCGACAAGCTGATGCCCGGCCTGTCGGCGCTGGTCGCGACCGGCCACGGCGAGGTCCGCCGCGCCGACCTCCAGCTGTCCGCCGACCTCACCATCGGCGTCACGGTGTCGCCGCTGCGCGACGTCCGCAACCACGTGATCGGCCGGGTCGTCAACTTCCAGGACCTCACCGAGCTGCGCCGGCTCGAGGCGCAGTCGCGGCGCTCGGAGCGCCTGGCGATGGTCGGCCAGCTCGCGGCCGGCGTCGCCCACGAGATCCGCAACCCGCTCGCGTCGATCTCGGGCTCGATCGAGCTTTTGCGTCAGGGGCCGTCGGCGCCCGAAGAGGATCGCGCTCTCATGGCGATCGTCCACCGCGAGATCCAGCGGCTCAATGCGCTGATCGGCGACCTGCTCGATTACGCCAACCCCACGTTCGCCAGCGTCGAGATGGCGATGGAGGTCGACCGGCCGCTGCCGATCCACGCCGACCCGGCCAAGCTGCGCCAGGTGCTATGGAACCTGCTGCGCAACGCAGCCGACGCCGCGGCGCTCGGCAAGAAGCACGTCCACGTCGACGCATGGCGCGAGGTCGACGCCACCATCATCGCCGTGACCGACGACGGCCCGGGCATCGCGGCCGACCAGCTGACCCGCATCTTCGACCCGTTCTTCACCACCAAGAGCAAGGGCACGGGCCTTGGCCTCGCCACCTGCCACGCGATCGTCGCCGAGCACGGCGGCCACATCGACGTCACCAGCGAGCCCGGCAAGGGCACCCGGATGCTGGTCAGCGTCCCGCGCCACCGCTAGGGGTGGCGCATGGCGCCCGGAGAACGCGCGCGCTCGGCTCGCCGTGGGCTGCTACGCGGATGGGCGTCGGGGCCGCGCCCGCCGAATCACCACCGACCCATGCGCGGACGGCGCGACCCCGACCCCATCCGCTCCGCGGTCGCCCCCGGCAAGCCGAGTCAGTTGCGGTCGCCGGGCTTCGCCGGATCCGTGCCCGGCTTGGCCGGTTCGCTGCCGGCATCCGCACTGCGGTCGGCCGGCCGGTCGCCTTCGGCGTTCTGGGGGTCGCGCTGGCGGGCGATCGCGGCATCGAGCCGCGACTTGAGCGAGGACATGAACGACTGGACCTGCGCGGTGCGCTCCTCCTCGGGCTTGTCGAGCCAGTCGCTCAGGGCGCGCAGCGACGAAGACAGCCGGGTC
>VBLP01000047.1:0-4390 GCA_005887925.1 Deltaproteobacteria bacterium | reverse complement strand
CTTGAGCAGCTCGGCCTCGTCCGCGATGCGCTGGCGAGGCTCGCTGTTCGGCGCACTCAGCGCCTCTAAGAACCGGCTCACCGCGCCCCCCATCTCCGCGAGCTGGGCGCGCAGCTTCGCACCGTCGGGGCTGTTCAGGGCCTCGCGCGTGGCGCTGACGACCTCGGACCACGCGGCCTTGAGATCCGGCGGCGCGGCGGCGGCGGCGGCGCTCGCGGCGGGCCGCGGCGGCAGGGCGAGCGCGGCGAGGTCGATGTCAGCCGGCACCGTCCAGCCATTGGCGAGCATGTGCTCGATGAACGGCCCGGCCAGCCGGACGTGATAGGTCCGCACGTAGTGCGCCAGGTCGCCCGGCCACACGAACGTTCCGTCGGTGAGGTAGTGCGGCGGGCCGATCGACGTGCCGGCATCGAACACGTCGCGGGTCGGCACGGTGGCCGCGGTGTGGATGTGGCCGGCGTCGAGGTAGGCGGCGACGCGGTCCTCGTGCGGCGCCGGCGCTGGGTTGCGCGCGTCGGCCAGGCTCGGATCGGTCGGCTCGCCGTGCGGCATCTCGCGAAAGAACCCGGTGCGCTGCAGCTCGATCATGGCGCTGACAGTCTACGCCGTCGCCGTCGATCTGCATCCCGGCGGTTCCGGCGCCGCTGTCGCATGGCGATCCTTGTGCCGCCCACCCCGAGTCGGGGATACCCTAGGCCCGGTGAACTGCCCGGTCTGCGCACAGGCTCTCGAGGGGGGAGAGCTCGTGATGGTGTGCAACAACTGCCACAAGCAGCTGGGCGGCGGGCTGTCGGTCAACGCGACCGGCGAGTTCCGCGTGCCTACCCCCGAGCAGCTCGCATCGGCCGGGACGACGGGGGAGCCGGTGCGCTCGACCAACGTGTGCGTCTGGTGCGGCAAGCACGAGCGCCACGTCAAGAAGCTGCTCGGCCGCGCCGGCATCGCGCTGTGCGACGAGTGCGTCGCGCTGTGCTGCGACATCCTCGACGCCGAGCTCGGCACCGGCTGGCGGTAGCCTCGTTCGACGGGCGGTCGCAGCCGCGATCGGCGCCTGCCACCGCCGGACGCGGGAACGACCGGGTATGGTCGGCGGCATGCCGGATGAACCGCAAGACCGCCTCGATCCGCTCCGCGCCGAGCTCGGCCAGATCGACCGCGAGATCCTGGCGCTGGTCGCCCGGCGCCAGCAGGTGTCGCAGCGCATCGGCCAGGTCAAGCGCGACGCCGGTATCCCCACCCGCGACTACCGCCAGGAGAAGGACGTCGTCGAGCGCGCCCGCGCCGCCGCCGTAGAGCACGGCCTGTCGCCCGCGCTCGGCGAGGAGCTGATCCTCGCGCTGATCCGCGGCTCGCTCACCGTGCAGGAGCGCGACACCGTTGCGGCGGTCGGGGAGGGCGGCGGGCGCCGCGTGCTGGTCATCGGCGGCGCCGGCCACATGGGCCGCTGGTTCGTGCGCTACCTCGCCGCCCAGGGCTTCCTGGTCGAGATCGCCGACCCGGACGCTGGACCCGACGGCGTGGTCAACCACCGCGACTGGCGCGCCGTCACGCTCGATCACGAGCTGATCGTGATCGCCGCGCCGATGCCGGCGACCGCCGCGATCCTCGAGGCCATGGCGGCCGCTCCGCCGCGCGGCGTCGTGTTCGACGTCGGCTCGCTCAAGTCGCCGCTGCGCCGCGGCCTACACGCGCTGCGGGCCGCCGGCGGCCGCGTCACCTCGATCCACCCGATGTTCGGCCCCGACACCGAGCTGCTCAGCGGCCGCCACATCATCTTCGTCGACCTCGGCTCTCCCGAGGCGACCGCGGCCGCCCGCGCGCTGTTCGAGCCCACCATGGCCACCCTGGTCGAGATGGACCTCGAGAGCCACGACCGCCTGATCGCCTACGTGCTCGGCCTGTCTCACGCGCTCAACATCGCGTTCTTCACCGCGCTGGCCGACAGCGGTGAGGCCGCGCCCCGGCTCGCGACGCTGTCGTCGACCACCTTCGACGCCCAGCTCGGTGTCGCCAGCAAGGTCGCCCAGGAGAACCCCGACCTCTACTTCGAGATCCAGCGCCTCAACGACTACGGCACCGAGTCGCTCGCCGCGCTGCTCTACGCCGTCGAGCGGCTGCGCTCCGTCGTCCGCGCCGGCGATCTCGACGGCTTCCGCGCCCTCATGACCCGCGGCAAGACCTATCTCAAGGACCGCGCAAAGCGCTAGCGGTTTCGGAAGAAGTTGTCGGCGATCAACTCCATGTTCGATTCGAGCAGCCGCGTCACGGTCGTGACCAGCGCATTCCAGCTCGGCATCTCGCTGCACGCCCTGCGGATGAGCGCCTCGTCTGCGGCTGCCTTGTGCAGGATCTTGTCCCGCTCCAGCGGATCTTTGCGGAGCGCCTGGGATAGCTGCGGCATGCCCTGACCGACGACTGACAGCAAGGTCTCCATGTTCCGGTCGAGGAAGCAGATCTCGAGCCGCGCCTGCTGGGCCTGCGCCGCGTGCTTCCGCACCTCGTTGATGGCCGAGTCTAGCCATGAGGAATATCCGGCATCGGCGACCGTTCGTCGCGACAGGACTCGCGGCAGCCGGTCGTGGATCTCGTCGGTGTCGAGCACGGCGACGACGTACATCGGCGAATCCCACAGCGGTTCGTTTGCTAGCTCGCGAAGCAGGTTCCCGTTACAGGCACACGTCTTCCCCCGGATCACCTTCGACCTCATGAACTTGTGCCTATCAGGCGTGCCCAGACGCGAAGCCACGCACGCAACGAGGAAGACGTGTGGACCGAAGCGTGCGATCGGGCTCTTTGCCTTGTCCTCCCACAGGACGAAGACCGTCATGTGTTCTCGGCGGCCCGTAGCGTTGGCAGCGGAAACACGAGCTCGTCGTAACCCTCTGCGCGCAGATCGCCAATGCCGCGGTACTGGTCTAGCCAGCGCTCGAGCAATGCTCGGTCTGGCCGGCGGATGCGGAGTCGCCGTTGCTCGTCGAGATCGCAGAGGATAATCGATCGTGCGGGTTCCGACAGGCAATCCAGCAAGCGATCCGAGTGGGTGGCGATCACGACAGGTTGTCGCGCGCTGCACTGCTCGAGCAACGCGACGACTTGGCCGACGGTGCCCGGATCCAAGTGTAGGTCGGGCTCGTCGACTACGAGCAGGGATCGGGGTGACTCGCTGTCGTCGAGTCGCGTAACCGCGATGAGCGCGAGGAGGGCGAGGGTTCCATCCGACAGCCCGAACGCAGGGACCGAGCCGGCTACGCGATACGTCACGACCAGACCGATGTTGCCGCCGCCCGCCGTGGCAGGCGTTGTTACGTCGGTGATGTCGTCATCGACCACGAGCTTGATGGTTTCGAGCGTATCAGACCAGTCCGGGCGATTTCGCAGCGCATGAAACGCGTTCGCGAGGTTCGCCCCCCCGCGGTCGACCCGGCCGGTAGCCTGAATGAGGTTGTCCGTGCGCATGTTGCGCTCGGGGACCATGCCAGGCCCGAACCAGCGGGTCTGTGTCGCAAACGGAACGTGAACCTCGATGCCTGCCAGGGCAGCGGTCATGCGCCTCACGTCTGGGCTGACCATGGACAGGGCTGTTAGCGCGGACATCTTGGCCGTGATCGGGCCCGGCTGCGAACCTTGAGCAACGCCGGTACCCAGGACCAGCTTCGCACCGTCGCGAGCCAGCAGTATCTCATCGCTGCTCATCAGCGTCTCATATTCGATGATGAGGCTTCCGCCGCGGGGCACGAGAATGATGTCGTACGACATGCTCGTGCTGTCGTCGCAGAGGTCGACGCCAAGCCTTACATTCGGTGCACCATGCCGCAGCAAGCGCGTGCTTCCGCCATGCTCGTCGTTCAGGGCCCGGACGAAATCGCTTGAGGCGATCTTGTGCAGTATCTCCAGCCCCTCGATCAAGGTCGATTTGCCGACACCATTGGGGCCGATCAGCACGTTCATCGGCTCGCAGTCGAGCTGGACGTCCGCTGCGGTCCGCAGCCCGCTGAAGCGGACGCGGACGATCCGGTCTCGGTTCGGCATCGCAACAGCGGTCACACCGCCAGCCTAGCACTGTGTCCTCGAGGTCGACAGGGTTCCGGCTCGACAGAGGCGACGACAACGACCTTTGAAGGGGCATGACTCAGGGCTAGCGAGATCGGTCGACGGGTCCGCCGACGTGTGCGAGCGGACTGCGCCGAGCAACTCCAGCGCGCGGCCAGTCGGCCCGCGGCCGGCGAGCGTCAGCGGCGCTGGAGGCCGAACAGGATGGCGCCGAGCCGGTCGCGCTCGGCCGCCATCGGCGCCTCGGCGAGCCAGCCGAATGCGACGGCGGCCGCCAAGATGCCGTTGACCTCGCGCAGCGAGCCGAGCCCGTACCTGTAGAGCTGCGGGCGATCACCGC
>VBLP01000335.1 GCA_005887925.1 Deltaproteobacteria bacterium | reverse complement strand
CGCGATCGTGTACAGGCCGCTGGCGACGACCGCATGGAGCGGCGGCTCGCCACCGCGGTAGAGCGCGACCACCAGGATCGCGAGCAGCGCGACCGCGACCGCGAGCGCGCGCCACGCGTGGTCGGCGTAGCGCGCGATCTCGTCGGGACGCGCATGCACGAGCCAGCCCCACGCGAAGAACGCACCCATGTAGAGCAGGATCGGCACGTCCGGCAGGAAACCGAGCGGCGTATCGGTCTGCAGCGTGCGCAGGTACACGAGCGCGGCGATCGAGATCGTCGCGGGGACCACCAGCACCGCGGAACCCGACGGCGCCCGCATCCCGCGCACGATGCGCGCGACCGCAAGCGCGGCGAGTGACAGCCACAGCAGGTAGTACAGGTACCAGAGGTGTCCCAGCTGGATCGGCAGCTCCGAGCCCTGGAACCGGGGAATATGGTCGGGGACCGCGGCGCGCTGGCCGACCTCGCGGCCCCAGTCCCACAGCGCGTCGATCGCCAGCGAGCACGGTACGAGCGCGAGCGCGAGCGGCACGAGGATGCGCGTGCCGCGGTCGGCGACGAAGCCCCGGGCACCGCGACGGACGAACACCGCGCGCGCCGAGTAGCCCGACAACCAGAAGAACACCGGCATCCCGAACGCGCGCATCGCCCAGACGTAGAGATCGACGCCGAGGTGTCGCGAGCGATCCTGGATCGCCCAGCCGATCGGCGTGACCATGAACGACAGCGCGGCGTGCGTCGCGACGACGAGGATCGTCGCCACCGTGCGCGCCGCGTCGAGTCCCGCGTGGCGCGCCAATCAGCCCCCGACGGCGGCGGCGAGCATGCCGCCGAGCATGTGGAACTCGAGGTAGGCGCGCGCGATCTCGAGTGCGTCGGGCAACGCGGCGCGCTCGCCGTTGAAGCGGACCTCGCCTGCGCCGGGCACGCAGCGGAACGCGAGCACGTGTCCGCGGGCCAGCCGGCCGGCGCGGACCTCGCGCAACACGGCAAGCTCGTCGAGCCCGAACAGGATCAGATCGCGCCGCACGAGCTCGGGCAGCGCGCGGCTGGTCAACGCTTCGAGGGACAGCTCCCACGCGCCATCGCGCAGCATCTCGACGAGCGAGCCCCGCGCGATCAGCGGTGCGTTGCTCGCGGCGAGCGAGATCAGCCGCGCGCGCACGAGCAGCGCGCCACGCCCGAGCGCGCCGATGCCGATCGACCGATCGAGCACGCGATAGCCCGGCACGGAACGTGCGCGACGGCCGCGGCGAGCCGCGCCCGGTCGACCAGGACCGTGCGGCGATCGCCGTCGATAGCCACGACCTCGAACGGCTCGTACGCGATCTGCGTGCGCAGCAGCGGCCGCGGTTCGTGGGTATGGAGGTCGATCGCGTAGGCGCGGCCTGTCTTGGTGACGTCGAGATGGATCGTGAACGGCACGCGCGCACCCGCCGCGTTGCGGCCCTCGGCGAGCCAGACCAGGTCCGCGATCACGGTCGTGGCCGCGGGGGCGCGATCGTCGCGCAGCGTGATCGTGCCGCCCGAGATCGTCAGCTCGGTCGCCGGATCGTCGACGACGAGGCGATTGCTCGCGTCGGCGGCTCGCATGCCGACGCCGGCGAGCGGGCACCTGACGCGGCCCGCGATGTACTCGATCCGCGCTCGTGGCGCCGCGCTCGCGACCGCGGCCGGCGGATGCATCAGATCCCTCCGTTCACGGCGATCACCTTGCCCTGGATGAACGTGTTCTCGAGCGCGAGCCACGCGATCGCCTTCGCGACCTCGGCGGCCTTGCCCGGGCGGCGCAGCGCGCTGAACGTCTCGTAGTCCTTGCGCCGGCGTGCCGCCAGCCCGGTCGAGATGCCGGCCTCGAGCGGGCCGAGCGCGATGGCGTTGACGCGGATGTCCAGGCGGCCGAGCTCGTGCGCGGCGGCCATCGCGAGCGCGGCGAGCGCGCCCTGACTCGCGGCGAAGTGGACCGGCAACGGCAGAGACTGCGTGCGATCGAGACCGCCGACGAGGACGACATCGCAGCGCCGGCCACGCGCCGCGACCCAGCGGCACGCGAGGAACGCCGATTGCACGTTGACCGCCATGGCCTCTTGCCACGCGGCGACATCGAGCTCGGTCAATCCGAGCCCCGCGCTGATGCCGGCGCAATGGATCACGACGTCGATCGCGCCCTGCGCATCGAGCATCGCGGTGGTCGCCGCGGCATCCGCGAGATCGACCTGCACCGGGTGGTGACCGAGCTTGCGCGCGAGCACGTGCGCCCTGTCCTCGCCGCGACGGTAGGTGAACACCGCGTGCACGCCGCGCCGCGCCAGCTCGCCGAGCACGGCGCTGCCGACGACCCCGCTGCCGCCGAACACGAGCGCTCGCTTCACGTCAGGTTGCACAGATACTCCAGCTCCTCGTCGACTGCGCGGACGAATGCATCGAGCGTCGCTTCCTCGATCGTGAACCGCGGCAGCACGCGCAGGATGCGCCAGTCGTGCCCGCACGCGAAGCAGTAGAAGCCGCGCCTGTACAGCCGATGGCAGAGCAGCACGCCGATCGTCGGCTGATCGACGAGCGCGTCGATCCCGAAGTGTTCGAACGACAGCCATGGATGATCCGATGGCCGCAGCTCGATCCCGACGAGCAGGCCGGCGCCCTTGACCTGCACGAACAGCTCGTGGCGCGCGAGCGCAGCCGCGAGCCGGCCGCGGAAGCGGTCGCCGACCTCCGCGACGCGCGCGATGAGCTCGTCGGTCAATAGCTCGAGCGCGGCGAGCGCCGCCACGCAGACCAGCGCGCTGCCTCCGAACGTGGTGTTGTGCGCCTCGGCCGACGCGTAGTGCTCGCCGTACGCGCGTTCGAACAGCTGCTCGCTGGTCAGCATCGCCGAGATCGGCACGAGCCCGCCGCCCAGGTGCTTGCCGAGGATCAGCGCGTCGGGGCGCCGCGGCCAGCGCTCGCTCGCCAGGAACCGGCCGGTGCGTCCGAGCCCGGTCTGGATCTCGTCGGCGACGAGCAGCGCGCCGTGTTTCGCGGTCAGCTCGCATGCGGCCTCGAGGAACGCGGAGGACACGGCGCGGACGCCGCCTTCGAGCTGGATCGGCTCGAGCACGACGGCCGCGACATCGCCCTCGCGCAGCGCGGCCACCAGCGCGTCGACATCGCCGAAGGGAATCGGGCCCGCGGCCGGCACGTGCGGGCCGAACGGATCCTTGAACATCCCGGGCTTCATCAGCGCGCAGCTGCCCATCGTGCAACCGTGGTACGCGCCGTCGAGCGAGATCACGCGCGGCCGCCCGGTCGCCGCGCGGGCCAGCTTGAACGCCGCCTCGACGGCGCCCGAGCCCGAGTTCGCGAAGAACACGTTCGAGTACGCGGGTCGCGATCCCTCGAGCGTGCGCGCCGAGCGTTCGCACAGCCGCTGCGCGAGCAGCCCTGCGTACGGGTTCACGCGGCACGGGAACCAGTTCGGCGAATCACTCGCGAGGAAATCGCTGACCGCCTGCGTGATCGCGGGATGGCGGTGGCCGAACGTCTGCGTACCGTGAAAATCCTCGACCTCGCCGCGCGGTTCGACGAGCCGACCGTCGCGCACGGCGGTGATCCGCGTCGGCTCGCCGAGCAGCTCGGCGCGCAGCGCGACGAGCGGATTCACGTAGCGCCGGTAGCTCTCGTAGCCCTCGCGGAGCATCTGTTCGGTATTCACAGGCGTCACAAGCCTCCGTCCGCGACGATCTTCGCGGCCGCCATGAACGAGTTGTCGTCGGAGACCAGGAACGCCGCGAGCTCGGCGATCTCCTTCGCGGTGCCGAGCCGGCCGAGCGACGCCTGCGACAGGTACTCCTGCACGCGGTGCTTGGGCAACATGCGGGCGAGCCCGCAGTCGAGCAGACCCGGCGACAAGAGGTTCACCTTGATGTTGTAGCGGCCGACCTCGCGGGCGAGCGCCTCGGTCATGCCGCGCAGGGCGGACTTCGCGGCGGCGTAGTGCACCGGGGCCTCGATCACGCGCTCCGACGCGAACGAGCCGATGTTCAGGATGTGGCCCGCGCGCGCGCGGATCATCGAGCGCAGCACCGCGCGCGAGAACAGGTACGGTCCCTTCACGTTGACCGCGATCACCGCATCGAAGTCGGCCTCCTCGAGGAGCGCGATCGGCAAGATCTGCGTGATGCCCGCGTTGTTGACCAGCACGTCGATGCCGCCCCACGCGGCGGTGATCGCGGCGACCGTCTCCTTCACGTGGCCGCTGTCGGCGACCGAGCCTCGAAACACCAGTGGCTCGCAGCCGAGCTCGCGCAGGCTGGCGCGGGCTGCCTCGGCATCGTTGCTGTCGCTGCGGTAGGTGAACGCGACCTTCGCACCGGCCGCGGCGAACGCCTCCGCCATCGCACGCCCGAGGCCGCGCGAGCCTCCGGTGATCAAGCAGCGCTTGCCGGCGAGGCGCGTCATCGCAGCACCGGCAGGGCAAATCCGCGCCGTCCGCCCTGCCGGCTGCCCCAGCGCGCGGGCTCGACATTGAAGTTCGCTTCCTTGTCGCGGTACAGGACGTTGTAGTTGCAGACCGGGATCGTGGAGCCGTCCGCGTAGCAGTTCGAGTCGCAGCAGTCGACGGTGCGCTCGACGTCGAAGGTCTCCTCGTCCATGTGCGAGTGGACGTAGACCGCCTTGACCGCGCGCTCGCCGGCGCGGATCGCCTGATCCGCCGTGAGCGGGCGATCCGACGGGAACATCGCATCGAGCATGCGGCGCAAGAGGCGCAGGGTCCGCGCCGATTCCTCGTCGTCCTCGAGCCACAGTCGATCGATCGCCTGCTTGAGCGAGTCCTCGAGGCGCGGTGACGGCTCGAGGTAGAGCCGCTCGGACAGCGCCTCGTGGAGCTCGCTCGCCGGCATGAAGCGCGTGAACGGGATCGGCGTCCCGCCATCGCCATCGATCAGCAGATAGGCGATCTGGTAGCACAGCGGGTGGGCGCACGGCGACGTCACGAAGTCGCTCGGACGCAGCAGGCCGTCGGTCCTGCGCTCGATCTCCTCGAGCACCTCGTACATCGAGATCCGGCCGGAGCGCTGGAACGTGACCCCGCTCTGACCGGTGAACGTCATCGTGTGAACCTCGACGTGGCGGACGTTCGATCGCGTCAGCGCGAACTCGAGGATCTTGCCGATCTCGTGCTCGTTCACGCCGCGGGTCATCACCGGGATCAGCGTGACGTCGACACCGTGCTTCTCGCACAGCTCCATGCACTTCAGCTTGGTCGCCAGCATGTGTGCGCCCTGCATCAGCTTGTCGGTGTGCGGATCGAACGTGTCGAACGACAGCGCGATGCGCGCGCCGTGCTCGGCGAGCCGGGCGACGAACGCCTCGTCCTTCGCGAAGCGGATCCCGTTGCTGCACACGGTGACGCGGTGGATGCCGGCGGCCTTCGCCATCGCGAGCATCTCGAACAACCGCGGGTGCATCGTGGGCTCGCCGCCGGTGAGGTTGATGATGTCGAGCTCGCCGCCGTGGTCGGTGCGCAGGTGTTCGAGGATCGCGGCGAAGTCCGCGACCGGCATGTGATACGCGTCGTCGTTCTTGTTGTGCACGTAGCAGATCGGGCAGTCGAGGTTGCACGCGCTCGTGATCGTCACGACCGGCAATCGCACCTTCTGGGTGTGGCTCGTGTACGGGCCGCAATCGAACGGGCAACCGTGCTCGACGGCGTTCTTGATCACGCGCGGCGGCGCGAACCGTTGCTTGATGGCGCGGGTCTGCTCGTACCAGGCGGCGTTGGTCGACAGCCGGACCTCCTGCGCGCCGTGCTGCGGGCATGCCTTGCGCATGATGACCTCGTTGGTCGCGAGCGCGACGACGCTGGCCGGGATCGCTGCCTTGCAGCTCCGGCACAGGCTCGTCGTCGCATGCAGCAGACGCTCGGTCACACCGTCCGCCCGTCGCGCTTGCCGATGACCATGTTCGCGAACGTCCGCACGCTGAACAGCGTGAGGATCGTCGACGGGCGCAGGCCGGGCTGGATCCGATCGGCCGCCTCGGGCATCAGCTCGCGCAGGCGGGCGAGGCCGGCCTCGGAGATCACGCCACGCGGGGCGAACTCCTCGGGCGTCATGTCACCGCGCGACGCGCGCTCCATCTCGCCGCGCGTGATCTCGATCTTGAAGTCGCGCTCGAGCCGGAACACGATGTCGAGGAAGTCGAGCGACTCGGCGCCGAGCTCGGCCATGAGGACCGAATCGAGCGTGACGCCGTCGAGCGGGCACCCGAGCGACTCCGCCACGATGGCGCGCACGGCCTCGTGGATGTCGGCGTTCGAGTAGCCTCCGAGATCGGTTGCGAGTGCGGGCTCGGTCATTGCTTGGTCTCCTCGTCTTCGATCCAGTGCACGACACGATCGAGTGGCTTGCGGCCTCGCGCCGGCGCAGCGCCGGTGGGGTGACCGAGCGCGATCGCGCCGACCATGCGCCACGGCGGCTCGATACCGAGCAGCGCGTGGATATCGTCTCTTGCGACCATCGGCCCGGCCATCATGCAGGCGCCGAGGCCCTCGGCGTGCGCCTGCACGAGCAACATCATGATCGCGGCGCTCGCCGACACGAGCTCGGCCTGCATCGCCGAGGCGGTCGAGAACTGCGCGGGATCACCACCACCCGACGCGATCAGGTTCGCGATCAGATCCGGGTACTCGCGATATTGCGGGATCACGATGACCTGCGCGGCGGCGAGCGGCTCGTGGAAGAAGTCACCGTAGTCGCCGAAGTCCTCCGCGTGATGACTGCGCGCGATGATCGCCTTCATCTCCGCGGTCCGCTGCGCCACCGCGGTCACGATCTTCGCGCGCGCGGAAGGCGAGCGCACGACGGCGAATCGCCAGGGCTGGCGGTTCGTGCTCGACGGGGCCGTGATCGCGCCCTCGAGCACGCGCACGAGCACGTCCCTGGCGACGGGCTCTGCGCTGAACGTTCGCACGCTGCGCCGGGTGCGCAGCCACTCGAGGATCTCGGGTCCGGTCATTCGAGCTTGAATCCTCCGTCGACGTTCCACACCTGGCCGGTCATGTAGCTCGCGTCGGCCGAGCACAGGAACCCGACGACCTTCGCGACCTCGTCCGGACGGCCGAGCCGCCTGACGAGGATGCGCTTGACGAGCTCGTCGGGGGCGATCGCCTGCAGCTCGGCGGTCATCGCCGTGTCGATGATGCCCGGCGCGACGGCGTTGACCCGGATCGATCGCGGTGCGAGCTCGACCGCGAGCGCGCGGGTGGCGAGCTCGACCGCGAGCGCGCGGGTGAACGCCTCGACCGCGCCCTTGGAGGCCGCGTAGTTGCTCTGGCCGCGTCCGGGCTGGCGCGCCGCGACCGACGACAGCGTGACGATCGCGCCGGCGCGCCGCGCCATCATGCGGCGCGTGGCCTCGCGGCAGCACGCGACGACCCCGTAGAGGTTCGTGGCGATCACGTCCGAGAAATCCGCCGGCGTGCTCGCGCCGAGCAGCGTGTCGCGCGTGACGCCGGCGTTGCAGACCAGCGCGGACAGCGGCCCGAGTGCGTCGAGCTCCGCGAACATCGCCGCGACCGCGGCCGGATCGCCGACGTCGGCACGGAGCGCGCGTGCCACCGCACCGGTCGCGGCGACCGCCGCGACGGCTTCGGCCGCGGCCGCGTCGTCGGCGCGGTAGTTGAGCGCGACGGCGAAGCCGCGCCGGCCGAGCTCGATCGCGATCGCGCGCCCGATGCCGCGCGACGCGCCGGTCACGAGCGCCACCGTCATCGCGACACCTCGACGCGAACTGCCGACGCCAGCCCCGGCGCGGCGGTGTGAAGGCCGAGCGCGATCCGGGCGGTGGTCGGGGTCGCGCACGTGATCGGCGACAGCGGCCCGGCGTCGGCCCGGGCGAGGCCGGCGATCGGCGCGGCGGTCTCTGCCCGCAGCATCTCGGCGAGCGCGATCGCCTGGACGAGCGCGGTGGCCGCGCCGACCTGACCGATCGCGGCGCTGATCGCGGTGAGCTGCGCGCCGGCGACGAGCGCACCGAGCAGCGCGCGCTCCTCGCGGTCGTGCAGCGGCCAGGCGCGCGCGGCGCCATCGACCAGCTGCGCGCCATCGGCGAGCGCGGCGGCGCAGCGGGCGAGCGCGCCGTCGCCGGCCGTCTCGGCCACCGCGATGCGCGCGATCGGCGCCGCGGCGTCGCGGACGAGCACGACGGCCGCGGCCGCCTCGCCCGGCACGAAGCCGCGTGCCTCCGCCGCATACGGTGCGACGAGCTGATCGAGCGCGGCGGTGGTCGCGGCGCCGCGCGCACCGAGCTCGACCAGCGTCTCCGGCTCGAGCAACGAGTCGTACGCGACGACGACGGCGGCATCGATCGCATGATCGCGCAGCGCGCGCGCGGCGGCTGCGAACGCCTGCGCACCGCCGTTGCCGCCGCCGAACGTAGCGCCTTCGCCGCGCAGATCGAGCTCGGCGGAGGCGAGCGCGTGCACGTTGTTCGACAGGTGACGCAGCATCCAGTACGGGTGCACGTCCTTGAGGCCGCGCTCCCACATGCGTTCGCCGTCGTCGCGCTGGTTCGCGAATGCCGCGATCATGTCGTCCCAGTGCGCGCGCAGGCCGCCGACGCCCGAGAACAGGCCGACGCGCGGGCCCCCGGTGAGCCCGGACGCGGACAGCGCCTCGATCGCGGCCTCGAGACCGAACAGGACCAGCCGGCGCAGGAAGCGCGCGTCGCGCGAACGCCGTGGCTCCTGGCGGATCGACGAGCCCGGCTTTGCCGGGCGAGGCAGCACTCCCGAATGGGAGTGCGGTGGGATCGACGAGACCGACGTGCACGCGTAGCCGTCGCGGGGATCGCGGGTCGCCGCGCGCTCGCCCGCGAACAACCGCGCCATCGCGGCGTCGATCGTGTCGCCGAGCGGTGTCCGCCACGCCCGCGCGATCATCGCGACGGTCATGCCGGCCTCCCGAGCACGATGCTCGCGTTCTGACCACCGAAGCCGAACGAATTCGACAGCAGCGCGCCGACCCGCGCACGCCGCGGCGCCGGCCCGATCACGTCGACGTTGCACTCCGGATCGCGCTCGCCGTGATGCGCCGTTCCGGGCAAGAGGTCGCGCTCGAACGCGAGCAAGCTCGCCGCGATCTCGATCGCCCCCGAGGCCGCCATCAGATGACCGACCGCGCCCTTGATCGAGCTGACCGCGACCCGCTCGGCGTGCGCCCCGAACGCGCCGTGGATCGCCTTGCACTCCGCCGGATCGTTGAGCGGCGTGCCGGTGCCGTGCGCGTTGACGTATCCGATCTGCTCCGGTGCGAGCTGCGCCCGCGCGATCGCGCGCTGCATCGCCCTGCGGGCGGCGCTGCCGTCGGGGCGCGGCGCCGTCGCGCGAAAGCCATCCTGGGTGCTGGCCCAGCCGAGGATCGTGGCGAGGACGCGCGCACCGCGGGCCGCCGCGCGCGGTGCGGCCTCGACGACAAACACCGCCGCACCCTCGCCGATCACCAGACCATCGCGGCGGCGATCGAACGGCCGGCACGCGTCGAGCTCGTCGCGCGGGGACGGTGCACCGAGCCGGCACATGCCGCCGAGCCCGAGCGGGTTGACCATCGAATCCGCCGCGCCGCACACGACGATGTCGGCCGCGCCGCGCTCGATCAGCGAGGCCGCGTGGGCCACCGCGAGCGTGCCCGCGGCACACGCAGAGGCGTTGACCACCGTCGGGCCGCGCAGGCCGAGCAGGCCATGCACCGCGCGCGCGGTCAGGTCGACCGGTGACCGGAACCGCACGCCCGGCGCATTCGCCTCGCGGTCCCACGCCACGCGGTGCCGCTCGTAGATCGGACCGAAGTCCTCGAGGAACGCCGGCTCGAGGCCGAGCCCGAGGACGAGCGACGCATCGCGATCGTCGCAGGGCACCCGACGCACCGAGCTCGGACACGAGCGCGTGATCGCCGACCGCGCCGGCGAGCCAGGCCGGGTCGACGCGCGGCACCGGCACCTCGCCCGCAACGTGGACCGGAAAGCTCGACGCATCGAACGAGCGAATGCGCGACACCGCGCTGCCACCCGCGCCCAGACCATCGAGCAGCGCGCGCATCCCGACGCCGAACGCGGACACCGCGCCGGCGCCGGTGATCACGGCCGTCACGCGACACCTCTCGACAGCACCACCACGCCGGGGTCGCCGTCGACGCCGAGCGTCAGCACGACGACGCGTCCGGGCGAGCTCGCGAGCAGATCGACCGCGGCGATCACGGCGAGCGCGGCGCTCGCGGCGAGGCTCTCACCGAGCGAGGACAGATCGACGACGGTTGCCGTGGCGTGGCGCGCCGCGGCGAACGAGCGCAGCGCGTCGGCGGCCGGTGGACCCCACGGAGCGATCACGACGCTGTCGACCGCGGCATCGCCGGCCAGCTGCGCGCGCGACATCGCATCGGCGACCGCGTCGCCGGCGAGCCGGGCCCGGCCACATGCATGCGCGCAGCCCTCGACGATCACCGCATCCTCGCCGGGGGATGCGGTCGCGATCGCGACGAGCCCGCAGGCATCCGCCGGCGCGAGGCCGCGCGCGATGAAGCCGTCGCGCGCGAGCTCCGCCACCGTCACCGGATGCGTGGCCGCGTCGGCGCCGCCCGCGATCGCGCGCTCGCACTCGCCGCTGCGCACCGCATGAACGGCCTCGGCGATCGCGGCGATCGTTCCGGCCCCGCGCGAGAACAGCGCGGCGTTCGGTCCGCCGATGCCTTCGAGGATCGCACCGTGGCACATCGTGAAGTTGTTCATCAGCTGGAACGCGAGCAGGGGGTTGCACGCGGCCAGCCCCCGGTCGCCGAACCGCGGCAGCGAGAATGCTCCGCCGATCATGCTCTCGTCGAGCAACGCCATGATGTCGTCGAGCGAGCCGCCCGACGCGCCGACGCCGAGGAAGTAGCCCACGCGATCGCGCGGCCACTGCGTGTCGCGCAAGAGGTCCGCGAGGCAGCGAGCCGCGAGGTAGGCCGCGCGCGACATCATCTTGTGGGCTCGGCGGGCTCGCGGGTTTGCCAGCGGCTGCTCGCCGCGTGTGCCGGTCCCGAGCGCCGACACCGCCGCGGTGTGCGTGATCGCGACCGTCACGCTGCCCTCCGCAGCACCAGACACGAGTTCGCGCCACCGAACGCGAACGAGTTCGCGAGCGCGGCGACCACGTCCTTGTCGACCGCGCGTCCGATCACGTGGGCGACGTCGCAGGTCGGGTCGGGGTTGGTCAACCCGGCGGTCGGCAGCACGCGGCCACGAGCCACGGCTTCCCACGCGTAGAGCGCGCCGAGCGCGCCGGCCCCGGCGATCCAGTGGCCGAGCGCGCCCTTGCTCGAGCTCACGTGTGCTCGTTCGACGGCAGCGCCGAGCACGCGCCGGATCGCCGCGACCTCGATCCGGTCGTTGAGCGGCGTCGACGTACCATGCGCCTGGACGTAGCCGACCTCGCCGATGCCGGCGTCGCGCAACGCCGCGGTCATCGCGCGCGCGGCGCCCTCGCCCTCGGGATCGGGCGCGGTGAGGTGGTGCGCGTC
>VBLP01000334.1:6323-22969 GCA_005887925.1 Deltaproteobacteria bacterium | reverse complement strand
ATCACCACCTCCTGTGGGAGCTGGTCGACAACTCGATCGACGAGGTGATCAACAAGCACGCGTCGCGGGTCTGCGTCACGCTGCACCAGGACGGCAAGAGCGCCACCGTCGACGACAACGGCCGCGGCATCCCGATCGACATGATGCCGAGGTTCAAGAAGTCGGCGGTCGAGGTCATCTTCACCACGCTGCACTCGGGCGCCAAGTTCGACCGCGGCAAGAGCTACGCGGTGTCCGGCGGCATGCACGGCGTCGGCGCGGCGGTGGTCAACGCGCTGTCGAGCGAGCTCGTCGTCACCGTCAAGCGCGACGGCGAGCGCCACGAGCTCCGCTTCGTGCGCGGCGCGGCGACCGGCAAGCTCAAGAGGCTCGGGGGCGCGCGCGGCACCGGCACGACGGTGTGGTTCCGGCCCGACGAGGACGTGTTCGGGGCCAAGCTCGGGTTCGACGCCGCGCTGATCGCGGAGCGGCTCGAGGCCAAGAGCTACCTGCACAGCGGCCTCGAGCTGGTGTTCACCGACGAGACCAAGTCGCCGGTCGAGGTCAAGAGCTTCGTCCACCCGCAGGGCATCGCCGAGTACCTGCCCAAGCTCGTCGCGGAGCGCGGCAAGCCCGCGGTGCCGCCCGGCGGCGCGGTGTTCTACATCGAGAAGCGCGACGAGGAGGCGCGGCTGGCGATCGAGCTCGCGCTGCAGTGGACCGAGGCGACCGACGACCTGATCAAGACCTACGTCAACTCGGTGCCGACCCCCGACGGCGGCACGCACGACGCCGGGTTCCGCGGGGCGATGGTCAAGGCGATCCGCAACTACATCGCGACCCACAAGCTCGACCCCAAGGGCGTCACGCTGACCGCCGAGGACATCCGCGAGGGCGTGGTCGCGGTGCTGTCGACCTACGTCCACGCGCCGCAGTTCCAGAGCCAGACCAAGAACCGGCTCAACAACCCCGAGGTCGCCGGCCAGGTCGAGGCGCTGATCCGCCCGGCGCTCGAGAACTACCTCAACAGCAACCCCAACTGGGCGCAGGCGGTGGTCGCGCGCACGATCATCGCGGCGCGGGCGCGCGAGGCGTCGCGCGCGGCGCACCAGGCGGTCACCCGCAAGACCGCGGTGTCGCACCGGCTCAACCTGCCCGGCAAGCTCGCCGACTGCAGCTCGACCGATCCGGGCGACAGCGAGCTGTTCATCGTGGAGGGCGAGTCGGCCGGCGGCTCGGCCAAGCAGGGCCGCGACCGCCGGACCCAGGCGATCCTGCCGCTGCGCGGCAAGGTGCTCAACGCCGAGCAGGCCAACAACCAGAAGCTGCTCGCCAACAAGGAGCTGCAGGACATCGTGTCGGCGCTCGGCTGCGGCATGGGCGAGTCGATCGATCTGGGCAAGCTGCGCTACGGCAAGATCTTCCTGCTGATGGACGCCGATGCCGATGGCCACCACATCGCGACCTTGCTGCTCACGTTCTTCTTCCGCTACATGCGGCCGCTGATCGACGCCGGCCACCTCTACCTCGCCCAGCCGCCGCTGTACCGGATCGACATCGGCAAGCTCACGCTGTGGGCGCTCGACGACAGGCACCGCGACCGGCTGATCAAGGCGAATGCCAAGGGCAACGCCAAGCCCAGCATCACGCGGTTCAAGGGTCTGGGCGAGATGAACCCAGACACGCTGAAGATGACCACGCTCGATCCCAGGACCCGGCAGCCGCTGCGCGTGACCGTCAAGGACGGCGAGCAGCTGCTCACCGACCAGGTGATCTCCGACCTCATGGGCAAGGACGTCGCGGCCCGGTTCAAGCTGATCACCGAGAACGCCGCCGATATCGGCGATCTCGACGTGTAAGCGAGCGCTGGCTGGTTAGCGACTGCGAGTGTTCGGAGGTGGTGCTCCGCTCGCTAGCAGCTGGCGCAGCCTGGCAGTCGGCAGTCGGTGGCCGGCAGTCGGTGGCCGGCAGTCGGTGGCCCGGCAGTCGGTGGCCGGCAGTCGGTGGCCGGCAGTCGGTGGCCGGCAGTCGGTGGCCGGCAGTCGGTGGCCGGCAGTCGGTGGTCAGCAGTCGGCACTCGGTGGTCGGCCAGCTCGCAATGCGTCGGCAGCCCGGAGGGCGCTCCCGGCTGACACAGCTCACCTACCGGTGCCTCCTCCCTTCGCGGCAGGGCCGCCCTGCGCCCGTCCGCGCACGACCTCGCGCCAAACGCCAGCACCTCCGGACGGCTCGCACGCGTGCCGCGAAGCTGGGCTCTCGGAAAGACCGCATGCGTCGGCGACGGCGTTTGTCACGGGTCGTTGCGCGGAGCGGTCGCGACGGGCGGAGCCCTGCCGCGAAGGTCGTCGGCAGAAGGCGTTCCCTTTCCGAGATGAGACCTCACAGGAGAACATGCACATGCTGGTTGCTTACGATGTCGCACTGGATCTGGTTCGAGCCCTCCGCCCGGTGGTCGGGCAGCTTCGGCAGTACAGTGCCGACGCTGCTGACCAGGTCGAGCGCGCTTCGAGTAGCATCGTGCGACATGGCGCACGGCAGCGCCGGCGAGATCCGCGGCGCCCTCGACCTGGCAGATGCGTGGGGCTGGCAGGTCGAGGGTACGCACGCGCGCGCATTGCTCGATCGCGAGCTGGGCCTTCTGTGGGGGCTCACCCGCCGGACCAGATCCAAGACCACGCCGGAGCACCCGCGGTAGGCCCGACATGCAGTCCTCGCGGGGAGCGCGAGCTGATGCGATCAGGTCCGATGGACAGATGATTGCGGTCAGAGCTGGATCGAGTGAGCGGTGGCGGCGACTCGGAGCGGACTGACGATACGGCGTTCGATTGCCTCGGGCGAGTCGACGAGGTAATGCAGCTGCGGGTGCTGACCTGGAGCCATACGCTGCTGTAGGCGACGCTGGCTCGAGGCCGAGCGCAGAGAACCGTGAGATATCTCGGCGTATGATTGCACCGCATGGTCCGGCCGTTTTGCTCGTAGCGCTGGTCGCCTGCGCAGGACACTCTCCCGGTACCGCTCGCATGGCGCCGCCCGCGTTCCTCGAAGACATGACCTGGCAGGACGCCGAGCGCGCGCTCGCGCCCGATGCGGTCGTCGTCGTTCCGATCGGCGCGGCGTCCAAGGAGCACGGCCCGCACCTGCGGCTGGCCAACGACTGGATCATGGCGGACTTCCTGCGCCGGCGGCTGGCCGAGCGCAGCCGCGTCGTGGTCGCGCCGATCATCGGCGCCTCGTTCTATCCCGCGTTCGTCGAGTACCCCGGCTCGATCAGCCTGCGGCTCGAGACGGCGCGCGACGTCATCGTCGATACCGTGCGCAGCCTGGCGCGCCACGGCCCGCGCCGGTTCTACGCGCTCAACACCGGCATCTCGACCTTGCGGGCGCTCGGCCCCGCCGCCGAGGCGCTCGCCGCCGACGGCATCGTGCTCCGCTACACCGATCTGTCCAGGGCCCTGGCGCCGACCGAGAAGCAGATCGCGCAGCAGGAGGGCGGCACGCACGCCGACGAGCTCGAGACCTCGATGATGCTCTACATCGCCCCCGACACCGTCGACATGTCCCGGGCGGTCAAGGACTACCATGCCGGCACCGGCCCCTTGACCCGCCATCCGGACGGCCCGGGCACCTACTCGCCGACCGGCACCTGGGGTGATCCGACGCTCGCGACGCGTGCCAAGGGCGAGCGGCTGGTCAACGCGCTGGTCGACGCGCTGGTCGCCGACGTCGAGGCGCTGCGCGCGGCACCGCTGCCGGTGAAGTCCGGCGCCGGTCCCTGAGCGAGGCGTCGCGGTAGAACCAGCGCGGCTCGTGGTCAACCCTGCGCCGGGCGACGGCGCGCGGTCTGCAGCAGCCGGATCGATCTATCTGATCACGGCGCACCATCGCTGGATGCCGAGGTCTGCAGCACGAGCTCGGCACCGCTGAAGCTTGCCGGCGTGCATCTGCAGCAGTATCGCCGGCCGTGGTCGTGTCGCAGCATCGCGCGTCTGGCTGGAGGCGCGACCGGCCAGGACATGGAACACTGAGGCGTCGTGTCGCTGCCCAGGCGGATCGCCGGCTCTGCCCTCGTCGTGATCGCGCTCGGCGTCGGGGCGCTGGTCGTGGCCGGCGCGGCGCTCGAGGATCGCAGCAGGCGCAGCGTGGCCGGGCGGATCGCCGAGTCGCTGCAGGCCGAGGCCGCGATCGAGCGCGGCGACCTGGCGCTGGTGCGCGGTGCGCTCGATCTGGAAGGCCTGACGGTGCGGCGCGACGATGCGATCGGCCACCTCGCGATCACCGTGCCGGGCCTGCACTGCGAGCTGCCGCCGCTCGGCCTTGCCCTGGTCGATCGCGACTGCCGCGAGCTCGCCATCGCCGGCGCCCGCCTCGAGGTCTCTGCGGCGGCGCTGTTCAAGCTCCGGCCGCCCCGGCGGCGGCCGTTCCACGCGCGGCGCATCGTGATCGACGACGCGCGACTCGCGTTCTCGCCGAGCGCGTTCGTGCCCGGCCTCGGCCAGATCGCGATCGACATCGCGTACGCCGAGACCGGCGAGACCACGTTCAAGACCCCGCTGTCGTGGCTGTTCGCGCTGCACGAGCTCCGGGCGACGATCTCGCTGCCCGCCGGGATCGCGGTGCAGCTGAGCTACGACCACGGCGAGCTGCGCGCGGCCGGTGACATCCTCGGCGCCGCGCCGATCGTCGTGCCGGTGGCGCTGCCGGTCGCCGACCCGAGCGACGACGCGCACGCCGAGATCGCCCGGCTCGTGGTGTTCGCCCGGCAGGTCGCGGAGCGCCTGGTCGCGCGCAAGGCCGCCGACTGGCTCGAGTCCAAGCTGCCGCGCTGAATGGTGTCGCATCGGCGCACGCCCTCGATGCGCCGAATGAGCAACCGAAGGGTTGCGTGTGCCCCGCATCCGCGGTATCCAACAAGCAACCTGGAGGTTGCTCATGACCGCGTCCACCGATCGCATCGAGAAGAAGGTCCTGCTGCGTGCCCCGCGCGAGCGCGTGTGGCGCGCGATCAGCGACGCCAAGCAGTTCGGCACCTGGTTCGGGGTCGAGTTCGACGGGCCGTTCGCCCCCGGCGCCCGGATGACCGGCAAGATGGTGCCGACCAAGGTCGATCCCGAGATCGCGAAGATGCAGCAGCCGTACACCGGGATGGCGTTCGAGTACACGGTCGACCGGATCGAGCCGATGCGGCTGTTCTCGTTCCGCTGGCACCCGTTCGCGATCGATCCGAAGGTCGACTATTCCCACGAGCCGACCACGCTCGTGGTGTTCGAGCTCGAGGAGGTCCCCGGCGGCACGCAGCTCACCATCACCGAGACCGGCTTCGACGGGATCCCGCTCGAGCGGCGCGCCAAGGCGTTCGGCGCCAACAGCGAGGGCTGGGCCAAGCAGACCGAGCTGCTCGCGAAGTACGTCGAGGACGGGATACGATCCTAGCGATGTCGCGACGCAGCTTCCCGGCGCCGGACCCGGCCGACGCGGCCTCGGTGTTCGCCGCGCTCGGCGACGAGACCCGGCTCGCCATCGTGACCCGGCTGTGCACCGACGGCCCGCAGTCGATCGTGCGGCTGACCGAGCGCGCCCACGTGTCGCGCCAGGCGATCACCAAGCACCTGCACGCCCTCGCGCACGCCGGCCTCGTCCGCAGCAAGCGCGACGGCCGCGAGCGGATCTGGCAGATGCAGCCGCGCCGGCTCGGCGACGCGCGCCGCTACCTCGACCAGATCTCGGCGCAGTGGGACGCCGCGATCGATCGGCTGCGCGCCCTGGTCGAGGACGGCTGACCGCGATGCGCCCCGAGCGACGTCCAGGGCGTCCAGTTCGGCGACGACGAGCCAGGACAGCTCGTGGCCGCGAAGGATGCCTGGCTCGAGCGCTGTCCGGGGCAGTATCGCGCGCGCCGCAGGTACATGCGGATCTGGGGCGGCGATCGCACGGTCGTCGCGACGAAGCCGCACCACGTGATCCCCGCGCGTCGCGATGATCGGGACGGAGCAGTTCGCCGCAGCCCTGACGACCGGCGGTGGGCTCTCACCGGGCGCGCTCGACCTCGATCACGCGGTAGCGCGTACCGTCGGTCAGATCGAGCGTGCCGTGCATGCGGTCGCCGTCGATCGCGTAGACGAACACGCCCTTCTCGATCGGACACCTGAGCCGGCGCTCGGCGCGCTGCAGCCGGCAGTGCAGCGTGCCCATGTCCTCCTCCCGGCCGTCGACGACCTTGTTGGCCTGCACCGCGAGCTCGTCGGGACCGGCGCCCGCCGAGACGTGGTACACGACGATCTCGTCGTTGCACGGGCTCGGCCGCACCGTGCATTGCGACGTGCCGCGCCACACGCCGATGACCGGCGGCCCCGCTGGATCGCCCAGTGCGGCCGGCGCGGCCGGCGCGGCCGCGCTCGGTGCGGCTGGTGACGCCGGCGGCGACGAGCCCCCTGCATGGCATCCGGCCGCGCAAGCCAGCATCACGCAGATCGTCATGTAGGCCATGCGGCCAAGATACAGCACAGCTGCTGGCGGAAGCAGGACGTCGGCGGGCCAATAGCGACCGCCTGATCGAACTGCTGACGCCCGCCAGCGCACATGCGATCGCCCGCGAGCGCATTGCATCGTCCGGGCCGACGGCGCGGCGGAGTGGCCTTGCCTCGCCGTCGATTTCGATCGCGTGATTCGCTGCAGGATCTCTCCCCTCTTCCTGAAAACAAAACTCAGAGAACGGAGCGCCCGCTCGGAGTGCAGGGTTGTGAGCGGGCGCGCACCACGAGTGCTGTGTCAGCCGGTCGCGGCCGGTCACAAGCCGGCGCGTGATCTCCCGAGGTCCTTGTCGCTGTCGATGCGACCGTGCTCCGATCGCGGGATAGTGGCCGCGATACGTGGTCAAGCCTCGCCGAGGTCGAGGTCGAGGCGCCGCGACGAAGGGCTACGGGGCGTAACTCGAGGAGCGGCAACGAAGAGATCGGCAAGGATCGGCCGCGGAGCGCGAGCACTATCCCGCGCGGTCGGAGTACCAGGTCCGGCGTGAATGGAGTCGACCTCGCGGTACATGACCCGAAGCTCGCGAAGCATGACCCGAACCACGAACGCTACCCCGTGCACGTGGTGCTGCGGGTCGTCAGCGCGGTCGGCAACCTGCGCCGTCGCTGCGTGTACCAGGCGATCCGCGAAGCGACGCTCACCACCGCGCTGCGCGAGGACTTCCGGATCGTCCACCTCAGCATCCAGCGCAACCACGTCCACCTGCTCGTCGAGGCGGATGACAAGCAGTCGCTGGCGTCGGGGATGCAAGGGTTCCAGATCTCGGCCGCCAAGCACCTCAACGCGGCGATCAGCAAGGGCAAGCGCGGTCCGCGCCGGCGAGGCACGGTGTTCCCCGACCGCTATCACGCCGAGATCATCACGTCACCTCGGCAAGCGCGCCATGCGTTGAATTACGTGCTCGGGAACTGGCGCAAGCACAAGGAGGATCGCGCGCCGAAGCTGGCGGACTGGAAGATCGACTGGTTCTCGAGCGCCGTGATGTTCCCGGGTTGGGCGGAGTACGACGACGAGGCGTTCCTGTGGCGCGGGCCCGACACCTATGATCCGCTCGTCGTGTATCAACCCAGGACGTGGCTTCTCCGAGCGGGCTGGAAGAAGGGCGGGCCGCCGATCTCGTATCGTGAAGTCCCGTCGGCGGGACGATGAGCTGGTGCAGGCGGTGTGTCCGCAGACTGATCCAACGCAGCCGTGACGCTCGTCGGAGCGCGAGCAGGCGAGCTACGCGCGCGTGAGGGTCTTGAAGGCGAAGTTGCGGCCGCGCTTGCCGACGGTGGCGAGGTGGATCCACAGGATCGCCAGGGACTCGAGGTGCTGCGCATTGCGCAGCGGGCCGACGTCGACCGGATCGAAGCCGAGCGTGCGGGCCGGCCGCCGCGGTGCCGAGCTCGGGGCGCTCGTGGAACTCGGCTCCGAAAGTGTTGAACGCTTTGATGAGGCGGAGCCGGGGGAAGCGCCTGGCCAGGTGGGCCGCCATCGAGCCTTCCGGGGGTGGCGTGTGGACGGGGCCGTTGTCCCAGCGTAGCGGATTGGTGCAATCGACGGCGATGGTGCCGTCGGGGAGGGCGCGTGCGGCCTCGAGGACGGCGGGCGCGGCGTCCGCGGGCACGGCGAGGAACAGGGCGTCGACGCCGTCGCGCAGGGCTGCGAGATCGACCGCGCGTGCGCGCTCGCCGAGCGCGTCGGCGGCCTCGCGCGCCTTGGCGAGGTCGCTGGCCGCGAGCTGGACGTCGATGCCGTGGCGGATGAGGTTGCGCGCGAGCGCGCTGCCCACGTTGCCGGCGCCTGCGATGGTGACCTTGCGGATCGTCATGGTGCTGCCTTTCCCTGGAAGAGCGCTGCATTGTCGATCGCCCACTGCCGGAATGTCCGGGCGGGGCGGCCCAGGAGCTGGGGAACGAGCTCGGTCGGCGGCAGGCGACCGGCGGCGCGCAGCGCCTGGATGAGGTGGATCATGGCGTCGGCCATGGCCCTGGGCATGCCGCCGTCGATCATGCCGCGGACAGCGGTGTCGTCGTCGACGTTGACGTACTCGAAGCGCCGGCCGGCGACCTCGCCGAGGATCGCGATCTGATCGGCGGCGGTCAGCGGCTCGGGGCCGGTGATCTCGTAGGCCTTGCCGGCGTGGCCGGACTGCGTCAGCGCCGCCACCGCGACGTCGGCGATGTCATCGGGGTGGATCACAGGGAGCGCGGCAGCGCCGAGCGCGCCGAACGCCTTGCCGGCCGCGCGCAGTGTGGCCGCCCAGCCGCGCGCGTTGGAGGCGAACGAGCCGGGGCGCAGGAACGTCGTGGCGAGCCCGGTCGCGGCGATCCGCTGCTCGCCGTCGCGGTGCCAGCTCGGGATCTCGGAGCCGCCGCGGTCGGCGCCGAGCACGGAGAGCTTGACGATGTGCTCGACGCCCGCGGACTTCGCAGCGGCGCCCAGCGCGCCGTCGTGCCGGGCGAGCTCGGGGCCGGCGGTGATGAACAGCGCGCGCGATACGCCGGCCATCGCGGCCGAGACCGCGGCGGTGTCATCGTAGCTGCCGCGGATGATCTCGACCGACGGTCGGTCGATCGCGGGCGTGCCGGGCTGGCGCAGCAGCACGCGGATCCGCGCGCCGGACTTCGCGAGCCGGTCGACGACACGCGAGCCGATGTTGCCGCGTGCGCCGGTGACGAGGAGGGTGGACATGGGTGCGATCTCCAGATCGGGCGACGTGCCCAGGTCCAGGGTAAGCGTCCCGGGAGCCATCACAATGGCCTGGGCTGGTCATCAGCGTCCCGATCATGGGACGATACGGATCGATGACTGGTTCATCCTCGCGCATCTCGCACGGCTCGCCGGGTTCTCGAATGTCGCCTTCACCGCGCGTCGCGACTGGTTCTCGAGCCTCACCGGCGTCGCGTGCGTCGCGGGTTGCGGCGGCGGATCGCGCGGCGTCCCGATCGGCCAGGCCGGCCAGCGCGGCGAGCTCACGCGCTCCGGCCGCCGGGCCGGGGTCGATCGACCCGTCGGCGCTGGTGACGCTCGCAGCGATCGTGCGCGAGGGCGGCGTCCGCGCCGGCGCGGCGCGCCTGGGCATGCCGCGCTCGACGGTGAGCCGCCATCTCACCGAGCTCGAGCGCGCCGTCGGAGCGCGGCTGATCGTGCGGACATCGCGGCGGTTTCGCGTCACCGATCTGGGCCGCGCCCTGGTCGAGCAGGCGCACCGGATCGAGGAGGTGGTGCGCGGCTCGGAGCAGCTGATCCGGCGGTCGGCGACCGAGCCGACCGGAACGCTTCGTGTGGCGGTCGCGCCGCTGCTCGGCGAGGCGCTGCTGCCCGCGCTGATCTCGAGCTATCTGCAGCGCTACCCGAGGATGCGCGTCGAGCTGCACATCGCCTCCGAGTACGTCGATCTGCGGCGGGCCAACATCGATCTCGCGCTGCGCCAGGGTCCGCTGCCCGACGCGACCGACCTGTTCGCGGTGCGCCTGGGGACCTCGGTGACCGGGTGCTACGCGCATCCGCGCTACCTGGCGGCGCGCGGCACACCGCGCCGGATCGCCGACCTCGCGGCGCACCACTGCATCGTGGTCGGCGGCAGCGAGCGTGCGAGCTGGGCGTTTCGCGAGCGCGGCCGCGACGTCGCGATCGATGTCGCCCCGCGGGTCCGGGTCAACGACTACCGGATCGCGGGTGCGCTGGCGGCGTCGGGCGCGGGGATCGCGCGGCTCGCGAAGTTCTACGCCGCTGGGCGGGTCGCCTCGGGTGAGCTCGCGCCGGTGCTCGAGGCGAGCTGGCCGAGGATCTCGGTGTTCGCGGTGCACACGTCGGTGAGCCCTGCCCCGACGAAGATCCGCGCGTTTACCGAGCTGGCGCGGCAGGCGGCGTCGGCGATCCTCGATCCGTGATCGACGCCGCTGCGATCGTGGGCCCCGATGACCGGCTGATTCGCGGCTGCGGCTGCGGCGGCGGCGCGGGATCAGGCTGCCGCGGGCTGGGCGCGCCGCGCGCCGCGGGCGATCGTCAGCGCGAGCCCGGCGGCGACCAGGCAGAGCATGCCCGACGACACGAACGCGTAGCGATAGTCGCCGAGCGAGGTGCGCACGATCCCGGCGCCGAGCGCGGCCGTGCTGGCGCCGATCTGGTGCGCGGCGAGCACCCAGCCGAACACGATCGGCGCGTCGCGCGGACCGAACGCATCGGCGGACAGCTTGACGGTCGGCGGCACGGTCGCGATCCAGTCGAGGCCGTAGAACACGGTGAACACGGACAGGCCGGACTGCTCGAGCAGCGCGCGCGGCAGGAAGATCAGCGACAGGCCGCGCAGGCCGTAATAGGTGAACAGCAGCCAGCGGCTGTCGATGCGATCGGACAGCCAGCCCGAGCCGGTGGTGCCGAACAGGTCGAAGATCCCCATGGTGGCGAGCATGCCGGCGGCGGTCACCTCGGGGATGCCGTGATCGATGCAGGCCGAGATGAAGTGGGTGCCGATCAGGCCGTTGATGCTGGCGCCGCAGATGAAGAACGTACCGGCGAGCAGCCAGAAGTCGCGGGTACGCGAGGCGCGGCCGAGGACGTCGAACGCGACGGTGATCGGGTTGCCGACGCGGCGCGGCGGCACGGGGTCGTCCGGCGCGGCGCCGAACGCGCGCAGCCCGAGGTCGGCGGGGTACTCGCGGATCAGGAGCAGCGCGAGTGGCACCATCACCAGCGCCGCGGCGCCGACGACGATCAGCGCCCAGCGCCAGCCGGGGCCGCCGGCGAGCCGCGCGAGGATGGGCAGGAACAGCAGCTGGCCGGTCGCGGTGGCCGCGGTGAGCGCACCGAGCACGACGCCGCGGCGGCGGCCGAACCAGCGGGTCGCGACGACGGCGCCGAGCACGTTGGCGGTCATGCCGGTGCCGGCGCCGACGACGAGGCCCCACAGCACGACGAGCTGCCACGGGGCGGTCATCTGCGTCGCGAGCAGGATCGCGGCGGCGAGCAGCATCATGGCGAGGGTCATCATGCGGCGGACGCCGAGGCGCTCGGCGAGCGCGGCGCAGAACGGGCCCGCCATACCGTAGAGCAGGAGGTTCAGCGACACGGCGAGCGAGATCGTGGCGCGCGACCAGCCGAGATCGCGCTCGAGCGGCACCATGAGGACGCCGGGGGTCGCCCGGATCGCCGCGCCGACGAGCAGCACGACGAACGTCGTCCCCGCCACCACCCACGCGTAGTGCAGCCGCCTGGCCATGCCCCGATATACAGCGAGAATCCGGCGCTGGCTCGCGAGATCCGGCCGCGGCACCGCGTGTTCGGCCGCAGCGGCGGCCGGGTGTGATGCTCCGTATCGGTGAAGGCCGGTTCGATGGCGTCAGGCGCGCGGCGGCCGCGCGATCACTCGCAGCTGCCCATCGTGCAATGGCCGCCGGCGCAGTCGTGGTCGAGGATGCAGCGCTGGCCTTTCGCGCAGCCGGCGCAGCCACCGCCGCAGTCGACGGCGGTCTCGACGCCATCGAGCAGGCCGTCGCTGCAGCTCGGTGCGCGGCAGCGGCCGGCGTCGCACGCGCCGGTCTGGCAGTCGGCAGGGGCCAGGCACGCCGCGGCGGCCGGGCAGCGCTGGCAGCTGCCACCGCAGTCGACGTCGGTCTCGTCGCCATCGCGGACGCGGTCGTGGCAAACGTCGGCCGGCGGGGCGATGGTGCACCGCCCGCTCGGGCACGGCGAGAGGTGGATCGTGAAGCCGAACGACAGCGCGTCCCTCGCGTAGTAGCCGGCGGGCTCGGGCGTCGGATGATACCGGCCGTGATCGTAGAGCTCGATATCGAGCTGGCGCGCCGCCGAGATCAGCGAGCTGGCGACCTCGTCGCGGCTCAGCTCGCCGTCGTGGTCGGTGTCGCTCAACGCAACGAGCACCAGGTGATCCTGGGGATCCGCGGTGATCATCTGCGTGACCGCGACGAACTCGGGCTCGCTCAGGTCCTCGGGCCGCATGCCGCCGCACACCAGCCCGTCGAAGCCGCCGGTGCCGTCGGGCGTGAGCTCGATCTCGAGGCCGACGGCGCGGACCACGATCGGGTCGGCATCGGCGAAGATCGGCAAGCGGAGCGTGGCCTCGCCGGGGACGCGGGTGTCGCGCGTGCGGTTCGGTGCGAAGCCGCCCGCGGTCAGCCGACCGCCGACCGGGATCGGCTGGTCGCCGGCGACGCCATGGTAGTAGACACCGGCGGTGTCGTCGGCGGCGAGGTCGTCGGCGACGATCTCGATCTCCGACGCGAGCGCACCCGAGGCGATCATGTCGTCCGTGTGCGTGGTGATGTCGTGGACCGCGTCGAGCGAGCTGATCACCTCGGCCACCTTGTTGTCGAGCGTGCCGTTGCCGTCGAGATCATCGCCGACGGTGATCTTGCCGGACGGGGTGATCGGCCAGCGGAAGCGGTCGATCACGAAGCGATGCGACGAGCCGGTGAACGGATCGTCAGGCGCGCCTCGAGCGCGGCGTCGTCGAGCGCGGCGTCGTCGCGGGTGAGCTGGAGCCACGCGGCGTCGACGTCGGGCTGGCGGTAGGTCGGCAGATCGGTGCCGCGCTCGGGGACCTCGGTGGTGAGCGTCGGCGGTCGCTCGTCGGACGACACCAGCGAGACCTGCTCGACCACCCAGTCGAACTCGCCGGCGGTGACGTGGGCACCGCAGTGCTCGCACTCGCCGGATTGCGTGATCTGGAGCGGTGCGCCGCAGTTGCCGCAGGCGGGGACGGCGAGCGCCGGCCCCTTGCGGTTCGCCGTGCGGATCAGCGTCCAGTACTCGCTGTAGGCGCGCTCGCGGTGCTTCGAGCCGCGGACCGGCGCGCCGGTCTGGGTGCGGATCACGTAGTCCTTGCCGGTCGCCCAGATCCGGATCGTGATCGCGTCGAAGTAGCGGTCGCGGGCGATCCTGGCCATCGCGGTGTGCGTGATGCGCATGTCGGCGAGCACGTTGCGCAGGCCCTGCCGGCGGTAGGCGTCGACCCAGTACGACAGGTAGTCGTAGAGCCCGTCGGAGACCAGGCCGCGCGCCGGCCCGAGCTCGTTGCTCGACCATGCCAGGTTGAGCTGGGTGTAGATCATCGTCAGGCGCGCCTCGAGCGCGGCGTCGTCGAGCGCGGCGTCGTCGCGGGTGAGCTGGAGCCACGCGGCGTCGACGTCGGGCTGGCGGTAGGTCGGCAGATCGGTGCCGCGCTCGGGGACCTCGGTGGTGAGCGTCGGCGGTCGCTCGTCGGACGACACCAGCGAGACCTGCTCGACCACCCAGTCGAACCGGCCGTTGTCGACGGCCTGTCCGCACGACGCGCAGACCTGCGTCGCGGTCTGCGACGCCTGCCAGGGCGCACCGCAGTTCGGACACGGGAAGGTGCGCGTCGCGCCGGGTGGCTTGCTCTGCACGTCGGCATCGCGGCCGAACAGCCAGCTCTCGACGGTGTAGTACGTGTGATCGGCGGTGGCGATGTTGGCCTCGTACTCGAGGCCGACCCGCATGCGGAGCGGCCGGCCCTGTGCGTCGAACGCCGCGTCGGGGACCTCGACGCGATAGGTCCGCAGCGCGCCGACGACGACCTGGACTACGGGCTGGCCGACCGGCGCGCGTGCGGCGAGCTGTGCGCGCGCGGTCTCGGCGACGTACGGCGCGACCGTGGCGAGCGTCTCGGCGCTGTGGCGGGCGCGGTGCGCGGTGGAGAACAGCCGGAACGCGAAGTCCTCGAACACGATCTGCGAGAACGCATCGTCGAAGCGCCGCACGTCGGACAGCTCGATCGCCGCGTGGAGCTCCGCGGGCGGGCCGCTGTCCCAGTCCTTGTTCTGCTGGTGGCGATACGCGCTGTAGATCAGGTAGCCGATGACGAGGCCGAGGATCGGCAGCCCGATCGCCGGGTAGACGAAGATGAGCCGTATCCCCCAGTACAGCAGCTCGAAGATCACACCGCCGCCGCCGCCGCCGCCGCCGCCACTGCCGCTGCTGCCGCCGTGACCGCCGCCGCCGGAGAAGCTCTCGCCGCCGCCGGGCCGCGCCGCGGCGACTCCCGCGAGGCCGAGCACGAGCGCACCGATCGCGATGATCGGGACGCGCAGTGGCCGGCCGGCGTCGAACAAGGTCAACCGCCGACCGCTGGATCGCGGGCGAGGAGTGCATCGCGCTCGGCTCATCGCTCGCCTCGCTCGAGGTCGCTGTCGACCGCGTCGGGCAGCTCGTTGACGTCGTCGGCGCGCCGCGGCAAGGCGGCCGCGAGCGCGGGTGCGAGCCGTCCCAGCTCGCGGGCCACCGCGGCGCCCCCGTCGGGGATCGCGGCGGTCAGCGTGCGGGTCGCATCGGCGCCGGCGTCGCCGGCGAGCACGCGCTCGACCCCGCTGTCGGGGACGAGCACGACCTCGCGCTCGAGCCACGAGATGTAGACCAGCACGCCGCTGCGATCGCGGGTGCGGTGGACGCCGCGCTCGATGAACGTTGCCCGCGCGGCGCGCAGGACCTCGCGGTGGCGCAGCTTCTGCGGCGACAGCGCTCGCTTGGCGCCGGGCAAGAGCTCGACCAGCGCGCCGGCGATGCCGCCGACCACGAACGGATCGACGAGGATCGACGTCAGCGCGAACTCGTGGGCGCTGAACAGCGTGACCGCGAGCCCGGCGACCGCCACCGCGACGCCGGCGATGACGTTGGCGTGCAGGTATGACGCCGATCGCCGCCGCACCGCGACCACGACCTCGGCCGCCGACACGCCCTCGATCGCTTGGATCGCGCTGGTGAAGGCGGCCCGGGCGGCTGCGTCGAGGAACTTGGCGGCCACGCCGCGGATCTAGCATGTCACTCCAGCGGTGATTGTCCCGGGCGGCAGATATTCGTCCTCGGCACCACGGCAGTGCGGGGCCGTACGATCGAGCGTTGCGGTGCTGTTCGGCGACGACGACCCGGAGTGAGCCACCGGAAGCGGACGTCGGCGATCAGCCGCGGTAGTCGACCGCGGACGTCGGCAGCGCGGCCGTGGCGCGGCGATCGATCTTGCCCGTCGGAAGCATGGGCAGCGCGGCGCAGAGCGCGAGCCGGCGGGGCAGGGCATGGCCGGGCAGCGCGGCGCGCCAGCGCTCGGCGGCGCTGGTCGGGTCGAAGCTCGGATCGACCACGAGGGCAGCGGCGACCAGCTGGCCCCAGCGCTCGTCGCGCAGGCCGAACACGCAGGCGGCGCGCACGCCCGGGGTCGCCGTGAGCACGGCCTCGACCGCAGCGGGCTGCACGTTCTCGCCGCCGGTGATGATCACGTCGTCGCTGCGGCCGGCGACATGCAGCGCGCCGCCGTCGAGATACCCGAGGTCGGCGGTGGTGAACACGGGCGCGATCGGCGCGCCGTCGAGGTAGCAGGTCGCGAGCATCGGCGCGCGGACGCGGATCGGCGCGGGAGCAGCGCGGCTGCCGGTCTCGAAGATCACACCGGGCAGCGCGACCAGCGGCGCGCTCGCGTCGCCGGCCCGATCGGGCGGCGCGGTCGCGAGCTGACCCAGGCTCTCGGTCATGCCGTAGGTGGCGAGGAACGGGACGCCGCGCCGCGCGGCGCGCTCGAGCAGCGCGGGCGGGGCAGCGGCACCGCCGAGCAGAACAGCGCGCAGCCGGGCCGGCGGGCGCCACGTCGGGTCGTCGAGCAATGCAGCGAGCTGGGTCGGCACCAGCGAGGCCAGCGTGCAGCGCTCGAGCAGCGCGGCCACCTGGCCGCGATCGAAGTCGCGATCGCACAGCGCGATTGGCCGGCGCGCCGCGAGGCAGCGGATCACGATCGACAGGCCGCCGGCGTGGGCGAGCGACAGTGCGAGCAGCCAGCGATCATCGTCGCGCCAGCCCAGGTGCTGCGCACTGGCTTCCGCGGCGGCGATCAGCGCGGCGCGCGACAGCACGACGCCGCGCGCGGCGCCGGTGGAGCCGGACGTGAACAGCACGACCGCCGCGTCCGGCGGCAGCGGCGTCCGCTCGACGAGGGCGCGCTGGCGGCGAGCCTCCTCGGCGGGCAGCCGGTGATGGAGCAGGGCGATCGGCCGGCGCGCGGCCAGCGCGGCGTGGACGGCGAGCACGGTATCGATCGACGGCGTCGCGACGATGACCGACGCCGGCGGAGCCGCGGCGATCTCGGCCGCGCACGCCGCGAACGTCCACGACCGCGATGCGGTCTCGAT
>VBLP01000334.1:0-6280 GCA_005887925.1 Deltaproteobacteria bacterium | reverse complement strand
TCGGCTGGCAGGAGATCGCTGGCCTCGCGCGTCGGGCGTGGCCGGGCCAGAGCCCATCGCCGGCGGCCGTCGCGCGTCGAGCGCGGCCGGGCGGCCGCACATCGATGGCGGGCATCGCGAGCCGAGCGCGACCGGGCGCAAGCCCATCGCCGGCAACCGTCGCGCGTCGAGCGCGGTTGGGCGGCCGCACATCGATCGCGGGTATCGCGAGCCGAGCACGGCCGGGCGGTAGCCATCGCCGGCAGGCATCGCGCGTCGAGCGCGGTCGGGCGGCCGCACATCGATCGCGGGTATCGCGAGCCGAGCGCGACCGGGCGGCCGCACATCGATCGCGGGCATCGCGCGTCGAGCGCGGCCGGGCCAGAGCCCATCGCCGGCGGCCGTCGCGCGTCGAGCGCGGCCGGGCGGCCGTGCATCGATGGCGGGCATCGCGAGCCGAGCGCATAGCTCATCGGGGATGGCTCTCCGTGTCCTCGGGATCGACCGGTGTCCACTGCACCTCGAGCCAGCGCTGCGTACTGGTCTCGGGGCTGCGGCGAAACGCGGCGCGGGCGCGAAACGCCGGGCCGGGTAGCGCGGCGAGTCGGGATGCGAGGCGGGCCGCGATCTCGTCGTGTCGAGCTCGGTCGGAGGGCAGGGCGGGGTGGCTGTCCACGGTCGCGGTGCCGGCGTGGAACGCGGCCTCCCAGCGCAACCAGATCTCCCAGTCCTGGAGATCAGCGTACTGCTCCTCCCAGTGGTTGAACGGCGAGCCGTAGGCGTGGGGGCGGCCGTCGAAGTTCGCGATCCCGCGGCGCGGCCCGTCGTAGTAGTCCGTCATCGTGAACACCCGCTCGAAGGGCCGCCTGACCGTATCCATCCCGTCAGATCTGGCACGTGAAGGTGGTGTCCGCGGTTCGGGGCTCGAGGAATTGTGCGGCAAGGGCTCGGTGAGGCGCGCGCTCATGATGGACCAGCTTCATCGGGGATCCGGGTGCCACAGGCCTTGACGACCGCGGCGAGGTCGAGATCGGCGAAGCCGAGACCGGGTGCCGCGGCGGCGCGGATGTGATCGGCGGCGAGCTGCTCGACCTGGATGCGCCAGCCGGCGAGCGCGGCGTGGGGTGCGAGGCCCGCGGGTGGGGCGCCACCGAGGACCAGCGCGAGCTCCGCACACGCGGCCGTGCCGATCGGCCCTTCGAGCCCGTGCGAAGCGATGGCGGCCACACCGGCCTGCCGGGCGAGCGCGGCGAGCTCGATCGCAGCCGACAGGCCGCCGAGCAAGGTGGGCTTGAGGATCACCGCGGCGAGATCGGGGCTGCGCAGCGCCGTGACGAGCTCGTCGCGCGACAGCTGGGGCAGGCCTTCGTCGAGCGCGAGCTTGCAGGCCAGCGGTGTCGTGTTCAGCAGCAGATGGGCATCGCGACATGGCTCCTCGACGTACTCGATCGGCAGCTGCGCGAGCGCGGCGAGCCGGGCGGCGACCTCGGCGCGCGGCCAGGTGCGATTGGCGTCGATCCGGAGCGTCGCCGCGGGGACGGCAGCGGCGATCGCCAGCACGCGGTCGAGGGGGTCGCCGGCGGCGAGCTTGATCTTGAAGCAGCGTATGCCGGCCGCGAAGGCACGGCGCGCAGCGACCGGATCGTCGACGACAGCCGCGAGCGGAACGCCGGGTGGCAGCGCGGAGGTATCGGCGGCCGAGATCGCGCGATCGACGAAGCTGGAGAGCAGCGCTGCGAGCGAGATGCCGCGATCGTGCGCCAGGGCATCGCACAGCGCGGTCTCGATCGCGAACCGCGCCGCGGGGGGAGCGGTGACGAGCAGCTGGGCGGCGTCGCGATCCACGATCTCGAAAGGCAAGAGACCGCTCCCTGTCGGCGTCGCGACAAAACTGCCGGAGCGTGGTGCCTCGCCGGGGATCTGCGACTCGGCAGCTCGTGGCGCGCTCCTGTGGCGGATCTCACTCGCGCCCACGTGGGCGCCGGGCGCGGCACCGGAGGCTCGCGCGTGATGGGTTTCGCAAGCCGCGAGCTCGAACGGTGCGAGACGGGCGAACGTGGCCAGCGCGGCCTGGGCCTGCGCGAGCGTGTCGAGCGACATGCCGGGGAGCGGCGCCGCCTCGCCGAGGCCGACCGCGCCGCGGTCGCTCCGGACCTCGAGCAGCACCGCCGCGCGCTCGCTGCGGCCGCGCGCGGCGCCGTCGACGCCGATCGATCCCACGGGGGAGGACCCCCGCCCCGCCGGCACAGCCGTCGGGGGCCCCACCCCCCGCGATCGGGCTTCGCCGATCGACCAGCGGAGGGTCTGCGCCGCGATCGCGACGATGCGCATCAGCTCGCCGCGAGGCCGGCCGCGAACAGGCCGCCGAACAGGAGCAGGAGCTGCGCGGTGGCGGCGAGGCAGCGGTTGAAGGCGGGGCCGTCGGCGGCGGCGATCAGCGCGCGCATGCGGGCGATCGCGATCGGCGCGGCCAGGAGCGGCAGCGCGGCATACAGCCGGCCGGCGATCGCGAGGCCGATCGGGACGGCGAACGCGATCGCGAGCAGCGCGCCGTACTCGGCCAGGGCGCCGCCGCGGCCCAGCCGCACCGCGAGCGTGCGCTTGCCGGCGCGCTCGTCGGTCGCGCGATCGCGCAGGTTGTTGACGACCAGGATCGCGGTCGCGAGCGCTCCGACCGGCACGGCGGCGGCGATCGCGAGGCACGGCACGCGGCCGAGCTGCACGAACGCGGTGCCGCACACCGCGACGAAGCCGAAGAACGCCAGGACGAACGCGTCGCCCAGGCCGTGGTAGCCGAGCGGCCACGGCCCGCCGGTGTAGGCGATGCCGGAGGCGACGGAGGCCACGCCGATCGCGACCACCGGCCAGCCGGCGACCGCGACGAGGTAGACGCCGAGCAAGGTCGCGGCGGCGAACGCGGCGATCATCGCGCGCTTCATCGCGCCGGCGGTGATCAGGCCCGCGGCGACGGCGCGCACCGGGCCGACGCGATCGGGACCGTCGGCGCCACGCTCGGCGTCGAACACGTCGTTGGCGAAGTTGGTGCCGATCTGGATCGCGAGCGCGCCGCCGAGCGCGGCGAGCGCCGGGCCGAGCGCGACGTGGCCTGTGGCCGCCGCGCACGCGGTGCCGACGGCCACCGGCACGACGGCGGCGGGCAAGGTGCGCAGCCGCGCCGCGCCGATCCAGGTCGACAGCGCGGTCACGGGTACCGCTTGAACTTCGAGAACTCGGGCTTGCGCTTCTCGAGGTACGCCTCCTTGCCCTCGCGGCCCTCGTCGGTGGTGTAGTAGAGCAAGGTCGCCGAGCCGGCGAGCGCCATCATCCCCGCCTGGCCGTCGCAGTCGGCGTTCATCGCCATCTTGAGGAAGCGCAGCGCGGTCGGCGACATCGCGAGCATCTCGCGGCACCACTGCAGCGTGGTGGCCTCGAGCTCGGCGAGCGGCACGACGGTGTTGATCAGGCCCATGTCGAGCGCCTGCCGGGCATCGTACTGCCGGCACAGGAACCAGATCTCGCGGGCCTTCTTCTGGCCGACGATGCGCGCCAGGTACGAGCTGCCGAACCCGGCGTCGAAGCTGCCGACGCGCGGGCCGGTCTGACCGAACCGCGCGTTGTCGGCGGCGATCGTCAGGTCGCACACGAGGTGGAGCACGTGGCCGCCGCCGATCGCGTAGCCCGCGACCATCGCGACCACGGGCTTGGGCAGGTAGCGGATCCGCATGTGGAGATCGAGGACGTTGAGCCGCGGCACGCCGTCGTCGCCGACGTAGCCGCCGCTGCCGCGCACGCGCTGGTCGCCGCCCGAGCAGAACGCGGCGGTGCCGGCGCCGGTGAGGATGGCGACGCCGACGCTGGCGTCGTCGCGGATGTCGTCGAATGCGCGGATCATCTCCTCGACGGTCTTGGGCCGGAACGCGTTGCGGACCTCGGGGCGGTTGATCGCGATCCGCGCGGAGCGGGTGTTTCAGTCATGGCTTCCTCCATGCGCGAGGCGCAGCGGTGGGGTCTCGAATCCTTCGAGCGCGGCGCGCCGGACGTCGTGCGCGCCCGACGCGGTGACCGGTGCGTGGATCACAGTGACTCCCGGCGCCTCGAGCGCGCGCGCGATCGCGGTGGCGGCGGCGGCCGGCGAGACGGCGGTGGTGGCCCGGGCGCCGAGCACGGCGGCGACCGCGGCGGGGTCGATCTCGGGCGGGGTGAGCCAGTGGCGCTCGAGCGCGGCGCCCTGATGCGCGCGGGCGATCGGCAGGCCGGCGAAGATCTGGCCGCCGCGGTTGTCGATCACGAGGATCGCGAGCGGCGCGGCGGCCGAGCGCGCGGCGAGCAGGCCGCCGAGGTCGTGGGCGAAGCTGACGTCGCCGAGCACGAGCAGCACCGGCCGGCCGGCACAGGTGGCGCCGGCGGCGGACGCGATCAGCCCGTCGATGCCGGCGGCGCCGCGCTGGGTGAGCACGGGCCGCGCCGGGCCGCCGCTGCAGGCATGGTCGACCACGCGGATCGGCAGGCTGTTGCCGAGCTGGATCGCGCAGCCCTCGGGGACGGCGGCGATCGCGGCGCGCAGCATCGCGGCCTCGCTGCGCGGGTGGGCGTCGAGCGCGAGCGCGAGCGCCGCGGCGGCGCGGGCCTCGACGGCGCGCCAGGCCGCGGCAGGGGCGCCGTCGCCGCGCGGCACGATCGCCGCCTGCGCGGCCAGCGCCTCGGTCACGGCGGCGATCGCGGTGGCGACGTCGCCGAGGATCACGCGGTGTGCCGACGAGTCGGTGTCGTGCCAGCGCGGCCCGGCGAGCACCCAGCGCCGGGTGCCGGCAGCAGTGAGCTGCGCCTGCCACGCCGGCCAGGAGGCGGCGACCGGCTCGTCGCCGAGCTGGATCACCAGCCGCGGCACCGGCAAGGCCGCCGGCGGGATCACATCGAAGTGGTCGACGAACAGCGCGCCGTCGGGCCGCGGCCCGAGCCGCAGCTGGCTGCCGGCCTCGGCGACGATCGGATAGCCGCACCGGGCGGCGAGCGCGAGCACGCCGGCGCGCGCGGCGGTACCGGCGGGCAGCGCGCCGGCGACGATCACGCCATCGGGCTCGCGGGCGAGGTCGGCGGCGAGCTCGGCGATGGCCGCGGGATCCGGCGCGAGCCGGGGCGGCGCGAGCGGCAACGGGCCGGCGAGCTGGACGGCGAGCTGGGCGAGCGCACGCTCGGCGTCGGTGGTCGGCGCGGCGGGCTCGAGCGGCTTGCGCAGCGGCAGCTGGACGTGGACCGGCCCCGGATGCGGCCCGTGCGCGAGCGTGACCGCCTGGACGATCTTGCGGCGCACCGCGCGCAGCGCGAGCTCGCCGGGGCCCGGCGGCCCGAGATCGATCGCGCCGCGCACGAAGTCGCCGTACAGCTTGACCTGATCGATGGTCTGCGACGCGCCGCAGTCCTGGAGCTCGGGCGGCCGGTCTGCGGTCAGCGCGACCAGCGGGATGCTCGCCATGCTGGCCTCGATGATCGCCGGCAGGTAGTGCGCGGCGGCGGTGCCGCTGGTGCACACCAGCGCGACCGGCGCCCCCGTGGCGCGCGCGGCGCCGAGCGCGAAGAACCCGGCGGTTCGCTCGTCGATAAGCGTGGTGAGCTCGAGGCGCGGCTCGCGGACCAGCGCTGCGACCAGCGGGGTCGAGCGCGATCCGGGGCTGATCACGCAGCGCACGACGCCGGCGTCGGCGAGGCTGGCCGCGACGAGCTCGGCCCACACCGTCTGGATCGCAGCGCTCACCGGGCTGCCTCGATCGAGCTTCGTCGATCGGCCTCGCCCGCCGCGCCCTCACCGCCCGCCGCCGGCTCGCCGGCCTCGCCATCACCGTCGGGGCCATCCGGGTCATCGCGGCCCTCGGGGTCGGCCACGCCGAGCGCGCCGAGGATCACGCGCAGCTTGGTCTCGGTCTCGGCCAGCTCGCGGTCGGGATCCGAGCCAGCGACGATGCCGGCACCCGCCCACAGGTACGCGCGGTTGCCCGCGACCACGCCCGAGCGGATCGCGACGGCGAACTCGCCGTTGCCATCGAGGTCGAACCAGCCGACCGGGGCGGCGTACCAGCCGCGAGCGGCCGGCTCGCGCGAGCGGATCCAGTCGATCGCGAGCTCGTGCGGCGTGCCGCCGACCGCGGGCGTCGGGTGCAGCCGGGCGACGAGCTCGAGCACGTGGCGCGGCGCGCGCAGCCGCGCGCGGAACGGCGTGTGGAGGTGCACGACGTGGCGCAGCACGCGGACATCGGGCGCGGCCGGTGCGTCGACTTCGGCGCAATCAGCGAGGGCGGCATGGATC
>VBLP01000333.1 GCA_005887925.1 Deltaproteobacteria bacterium | reverse complement strand
TCTTGGCCTCGCGGAAGAAGTACGCCCAGCGGTCGATCAGCGTGCGGGGCGCATTGCCGGCCGTGTACTTGGGCAGTTCGAGAAACGCGTACTGGACCTGTGACAGCCCGGGCTCTCCGCTGTGCTGCTCCTGCATCCGCCACCGGCTGAGCATCGGCACCTTGTACCGCCCGCGCTCGTCCTGCTCCGGCCACAGGTTGAAATTGCAGATCGTCACGCCGACCACGTCGCACAGCGTCGGGTACTCATCGGCGTTGCGCAGCTGCATGACGTAGGCCTTGCTCGTGTTGTACACGACGCGCTTCTCGAAGCCCTCGACTTTGAGAACCTGCATCTCCACCACGAACCGCCGCCCGCCGGCGTCGGTGCACTTGACATCGACGACAGAGAGCTTGAGCTCGGGGATATCGACATGCTGATCGCTGCTCAGGTGCTGGACGTCGAGGATGCAGCGATCACCCTCGAGCTCCAGCATGTGGTTGAGCAGCGCGATCAGGAGCGGCTTGCGGCCCTCGGATCCGAAAATCCGCTTGAACACGAAGTCGGTCTTGGGATCGGCGAACACCGGCTGCACAGGGAGAGTTCTACGCTGTCCCGAAGCAAGCGACAACCGGCGAGATTTCGCCGCCGCCGCAGGGCCGAAGCTGTCGTCAGGACCACGAGCAGCTGGTTCTTGCCCTGGTGAACCTGGAGCGGCTCAGAGCTGGTAACCGATGAACGCCGACAACAGCGGCGTCTTTACATAGGTCGTGTATGCATGGTCGAGCTTTGCCTCGGCGAGATTCGTCAAGTCGTGAAGCCTGGCGTCGTCGATCGCCGGCTGCAGGGTCACGCGGGTTCGCGCACCCAGGGTGACCGCGGCACCGAGGTTGACCCGCAGCGACCGGTGTCGGTGCCAGCGCCACTCCCATCCCAGCTCGGCATCGAACAGGTGCAGCCGCGATCGGAGGTCGAAGCGCGCGTCGCCGAGCGGGACGTCGTCGGGGACCATCATCCCGGTCGCGTCGGCCACCTGCGGCACGGTCGCCGTGCCGTGGAGCCACGCGACGCCATAGCCGACGGTCGCGACGAAGCCGTGCCGCCTCCAGGGCTGGACCGCGAGGTGGCCGTGCCACAGCAGCACCCGCTCGGTGCTCGCCGCGATGAGGTCGCCGAGCGGGCGCGCGTAGGCGCCGTGCTCGACCAGCTGGGTATTGACCGCGCGCTCGACCGACCGGGGCAAGATCCCGAAGCTGGTCCCGATCCGGATCCGCCACGGCAGCACGAGCTCGACGCCGGCCGCGACCTCGAGTGGCGCGTTGAACCCGGCGAGGAATTCGAGCGTCGTGCCGTCGAACACGTGGCGCACCGCGGGCCACAGCGTCGGGGTGTCGTCGTCATGGAGGAGCGGCGGAAGATCGGCCGGCTCGTCAGGGAAGCGCGTGAACGGTGGCGGCTCGTACGGCTTGTCGTCGGGCGCCGCGACCGCGGTTGCCGAGAACGTGACCACCACCAACCCCGACACCCCGGCGCGATTCACGACGCGATTACACCACGAGTCGCGGGGTGACAGGGCCCGCGCCGGGGCAGACCCGGATAGAGTGGTCTCCTGCGGCCATCCCATGACCAAGCGTGCCATCGCGGACGTGTCCACCGCGGCTGCCCGGGACCGCGGCAAGCGCGATCCATCGCCGCCGCTCGTACCGGCGCTGACCATTGTCGCGCACCCGTCGTGCCTTCGCGCCGGTGAACGCCTCCTCCTCGACGCGCTGCTCGCGGGCAAGGACGTGGCCGTCTCGCGCAACGTCCCCGACTTCGTCCAGCCCGATCGCGTCCTGGGACTGCCGCTCGGCGATCCGTTCGTGAGCCGCAAGCCGATCCGCTTCGCGCCGGCCCCGGAGGGGCGCGTTCGCGTGCTCGCCGGCGACGGTGGTCCGCTCACCATCGCCGGCGCGCGGGTCCGCGAGGGTGTCGAGCTCGGCCCCGACGAGCTCGCCGCCGGCGTCCCCATCGAGCTCGCCGAGCGGGTGGTGCTCCTTCTCCACCTGGCGTCGCGCGAGGGCGCGCCCACCGCGGACACGCTCGGCATGGTGGGGGAGAGCGTGGGCATCCGGCGCGTGCGCGACCACCTCGAGCGGATCGCCGATCTGAGCGTGCCGGTCCTCATCCGCGGCGAGACCGGCACCGGCAAGGAGCTGGTCGCGCGCGCGGTGCACGCCCACGGCCCGCAGCACAGCGGCCCGTTCGTGAGCGTGAACCTGGGCGCCGTCCCGCGCGAGCTGGCCGCCGCCGAGCTGTTCGGCGCGCAGAGGGGCGCCTACACCGGGGCGACGCGGGATCGCGAGGGCTTCTTCGGTGCGGCCCGCGGCGGAACGCTGTTCCTCGACGAGGTCGGCGAGGCCCCGCCCGAGGTGCAGGTGATGCTGCTGCGCGTGCTGGATACGTGCGAGATGTTTACGGTCGGCGGACAGACGCCGGTGGCGACCGACGTGCGGCTGATCGCCGCCACGGACGCCNCGCCGCTCCTGCACCGGCTCGCCGGCTACGAGATCCGGTTGCCGGCGCTGCGCGAGCGGCGGGAGGACATCGGGCTCCTGTTCTGCCACTTCGCGCAACAGGAGCTCGCGGCGATCGGGGAGGCACACCGGCTCGCGCCCGAGGATCCGTATGGCGAGCCCTGGCTGCCGGCCGCGCTGGCGGTGCGGCTCCTCACCTCCAGCTGGCCGGGGAATATCCGGCAGCTACGCAACGTGACGCGGCAGCTGGTGATCGGCAGCCGGGGGCGGGCGCAGCTCGAGCTCGATCCGCGGCTGGAGGCGGAGCTGGGGCCCGCGCCGGGGCAGGTCTCCGCCGCGCCGGCCGCGGCTCCCGCGACGGTGGACGCGCCGCGGCGCAAGCCCGCCGACGTGACCGAGGCAGAGCTGGTGGAGGCGCTCCGGGCGTGTGCGTGGGATCTGAAGCCGACCGCCGACCGGCTGGGGATCCCGCGATCGTCGCTCTACGATCTGATCAAGCGGTACCCGAGCGTGCGTGGAGCGCCTGCAGGTGTCGGAGCAGGCGCTCAAGCGGCGGCTCAAGGAGCTGGGGCTTCCGCGGTGACGGGCAGACCGCGGGCGTAGGGACGACCCACCGCGTGCAGGTGATCGCGGCGATTTCGGCGGCTCCGGCGCTGCGAGCGCCGCCGCTCGACATGCCGGCCAGCGAGGCTCGACATGCCGTCGGCGCCGCCGCTGTTCGTACCTGCCCGGAACGGCCCGGGCACACGCTGGTACGCGACTTGATGAGGGAGCCTTCCACTCGCGATGACCGCGAGCGCGAGGCCACGATCCATGAGCAAGAAGAACGACCACAACCCCAAGCTGATCCTCAACGTGACGGACGTGGAGGTCGCGCAGACCCGGAGCATCCCGCCGCGCAGCTTCGTGATCGCGTCCGGCGAGGCCCGGACCAACGCGACGAGCCCCCGCCTGGTGCGCTGCGCGCTGCCGTCCATCCCGGAGACGCTCCAGCTCGACCTCGAGGCCGACGACGGCCCCCTCCCCGTGATCACGAAGGTGACCGCGGCCTACGAGATCGAGGGGCCCCACGCCTTCCGCCAGGTCACGGTGCACGCCGAGACCAACAGCATGAGCCGGGAGGTCCCGCCCGGCGAGAAGGCGAAGTAGCCGGCGGCGGCGGCGACCGTACTCTACAACAAAGAAAGGACTCACCACCATGGCAAATATCAATATCAAGGTCGATAGCGATGGCCGCTTCGTCTTCGAGGTCGCCAAGAACGACACGATCACGTTCACCAAGGAGAGCGCCTCCGCAACCGACAAGATGATCGTGACAGCTGGAACCCACCAGGACCTGTTCAACGGGCCCACCAACGCGTACGCACTCGGCACCGCTCATGCGATTCACACAGCAACGGCCGCCAACAAGAAATTCAAGTTCGAGATCAAGACCCCCGGTTCGGGCCACCTGCTGAGCCCCCCCGATACCGGGACGATCAAGGTCGGTGGCTGACACTCGGGCGCTTACCGGGGCGCGCCGGCGAGCCGCTGCGCCGCCGCGACCGAGGGCTCCTCGCGCGACCCCACATCGTCAACGGCAATCGAACACAGCGCGGGCTGACCGATCGTAGGGTGACCGGCGCGTACCGAAGGCCTCTTCATATCACGAAAGGAGCTTATCATGCCTACTACATACACCGTTACATTTGACAAAGATGGAAACATTACATCCATCGAGAGCACGTCTACCGAGAAATACATCAAGCATGCTCGCAAGCAGGACACAATCAAGTTCATGAAACCGGCGAATGCTAGCTGGTCCACCGTGAATATCGTGAGCACGACCAGTGGCGTCCCGCACACGAGTCTGTTCGGTAGCAATCCGGTCACCGCCGGGACCACCGCCAACCCCGTCTCCCATACCATCAACCACAACGGAGTAACCACAGTAGCGGACTTCGAATTCACGCCAGTAACCTCAGGCGCTGGCGGTCCCGATTCCGATCCCGGACGCGGCCCCCCTGACACCGGGACGATCAAGGTCGGTGGCTGACACTCGGGCGCTTACCGGGGCGCGCCGGCGAGCCGCTGCGCCGCCGCGACCTGACTTCCCCACCGCCGCGACAGCCTCGGATTCACCTCCAGCGCCCGGTTGAGGTCAGCCAGCGCCCGTCCGCCCAGCGCGCGCTGCTCCTCCCGGTTACCCTCGGCCTCGCCCTGCACGAGGAGCAGGCCCGCGCGCAGGAGCCGCGCCTCGGGCCAGTCCGGCCGATCGGCGAGCACCTGATTGGCGAGCTCGAGGCCACGCCGCAGCGGCGAGCCGGCGTCCTGGCCTGACGCCACCGCCCACGCTGCCCAGGTGCGGTAGAGCTGGCCGAAGGCGAGGCGCGTGTCCGGGTCGTCCGGCGCGAGAGCGAGGGCCTTCTGGAACGCCTCGGCCGCCTGCTCGAAGTCGCCGATCGCAGCTCCACCTCGGATGGCGCGAGCGCGGGCCCGCGTCGTGCGCACCTCCCCGAGCGTGCGAAGGGTCTGCGGATTGCCGCGCTCGCGCCGGAGCGCATCGTCGACCGCGGCCGTGGCCTCGGCGAGCGGCTTCTGGGGGTCCCGGCCCTGCGACAGCTCGAATGCGGCCTGGATCGAGAGTGCCTCTCCCAGCGCCGCCCACGGACCGTAATGATCCGGTATTCGATCGACGGCCTGCCGCAGCACCGCCGAGGCCACGCGCACGGCCGGCCGGGGGTCATCGCCGCGGGCGTCGTCGTAGAAGGCGCGCTTGACGAGCGCATAGCCCAGGTTCTCGTGGCCATAGATCTGATCCGGAGCCGCGGTGATCGCGGCCTCGAAGGCGGCCCGCGCCTGGTCCAGCAACGGATCGGGATCGCCGCCGCGGTCCCATGTCTCGCGCGCCTGGTCGAGGAGAACGGCGCCCAGCGCGTTGTGGAGGTGTGGGAGCCCAGGATTGACCGCGATCCCCTGCCGGTACTGGTCGATGGCGAGGTCGAGCTCCGGCCTGGGGTCCTTGCCGTGGGTACGCTGCCGGGTGGCGATGCGGGCGTGGACCTGCCCGCCGTAGAAGTACGGCACGTAGTGCCCGGGGTTCTTCGCCCGCGCCCGGTCGAGCGCCGCCCTGGCCTGCGCCAGGTCGCCGTCGGGGTCCGGATCGCGCGGGTGCGAGGCCCGGAGGAAGTACTCGGTGCCGAGGTTGATCCAGACATTCGCCGGACGCTCGTCGAGGCCGATCGCCGCGAGGAAGGACGCGATCGCCTGGCCCCGATGGGGCAGCGGGTCCGCGCCGATCTGGGCGTCGTGATCGGCCCAGACGTCGAAGATCAGCCCGACGGTGCGGTGGTACTCGTGGCTCCGGTCCGCCGGGGAGACGCTCTCGAAG
>VBLP01000332.1:14119-31474 GCA_005887925.1 Deltaproteobacteria bacterium | reverse complement strand
TCCGCCGCTCCCGTTTCTCCAGCCAAAGGATACCCACCATGACCCGTTTTCGCTCTGCCTCCATGCTCATGCTCGGCACCGCTGTCGGCGCGCTCTGCCTGCTTCTATGGTCGCACCTCGGCGTCGCCCATGCCCATGCCCGTGCCGTCGCGGATCCGGTGGCAACCTCGACGACCTCCGCGGATGCGCTCCTGTCCATCGCGCTGACCTACGGCCCGCTGTGGGGCGGTATGGCGATCGCGTTCGGCCTCCTCTCGACGCTGCTCCAGCGCAACCAGTCCACGCACTGGATCGCCCAGGGCCGCACCCTGGCGCTGATCACCGCGGCCGTCGGCCTCGGGATCGCCGCGCTGCAGGCGCACTTCGGCGGCGCACCCTGGGGCGGCGTGGTGATGACGCTCGTGCTCGGGATCTTCAAGCTGATCGACCCGACGACGGTCCCGGCGGACACAGTGATCGCGGAACGCATCGGCGCGCACATGCCAGCGCCGGAGCTGGACAAGGCGGACAGCGGCAGGTAAGGACGGCAAGGCGTGACAGGGGTCGCGTCCGCTTTACACCGCCGACCGGGCCGCCGCCCGTGTGGGGGTGATCGGTCGCGGCATCTACCAACTCGCCGCGGGCAACCTTGACTCGGAGCGCGATGACCTGCGCGACTGCGTCGGCTTCGCTGCCCGCGAGTGCTATGGGGTTCGCGGGCAGCGCCCAAGCTTCAAATCGCATGGGCTACTCGTACCGCCGGCTACCGAGCGGTCAGTTCGACGTGCCCGTCGTGGATGACCTTGACTGCAACAGCGCGTCGGGGATGCGCGGCTGCTCAAGAAGATCAAGCGATCAGTGGGCCATCGCCGAAGCGCAAGGAGCGGATCTGCTCGAGCGCCGCGATCCAGCCTGGGTTGAGCGGGACGAGCGCGAGCAGTGGCGGTCGCGATACGTCGCCCCGTCGAAGGTCTGTTGTATCGTAGACCGCATCGAGCGCCCAATGGTCGCCACGATACCAGCTAATCACGCCCACGTACCGGGAGAGAGCGAGCGTGGTGCAGATCTGGACGATCCGATCGTGATCCATCGCCTGCTTGTGCAGTCGGGACAGGTACTCGCCGCCGAGGATGAACTGGAGCGCGACATGGAGGTTCACCTCGTCCCGCGCGAGGAAGCGAACGGTGGGCGAAAGATCGATCGCGTACGCGATCAGCTCCTCGGCCGTGAGCCGCAGCTTCGGGTAGAGGGGGACGATCGCATCGCAGAACACCATTGGCGTCTCGAGGTGCTCGAAGCCTGGCTCGGTTGGTAGCAGACGGAGGCACGTGTGTCGCTGCTCGCCTTCGTCATCGACAAAGCCAAGGCGGGCGTAGGCCCCGAACCGATCGTCATGTGAGTACCAGCGCTTCACGCCGCGCGCTCGCAGCTTCGTCTGGTCTCCGATCTTGATCTCCAGATCGCCAGCGTCATCTTCCTCACCCGAACGCTCGCGATATCCGACGAGCGTGAACGCGTGAAGATCGCGATCCACGACGCGTGCGCGGACGATCACGGGGAGACCGGAGCGGAGGTACGTCTTCAGCGAGAGGACGAAGTCGTCGGCTTCGCTGGCTCGTTGAAAGACGTGCGGTTGGTATCCGAAAGCGTGGATCGCGCTCGCCATCTGCTCGAGGTCGAGCCCTCCCAGCGCCGGAAATGCTCTAGCCTGAACATGCTGATCGGTCGCCGCCACCGTGACTGCGAACGGCGTCGGTGCTCGTCCGCCATCGGTGCGGATCACCTTGGTCAGCGCTGACCACAGGGCGGTCGTGGCACATGCGGCGACGCCTTGGTCTTGTTGCTGAAACGGTAACCCCTCGACTTCGATCGTCAGGCCTGCCAGGTGCACTCGATGCGTAAGCGCCGCAGGCGCGAAGCAGCGCTCGGCGACACGACGATACGGACGGAGCACTGTCCTTCCGAGCGGAGCAGCGGCGAGCGGCCGGATCACAGAAAATCCTATGTAATGCTTCGCGATGTCATTACTGTCGCCACGATCGATCGCCAAGCCGAGCTGCGCCATGAACTCGTCCATGGTCCACGACGCGTCGAAGAAATGCAGGCGCGTTGCCTTGGGGCGCGGTGGATCGAGAAGTGTCGCGTAGTAGCCAGCGTACTCTTCGAGCCAGTGACGGTCGACATATGGATGCTCGACCACGATCGTGTTCGCACCGACCTCGGGATTTCGCAGGTACGACGCGAGATACCGGACTTGATCGCCAGGCTTCGCGGACGAGCCCGTGGGCGCGCAACTCGCCTCCGAGATGCACACCTCGAGCCGGTCGAACGGCTCACAGCGGAGCGACAAACGCTGCGGCACGGCCTACCGAGCGCGAGTCTGGCGAGCGTCCTTCGAGATGGTCCACATCTCTTCGACGCGTTGACGATAGTCGCGCGCCGCCGTCTCGCCTTCGCGAACGAGCTCTTCTGCGCGCTCCGGCGTGATGACCGGCGTCGACTCGTCGGTTCGCTTGGGCGGATCAGTAGCCATCGGTGTGTTCACCTGGAGAAAGGAAACCGTATCGGAGCGCCGCGCGCAACTACCTAGAAGATGAGTCTGGCATGACGAGCTGACAGTCAAGCTGATGCTCAATGATATCGATCGGTTGCGGCTTGGACGGCGATCGCTCCTACGCACCGACGCCGGCCGATGAGTTCGTGTGCCCAACATCGCTCGCAGTGCGGCGCTAGGGCTCGTGATGGCGCGACGTGTCGCTGGAGCGGCGTGACCGAACCGCGGTCACCCCACTCGAAGAGACGCTCGCCCCGTGCCCGGGATCCGCCCGCTGTCGAGCGCGCGCCGAGGACGTGCTGCGCGAGGCGAAGCCGTGTGCGGTCAGAACGGCGCTGGGGGCGGCGGGTAGCTCGCCTCGCCTCGAGCGGCTGGAAGTGCACGACGATCTTCGTCTTGCCGGCGAGGATCTCGAGCTCGCCCGCCACCGCGATCGCGAGTTCGCTATCACCCTTCGCGAGCCGAGTCGTCTTGCACGGCGTGTCGCTGCAGTCGCGGAGTATGAGCGCGATCGGCGTGGATGTGAAGCGTCGTCGAGCTATCGGTGCGGGTCGCCGCCAGCGTGCTCCCGCCGATCAGCTTCAACGTCCGGCGCACCCGATCCGTGACGAGGACGAGCGGCCCGGGACGTCTGCTTCGCGCGCTTATTCGGCGGCTGGATGCGCTGGCTCCACGTGAGGTCGTCGTAGTTGACGTGATTCTCCTCGTTGGTAGCACCGTCGGGGCCGACGTCGATGCCGTCGTTGTCCTCACGGACGAGCACGAGCCGGCCGTCGAGGATCGCGATCGAGTAGCTGATGTGCCCGTGATGGACGTTGACGTTCTCGCTGATGACGCCGGACTTCACGACCCGCCACGAGGGCGGCGTCGAGGACGCCTCCGGGCAACTGTTGCGGCCGTCGATCTCCGCCGGAGCTTCGAGCAGGTCGTTCCCGTGCTGAACGAGGAAGAACCCAGCGTCGTCGTCGCCGCATACGAACGCGATCGACTCGGGGACGTGGTCGCCGTCGAGATCGTCGGCCCACCAGTCGACCACGTGCAGGTGCGTGGCCCCGAGCCGCGCCTCGATCGCGTGCACGAAGGAGGCGGAACGGCGAGCGCGAACACGAGCGGCACCAGCATCTGCCGAGGATAACGTCGGGGCCGACGCGATTCTTCCTATTCGAAAGAGTCGTCGATTTCGACGACGATCCATCGGGTGCTCGAGCGGCTTCTGGTCGAGCACACGCGATCGGTGGCGGCCATGAGGCAGCTACGCGCGCAGCAATGAGATGCGCCTACAGGCCTCAGCCCGGCGGCTTGACGGTCACAGGGCACCCACTACCCGCACCTGTGTCGGCCTGCGCGCCAGCGCCGTCCCCACCACGAACAAGCTCGAGCTTGAGGTCGTCGAGCGCTCGGCTCGCGTCGAGGTACGAGCCGACGTCGTCCAGGACTGCGTTCAGCGGATCGTCGTGGGCGGCGAGCACTGCGCCTGGCCGAGATCCTGGTTGGCCTGGATATATCCCTTGCCGCCGCCGCCGCCACCGCCACCGGAGTTCATGTCACCTGCAATGCCGCCGGTCGCAGCAGCGGCCGCCGGGTACCCGCTGCCGCCGGCGCCGCCATTGCCACCGCCACTGGTACCGGCGGCACCCCCCCGCGGCAGGCGTGGTCGGGGCTGTGACCAGCGGATCGTTGCCGTCCCGGCCGTTGGCTATCTGAGGGTCACCGCCGGCCGCGGCGCCACCACCACCGCCGCCGCCGTTGGCGACCAGCATGGTGGTCGTGCTTGTCGCGATCGACGACGCGCCGTAGAGAACGATCAGCCCGCCCGAGCCGCCACCACCGCCCCCGCCGTGCGGGGACTCATCTCCGCCGTTGACGCCGCCGAGACCGCTGCTACCCGACGCGTTGATCGAGCCCATGATCGTGAGTTCCCCACCCGAGAGGAGGTACACCGCGCCACCGCCGGCGCCACCGCCGCCGGTTCCGGACAGCCCACCGCCGGGCTGTCCGGCACAGCCACCACGCAGCCGCATCGGCACGCCGAGGATGGGATCGGCGGCGAGGCCATTCTGGTGATTGCCGGCGTCCCCGCTGCCACCGTCGCCGCCCCGCGACATGAAGCTGCCGCCGGCGCCCCCACCGCCGCCGGTGTCTCCCGGAGGCCCGCCGTTGGCCGGGATACGCAAGAACGGCTTGCACTCGATGGACTGCGAGCCGGCGCCGCGCGTGCTGCCGTGGCTCGCCACGTCGAGGAGACCGGTGACGGTGAGCTGGCTCGTTGCGACCAGCGCGAGCGGACGCGAGCCGACCGCCAACACCGTGCTGACGGTGATCACCTCGGCCACGATGAAGCACGCGTCGGGCTGCAGGCCGCCCCAGCCCGGCGGAGCCGCTGCTAGGTGCTCGGGGCTCGTATCGGTGTTGATCGTCCCGCTCAGCGTCTTCGAGCCGAGCCCGGCGCCGAGACAGACCTGCCAGCCGCTCGGCCCGTAGCAGGACGCCGCATCGGATGGGCCATCAAGAGCAGTGTCATCGATCGCCGCGTCGCCGATGACCGAATCGGTCGTCGCATCATTGCCGATCCTCACGACAGTCGACTATCACAGATCGTCGTGTTCAAGACTTGTAGTATTCGACGGCACCGGTACGCGGCACCCCTTCAGGGCGAGCAGACCGGTGAGCCGACCGTGGTGCTTCGGCGCGCAGAGTCTGGGCGACCGGAGGCGCGTGGTCGAACTCGGCGAGATCCCGGCGGAGCGCGCAGCGAAACTCCGGCGTGAACCGATCAGCCGTTCGGCGGCTTGGGTGCCACCATGCCGGTCGTGCACGACGCATTGCTGTCGCCACCGACAACACGCGTGAACTGCGGCGGCTCAAGCTCGCGCAGCTCGCGCACGGTTTCTCGGCGAACTACGAGCGGGCGACGCGCCGGCTTTTTCATCGTGCGACGATACCGCAGGCCTTGCACGCGCCATCGATGATCCAGCGTGAGAGGTCGCCACCGAAGCCGTGCGTGATCAGGGCCGAGCCCTCGAAATGGAGTCCCACGATGGCTGATCTGTGTGCCGCTGTCGTCCAGAGCGCACGTCCGCTCACCGCATCCCAGAACCACAATCGTCCGTCGCCGCTCCCGGCGACTACGAATAATCCCGAGGGATCCAGCACCGCATCGCCCAAGCGTGAGTCACCACGATAGGTTTGGAGCAGCTCGCCACGCCTGTCCCACATACGGGCCGAGCCATCACCGCCTGCGGTCAGGATCCGCTCGCCAGCGATCCACCGCGCGGCAAAGACACGGCCGACATGTCCGTCCAGTCGCGCCAGGATCTGGTAACGGTCGAGATCCCACAAGATGGGCGGACCCGCAGCGTCTGCAACCGGGATCGTGACCACTGTGTGCCCATCCGGCGAGGGCCGCAGCAAGCCGACGCGAGCGCCCGCGTCGAGCTCGGCCAGGACCACGCGGCGGTCGGCGTCGATCACACGCAGCTGGCCACGCGCGTCCGCAACGAGTACCCGACCATCCGGCGCAAAGCCGACGGCGTCGATGCCGCGCGGCGCGGTTGGTTGCGAAACGGCCGCGTCACCGTCGCGCGCGACCAGTAGCGTCCCGTCGACAGCACCGCTGATGATGTTGCGCCCGGTACGCGCGAACGTCACGACACTCACTGCGGCGCTGTGCTCGATGACCTGCATCCGCCGCCCGCCCGGCACCTCGTAGACCTCCACCGTGTTGCCGCGCGCGATCGCGACGCGGTCTCCCTCGGCTGAGATTGCAGGAAGCGCCGGATCGATGCCGACGCCGGGCGACGTTGCCGCCGGCAGCTCGGCGAGGAGCTGATCATGTGCCGTGTCCCAGACTCGCGTGGCATGACCACGGCAGCCAATCGCGAGAAACCGGCCGTCGGGCTCGAGCGCCGTGGCCACATCACAACCATCGGCGATCGGGGGCGAGCTCCAGCGCCGGTACGGCGACGTCGTGTCCCATATGCGCACGGTGCCGTCCGACGATGCGCCAATGAGGCGCGGCGAGCGCGGATCGAAATGGACGTCCCGGATCACCTTGCGCGACCCGTCGAGTACCGTGACCAGCAGTCCGAGCCTTGCATCCACGACCACCGCTGTGCCGTTTGCTCCGCCGGCCGCGACGAGGTGCGAGGTTGCATCGAACTCGATCGACGTGATCTTGCCGTTCAGATAGTGGCCGTGGCTCATGAGCCGGCCGGACGTTGCCTCGAACACCTGCTCCGCGCCGTCCTGGCTCGCCGCAGCCACGAGCGTGCCATCCGGGGACCACGCAACGGCGTCGACCGGCTCGCCGACGTCGCGGAGATGGCGCAACCGCATGCCACCTGGCACGTCCCAGATCGACGCGTCGCCTGCAGCGCTGCCCGTGGCGAGATGCGGCGAGGTCGGATCCCATGCCATGGCGCGGATCTGCGGCCCGTGGAGCGTGAGTGCCGTGCCCCAATGCGTCGTGTCGACCACATGCACCTGGTCGCCGCCACCCGCAGCGAGCCAGCGGCCATCGGCACTGAACCGCAGGGAGGGCCACTGCGAGCCATCGAGTTCGAGTACGGCGATCACCGCGCCAGTCCCCGCACTCCAGACCACGGCGATCGCGCCGGCGCCGTCAACCGCAGCGACGTGGTCGGCAGTGGGCGACGCGGCGACGACGTAGAAGCGCGGCGTCCGGCCGGAAAGCCGCAGCTCGCGCTGAAGTACCCCGGTGGCGGCTTCCCAAACGCGCACGATGCCGTCGCCGCACGCGGTCACGACGCGCATTCCGTCGCGCGTGTACACCGCGTGATGGACGGTCTCGCCGTGTGGCAGCGTCGCGAGCAGCTGGTGCGTCTCCGCGTCCCAGATCTGGGCAGCTTGGTCATCCGTCGTGACGATCCGCCGACCGTCCGGTGAAAACGCCGCGGACCACATCCGGCCCGAGCTCGCCGACAGTCGGGCCAGCTCGGCGCGAAGCGGTTGCAGGGCACGCGCCAGCATGAACTCCGTCGCTGGCGAGTGGTCGCCGCGGCGGTACGCCTCGGCCAGATGTCGCTGAGCCTCGGCCAGGTCGTCGTGAAGTGACGCAGCCCTACCTTGCTCGACCTCGGCGGTGAGCGCAGTAGCGTCGGCAACCTGTTGGTTCGCCGTTGCCCGCTGCTGCATCATTGCTGCCCGTGCATACAGTGCACCGATGACGGCCAGCACCATCGCGACAACCGCTGCAACCGCACCGCGCCGGACCCATGCACGGCGCCGCCGGCTTGCTTCGGCGAGCCGCCGGCTTGCTTCGGCGAGCACAGTTTCGTGCTGCCGGCTCGCCTCCGCGAACTCGAGCTCGCTCCGCCTGGCCACGCCGGCGCCGCTGCCATCGATCCACCGCTCGAGCTCCGTGAGGATCTCGCCGCGCCACAACAGTTCGATCGGTCGACGGCGATCGCGCCACTGCTTCGCCGCAGAGCGGACGTGCGCGAGCATCCGCGCTTCCATCTCGGCATCCAGCGCCTCCGCGAACTCGCGCGCATTCCCGAAGCGGTCTTCCGGCCGCTTGGCGAGCGCGCGCTGGAAGATCTCATCGAGGGCAGGCGACGAGTGCTTGCCGAGTGGCGGGATGGGCGCAGCGCAGTGTAGCTCGCGGTACTCGTCCTCGCAGTCCGCCTGAAACGGTCGACGCCCGGTCAGCGCCTCATACGCGATGACCCCGAGTGCGTACAGGTCCGCCTCCGGGCCCACGGTCAGTGGGCTCCTCCACTGCTCGGGTGCCATGTACGGAGGCGATCCGATCACTGCGTTTGCAGGCGTCAGCCGGTAGGGGCTCGCCGGCGCCGGGGCCCGATCTCGCGTGTGCATCGCCGCCGTGGGCTCCATGTCGCGCCGCTGGATGTCGCTCGACCCTGCCTCGCAATCCTCGCAGTCCAGGTCCAGGTGGGCGGTCGACGCGGGTTCTTCGCTGAGCAGCCGCGCCACTCCGAAGTCGAGGAGCTTGGGCAGCAGGGTTCCGTCGCGCTCGATCACCATCACGTTCGACGGCTTGAGATCGCGGTGCACGATTCCGCAGCGGTGTGCGGCCTGCACCACCTGAGCGACGCGCTCGAAAAACGGTACGAGCTGCTCCAGCGACATCGGCCCGCGCTCGTCGATCCAGCGGTCGAGCGTGATGCCCTGCACGAGCTCCATCGCGATCCAGCGCAGGCCATCGCTCTCGGTGCCGAATGCGTAGACATGGGCGGCGTAGGGATGATCCAGCCGCGATGCCAGCTGCGCCTCCCGCTTGAAGCGCTCAAGCGCCGCGTCGTCATGACGCAGCTGCTGGTGGAGCACCTTGACGACCACCTTGCGGCCGAGCATCGGCTGGTCGCAACGATAGACCGCGCCGAAGCCGCCTTCGTCGAGGCGTTCGCCAAGAACGAACTCGCCGAGCGTACGTCCGCTGAGGTCGTCGAGAGTCGCCACCCGCTCGCGACGCTAGCATCGGCCATATGCGGAACAGCAAGATGCCGCCTGTCGAACAGCGTGGTCGCGAAATCGCTTACCAATGCTCATTCATGTAAGGATCGCTACGCTTGTCGCCCGATAAATGAGGAGGACCAGAGGGAGCGTCAATCTGTATCACCGTTCGTTGCTTCGATTTTCTCCCGCGCAGCGGCCCGGCACGAGGTCCTGTGGATGCAGTGCGTCGCGTTCGGCTCCGTCATTGGATGCATCAATATGCTGCACCTGCCAGGACTGCATCCGCGCGGGCCGTTGAACGCCCAGCCGGCTCGCTGCGACCCGTCGTGAGCGACCAGATCGCGCTACGGCGCAACTCGAGCGGATGGGCAACGTCGCCCGAGCCACCGGACCAGCGAGACCTGCGCCATTCCGAGCCGCGCCGCAGCGATGGTCGTGTTGCTCGACGCGCGCAGCGCGACCAAGCGCAGGGTCGCCTTCTCGATCTCCGCCAGCGAGCCTGCGGCGTGCTCACGGACCCACGCGTGGTCGGTGTCCGCGAACCCGGTGCCACTTGCGTCGAGCTCGGCGATTGCGTCCTGCACGTACTCGTCGATGATCCGCGACAGCTCATCGTTCCTCGTGGCGAGCGGTGGCACGCAGATCGGCGCTGGCCGCACGAGGAGTGGGGCATCGTCGTCATCGCCGCTTGCCACGCAGACAGCCAGCATCACATCATCGATCTCCTGGAGCCGCGACGTAGCGGCCGAGAAGTCGTTCGGCAGCCGGCATGCGCGCATGCATAGCGTTCCACCTGTGGCCGCGGCCACTGCCCGCAACCCGCTCTCATAGCTCGCCGGCAAGCGTACCGACGCTGGCGTGTCGCCACGGCGCGGATCGCAAACGATGAACGGCAGGTTGGCGCCCAAGGCGCGGCGATGGAGGGAATGCGCGATCGGCACGAGATCCTCGGCACCGCGCAGGACGAGTGCGGCTCGATGGTTGGCGGCAAGCTCGATCGACCGGAGCGCCAAGTCAACGGCTCGATTGTTGGTCCACCCCAGCATCCGCGCGACGAAGCCTCGAAGCTCGTCGCGGGACGCAGCTGGCGGCACACGGACGGTCATGATCCCGCTCCGCGCTTGGCGAGCTCGGCAGCGAACTGCGCGCTGAGGTACACGGCCGCTCGCGCCGACTCCTTCGCGGCGCCGAGCAAGTGCGAGAGGTGCTCCAACTGCAGGTGACGATCGCCGTCGTCCCCGTCCTCGTCCTCGTCCTTCGTGTTCCGGGGGAACCGCTCGAGCTGGTGCTCGCTGGCGGAGACCAGCGCGTCGGTCCTGGCAATGTCCTGGCGGAGCATGTCGAACGCGGTCGAGAGTTCGATGCGGCATGGAGCCAGCCGTGGGCGCGCCCGGGTCATAGGACACCTCCCGGGCCGGACGTGAGCATCAGCGCGCTGTCGCGCTTGCCTGGCTCAGCAGCATTGGGTGCGGCGCGCAGGCGAGGGTCGCCGAGTAGCTCGGTCAGCTCATGGACGATCGCGTCGACATGATCGGCGAGCTGGCCGATAGCGAGGTCGTCGAGATGACCGATGATGCGGGCTGCAGCGATGGCGTGGGCCAGTACGTTGGTAAGCGCTGTTCGGTCGAAAGTGAGCAACGATTCGACGTGATGGGCGTTCGCGGTCATCTTCATCGAGTAGCATTTTCGTCACCCTTTAGGTGCTAATATGCACCTAAAGGGTGCAAGTATGCGAACTCACCCGAGATTCGTGGTCATTTGCTTGTCCACATCGATGCCGTCATCGGAGGATCTTCTCGTGCCGCGACGCAAAGGCCAGGAACCTCGCGAGGCTCGGATGACGCTCCGATTGACCCGCACCCTTCGCGAGGGCATCGACCGCGCCGCAGCACGAGATCGCCGGCTTGCCGTCGATTGGATCCACGTGGTGCTTGAGGACGCAGTTGCCGCCTCTGACACCAGGGCCGCGGCAGAGGCCAAGTCGAAGTCCAAGTAGGTCGCGACTCGCAGAACTGCCGGGCCGCTGCGCGACAACTACGAACTCGCCGGCGACGCGCCGGCCTGGCACGCGGACGCGATCCGTGCCGCGACCGCGCTGCGCCGCGAGCTCGTCCACGCACGCCGGGTTCAGATCGTCGAGCTGTCCGGCGCCACCCACTTCGTGTTCCTCGATCGTCCGGAGCACGGCGAGGCGCGCCTGGTGACGACGCTGTGCGCCTTCCTCGCGCCGCCGTGACGTTCCGTCGGTGCTATCCGCGCCGCGTCAGCTCGCGGCTTCACACGCCGATGCGGCGAACGGCGCCTCGAGCTGGCGCATCCGGACCAGGCTTCCGCGCTCACACGAGCCGCCGCAGGCCTACCGCCGGCGCTTCGCGGCCCGGTCAGCGAGCTTGCCGAGCCACGCGCTCACCGGCTCGTCACCGGCCGCCCGCTCCCAGAGCTCGTAGCGGTCACGCGCGGGCCGGAGCATGACCGCGACGCGATCCGCGCCCTCTTGGCCGCGGGTCTTGAGCTCGATCTCGTCGACGTCCCTGGCGTCGACGAAGATCGCCCATCCATCGCGCTGGTGTCGCACCGTCCCCGCCTCGATGGCACGACGGACGGTCGCCGTGCTCACGCCCGCCCGCTCCGCCGCATCAGCGATCGTCAAGTAGCCCTTGGGGGCGATCACGGGGCTGCGGGGCATCGTGCTCAGCCTTGCGCCCAGCGGCACGCGCTGTCAACCTGGCAATGAAAGTCAATCACCCCCAGGCGATAAAGCCCTCGCCGGCAGCGAGCGCAATCCGGAGCAGCTCGGCAATGCGATCGCGCAGGTAGCCGGCCGGCCGGCCACACCAGATCACGCGCCCATCGACGCAAGGCAGGAGGGCGGGCTCGGTCGCGAGCGTAGCGAGGCGGCGCTCGCACAGGATCGCGACCTCCTTGGCCGGCATCATGCCGGCCAGCTCCCAGGTGGCGCCGATGTGCGCGAACAGATCCGCCGCGTTGCTGCCGCAGAGGTGCAGCGACTGATCGCACGCCTGACACGAGTAGTCGACGCACGTGCAGCGCACGAGAGGGTGACGGTTGACGTCGGCCGACCAGAACGAAACGCCCATGGACTTCGTATACGCACTCGACATTCTCCGGTCAACTTGAAAAAGACGCTTCATCTGGCAATACATTGTCTTTTCCTAGTTGACAAACACGTCGTCCGGATCCATCTTGCGTGCATGCTCAACACGACGACGATCGACACCGCCGCAGCTGCCCGCGCTGATCGCGACCACGCCGCGATCCTTGGCCAGCTCGGCATCACCACGCGCTCTCACCTCTCGGGCACCGAGACCGCGTTCGCGCATGGCACGCCGCTCTGCGACATCGGCATCAAGCTCGCCAAGCGCGACCGCGCCGCGTTCTTGCGTCTGCCGACGGTCGAGGACGGCATGGCCGAGCTGCGCGCCCAGGTCCAGCGCGAGCAGCGCGCCGACCACTGGATCGATCTGGGCGGCGTGTCGGTCGATTACACCGGCCGGGTCGTGACCGAGCGCGATCTCGACACGGGCACTGGGATCGATCGGCTCGTCCCCAGCGAGACCGGGTGGGCGCGGCTCGCGAGCTTCGCGCCCACGGGCGTCGCTCCGGCATTGCGGACGAACATCAACGCGTGGGCCGGCAAGCGCCGCGGCGATCGCGTGCGCATCCGCATCCGCGACACCGAGGATCGGGCCGCGCGGGAACTGTTCGCGGTGGTCGGCACCGGCTACGTGCCCTATGACCTCGACGCGATCGCCGCCGACGTCGCCGAGTTGCTCCCGGCCGATGCGCGCGTCCGCGTTCGCTACGATCGGCAGCGGGCCCGGATCGATGCCGTGCTGTGCAACCCGCACCACTTCCCGGACTCGACCGGCGCAGCCGGCGTCGGCGAGGCGCACCGGCTCGCGCTGCGGATCACCACGGCCGACGACGGCACCGGCGGCTTCCGTCTGCGCTGGGCGGCCGAGCGGATCCGCTGCGTCAACCTCACGCTCCTCCGCGGATCGCGCACCGTGTTCTCGGCGCGGCACACGCGCGAGGACCTGGCCGACATGGTTCGCGATGCGCTCGCCGCACAGGGCGAGGTGATGGAAGGGTTCGCCGCGGCCTGGCGCGCCGCGTGGGCTTCCTACTATGTCGACCAGTCGACGCGTGACGGTCGACTCGACGGCGAGGAGGCCCTGCGCCGGATGGTGTTCCACGGCCTGATCCGCATCCCCGGTCTGCGCAAGCCCGACGTCTGGGATGCCGTCAAGGCCGCGTGGGAGGCCGAACCGGGCCACAGCGTCGCGCACGTCCACAACGCGATCACGCGCGCTGCGCACCAGGCGCCGACGGAGCGAAGCTGGGCCGACGACGAGCTGGAGGAGATGGCGAGCTCGGCGCTCTACCAGCGTGTGCATGTGCTCGCCGAGATCCCGGAGGAGGACCGCGCCAACCTGGGCTGGTCGTGATCGCGATCGAACCACGCGGGGCCGACCTCAGCGCTCTGACCGCGGAGACCCGCCGCGAGGCGGGCCTCGCCGCATCGGCGGCTACGTCATCCAGGTCTGGACATTATGCCGGGACCTGGCGCGGCGGCGAGGCGGTGGTCCTCCGCGAGTGGGCTCCGTCGGGCTACAGCGAGCGCTGGTTGGTGATCGTGCGGCGCGGGTTGCGCTGCGGCGCCCCGCAGCGAGTGGTCGCCGGTTCGATCGCCGCCGCGCTCACCGCGCTCGGGATCGCGTACCGGATCCGCTCCGTGCGGCGCCCGCCGATCCCGCCGGAGCCGTCGAGCCGGGCCGGGCGGAGGCGCGTGCTGCTGCGCGCCATCCACCGGCGTGGCAACACCTGGCGGACGTTGCGCGCGAGGGCAGCGTGAAGGTTGTCGTCATCGACGCCGGCGACCGGCAGCACGTCGCGACCATCGCCGAGTGCGGGGAATACGTGACCATCGCCGCCTGTCCGTCGTGCCACGCAGCCCAGCCGCAGATCCGCGGCACCGGCATCACGCATCACGATCACAACACGTACTACGCGCGCGCCGTGGCGCAGTGCTGTGGCGCCGCGCTGCGTATGGAGACCCGCGTCGATACGATCTTCGGGATCGAGGAGGATGAGCGCGTCCTTCGGGGACGGGCGCGCGTCTACTGAACATGACCGGCATCAGCCGTGACAGCGCGTCGATGCGGATCCGCGTGGTCGGCGGCGAGCTCGAGGTCAGCCGGAAGGAGGGCGGCCTCGTGGAAGGGTAGGTCACGAGCTGAGAGAAGGTCGGCGTGATCACCGGCGCGAAGCGTGAAGCCCGGTCCGGCCAGATGGAGACGACGTACCGCTACTGGCTGCTCGAGTCGGGCTGCGTGCAGCGGCGCGTCGAGCTCGACACGTTCAAGGTCGTCGGCCGGTTCACGATCGCGGAGCAGCGGAACGGCAAGGCCGCGAGCGACGCCTTCGAGGCGCTGGAGCGGTCCACACAGTAGGCAGCATCCGACGCCCAGCGAGGCCTGATGCTGTGTCGAGATCTCACCTATGGAGGCGATCCCGGCCCGGCGGCACGCGTTCGGTCTTCTGATATGCCGTCGGGACCACTGCAGCATGAACAGGCAACGCTACTATCGGCGGAACAATGGGGCACCTGGAGCAGTTCGCCCAGCGGACATTTGCCGAGGAGACCGAGCGCGTCACGGCGGGCGCGGCCGGATGGCAGGACCCGCCCGAGATCCGGCTTGAGAGGGTGCAGGCGGATGGCTTCCTCATCGTCCGTCGACCCCAGTCGCTCGAGCACCTGGCAGCGCCGTGGCCGCAGGCACAACCTCACGACGAGGTGATGCTCGAGCTGAAGCTTCCGCGCAATCACCTCGATCGGAAGCCGGTCGAGCGCGCGCTGCTGCGTCGGCAAGCGAGGCAGCTGCAGCGGCTCGAGGAGCAAGACGCGTCATGGCGAGGCGAGGAGCCGCTCTGGCTCGTGGCCCCGCACCTGCCCGAGTGGCTGGAGGAGATGCGCCAGCCGGTGCGCTTCGCGCCAGGCTGCTACTGGATCGAGGGTCCGGTCAAGCGCTCGATGAGTTCGGCCGATGGGTGGCGCCGCGACGGCCCCTCGACTGGACGCTGAGCATGCTAGAATACCTACCGATGTCGACCCCGACGCGCCAGGAGCTGCTCTCGAAGTTCGGCAAGGTCGATGACCCCGAGATCGAGGCCCGGCGGCAACACATCCTCCGCGCCCTGCTGGAGCAAAGCCCCGAGACGAAGCAGGAGCTCATCGACGAGGGGATCGAGAAGGGGAGGCTGAGCGAAGCGCGCGCTGCTCTGCGCCGCGTGCTCGCCCGCCGGCAACTCGCGCCCAGCAAGGACGACGACGCGCGGATCGAAGCGTGCACAGACCTCGCGGTCTTGGAGCGCTGGCTCGACTCGGCAGTCACCGCGGTCAGCGTCTCAGACGTACTGGGATAGTCAGGAGCGCCGGTCGGTAGGTAGCGACGTCGGCCGGTGCGCGTGAAGTTCATTTCACGCGCACGCCATGGAGCCAAACCTCGCGCGGTGCCAGGAGCGCCTTTGCATCGCTCCGCGGATCGCGGTCGAGGACGAGGACGCTCGCATCGGCGCCGGCGGCGATCGTGCGGAACGGGAGGTTCCAGTACGCAGCGGGCGTCGTGGTCATCGCGGCGACGATCGCGGCGTCGTCCAGGCCGGCCTTCGCGAGGAGCGCGACCTCCCTCGACGACGGGCCATCGTCGCGCAGGTTGCCCATGTCGGTGCCGGCGAGGACGGTGGCGCCCGCGGCGCGGTGCGCGCGTAGGTTGGCGACGGCCTCATCGGTGCCGCCGAACGCAGCGAGGGTCGAGATGACGGCGCGGCCTCGCCACGCCACGACGGTCGTCGGCGCGAGCGGCTCGACCGGCGTGTGCGCGAGGATGTCGGCGCCAGCCGATGCCGCGAGCGCGGCGGAGGCGTTCGACAACGCGTGCACCGCGAGGCGCAGGTGCGTCGCGTGCGCCGCGGCACCGTTGTGCTCGCGACGATCGCCATCCCCGTCGAGCCGATGCTCCGACCGCGCTCGCGGCGACGAGCGACGGTCGGCTCGCGCTCGTCTCCAAGCCTGAAGACTTCGCGGCGCTCGCGAAGCATTGAGGTCACAGTTTTCTCGAACCGCGCGAGGTTCAGACCGGAGGACTGTGGCTCCTCCGGGCCGACCTGCCTGCGCGGACTGTCTCTTCAGGCTTGAGGTCCTCTATCGCACGCGACTCCAGCGAGACGTTCAAAGCAACCGCGACCCGAGGGAGCCGCGGCGCCTCGGTCACCGGCCAGGCCGATCGGCACGGAACAGCTTTGTGTGCTCCCGGCCGCCGAAGCTCAGGGCGTTGAAGCTCAACCGCGCGACGGCGTGTCATCCGAGGAACACAACGTCGTCCACCATCGCGGTACCAGCCGCCCCGTGGTAGCGGCGGAGACGGGCCAGTCCTGGAGCGATCGGCTCGTGAATTTCCGCGTTCGCCGCGCTTGCTGTCGGTCTTGCGTGCGAGAGTGGGCGCATCATGATCCGCCGCATTGAACGCGCAGACGGGACGAGGTTCCAGGTGTATGGCCGCACCAACGGAGCCGACGGGTGTAGCAGCAAGGTCTATCTCGGCACGGTCGATTCTCGGAAGAAAGCGACGTCGTTGGAGGAGGAACATCGGGTCAAGCAACGCATGCGCGCGAGCGGCGAGCTCGCCCCGGAGCACGACACGAAGCGGACGCTGAAGGAAGCGGCCGAGGCGTGGCTCCGATGGCTCGCCGAGAGCCATTCGCGCTCGCACCGGGCCTACAGCGAGTTCATGAAGTACCAGATCCTGCCCCACCTCGGCACCGCGTCGATCGCAACGTTGACGAGCAAGTACATCGCTCGCTGGCGAGATGACGTCGCAAAGGACTACGCGGCGACCACCGTCAACTCCGCGCTGGGATGCCTGTCGAGCGCGTGCTCGTGGTTTGTCGCCGAGCAGTGGATCGCCGCGAACCCGTGCGATGGCGTGAAGCAACGCGAGGTCCCCGACCGCGCGTACAAGTGGATCCGGACGCGGGGCGAGCTGGAGCGGCTGCTTCTCGCATCGTCAGACGAGCTTCGCGACATGATCGCGGTGTCCGTCGCGACCATGCTCCGGATCGACGAGTTGCTCCATCTGCAGCACGACGATATCGATCTCGATGCGAGGCTGATCATCGTGCAACGCGCACGACAGGGCACGACCAAGAGCGGCAAGATCCGTCACGTGCCGATCCTGGATTCGGCGCTCGATGTTCTGCGTCGCCGTCATCTGAAGCGCGGTGCCTCGCCGCTCCTGTTCCCGGGCAAGCGCGGCCGGGTGCGCGCCCAGAGCCCCGTGACGTGCGCATTCAAGGCCGCGCTT